>SXNL01000160.1 GCA_005777185.1 Myxococcales bacterium
CCTGCGCGTCCTTGAGCATCGGGGCTCCTCAAGCCCTCGACGAGGGCCTCGGGGCCCACTCTCCCACGCGCCGTCAGCACGGCGGCCGACCTGCAAAAGTAGTTGTCGTCGACCTGCAAAAGTAATTGTCGTCCATCAACTACAACGCGGTCACCGACCTCGCCGAGCAGCGCGCGGACTCGCTCGCGATGCGCGCCGACCGGGGTGACATGCAGGAGAGCCTCGGCATCGCCCTCGAGCTGGGCGTGAAGAAGGACAAGCCCGGTTCGTAGGGGACGCTAGGTCAACTCCATCACGCGCTGCTCGAGGCCGCGTCCCTTGCTCACACCGCTGATGCGGACCTGCGCGTTGAGGAGGACCCAGAGGACGTGGCTGATGACCGTCTCCGCGTCGACGGAGCCCCGCTCGAAGTAGACCACGAGCTCCATGCGCTCGTCATCGAACTCGGCGCGCTTCACCATCGGGAGCTCGCGGATCTGCGCGAGCGGGACGGGCGGGGCCCCCCCCCGGTACGCACCCTCGCCGCGCGTGAGCGGCGGCGCGATCTTGACGTGGACCTCCTCGGACGCGTTGGTGAGCTGGGAGATGCTCCCGGACGCGACCACGCGACCTCGATCAAGAATGGCCGCGCTATCGCAGATCTCCTCGAGCTCCTGCAGGTTGTGGCTCGAGACGATCATCGTGCAGCGCCCCTTGCGCGTCTTCACGAGCTGCCTCACCTCGTACGCGACGCGCGGGTCTAGGCCCGCCGTGGGCTCGTCGAGCAGCACGATCTCGGGCTCGCCGAGGAGCGCCTGCGCAAGCTGGACGCGCTTGGCCATGCCGTGGGACAAGCTCGCGCACTTGACCGACCACCACTCGCGCCCGTCGACCTCGGCCAGCACGCCGCGGGCGGCCTCCTCGGCCTTCTCCTTCGGGATGTCCTGCAGGCGCGCCATGTGCACCAGGAACTCGCCCACGCGCTCGGTGGGCGGCAGCACGGCGTCCTGGGGGAGCACGCCCACGCGCGAGCGGAGCTCGTCGACCTGCGTCGGCTCGTAGCCGAGCATCTCGATCGTCCCCTCGGTGGGCTTGAGAAAGCCCGCCATCATGGAGAAGCACGTCGTCTAGCCCGCGCCGTTCGGGCCGATGAGCCCGTACACGGAGCCCTGCTTGATCTTGAGCGAGACGCCGTCGACCGCCGTCTTGGCGCCGAAGCGCTTCGTGATGCGGTTGAGGCGAACCGCGTACTCGATCTCCTTCTTCTTCTTCGATCGCCGGGCCGTGTCCGCGACGACGGGGGCTGGCATGGCGGGGCGCGGGAGCTCGGGGAGCGCCCCGTCCGTGCGGGCCTCGGTCTTCTCCGCGGCGGGGGAGGCGTCCACCGGCGGCTTCGGGGGCTCGGCGGAGGGGGGCTTGTCGGACTCCGCGGAAGCGCGCTTCACGGGCGCGTCCAGCTTCGCGGGCTCCTCGGGTGCGGGGCTTCCGGGGCTTCCGGGCTCCTCGGGCAGGGCGTCCGTCGCGTTCATGTCAGACGTCCCTGCGCGCGAAGATGAGGGTGCCGCCGCCCACGCCGATCACGGTGAAGCCCAGGCACGCGGCCACGCCACCGGCCGCGGTCCACGCCTTCGAGGAGAGGAGCAGCTTGTCGTAGTAGTTGGGGTACACGTACGCGAGGCCCTCCACGTTCGCGGCGAGGCCGACCGCCCAGAGGAACCAGAGCGAGAAGAACGCGACGCAGATCATCAGCAGCGCGAGGACCGGCTGCCGGAACAGCGAGCCCACGAGGGTGGCGACCGCGCACCACGCGGCGCTCATCGGCAGCGACGTGGCCCAGAAGCGGGCGCCCCAGGCGAAGGTCTCGCCAGCGGACGCCTCCCCGCGTGCGATGCACACGACCCAGATGAGGACGTGCATCGAGAGCGTGATGAGCGACACGGTCGCGAACAGCCCGAGGACCTTGCCAATGAAGTAGGAGCCGCGCCGCGTGCGCACGGTCCAGTAGCGCACGGCCTTGTGCTGGAGCTCGCTCGACACGTTGTCGAACCCGAGGAAGACGATGAGGAGCGGCGTCAGCCACACCGTGAGCATCAGCACGACGTAGAGGACCTCGGGCGACGAGGAGAGCTGCTTCGCCGTCTCCGGATCGTAGACCTGCGCCAGCGCCTGCTCCCGCAGCTCCTTCATGTGCTCGGGCGTGATGTCGGGCAGCTGGGTGCGCTTGAACTGCTGGAACTTGACCAGCAGCATCGCGGCGCCGCTCCCGCCGAGGAGGGCCAGGAGGGCGAGGACGATGCCCTTCACGCTGCGGAAGTTCCTGAGCAGCTCGCGCTGCAGGATGAGCCATACTTCGGACAAAGGGTTCATGAGGGGGCTCCCGAATCCGTGGGGTAGCACCCACGCGGGGGGGTGTACCAGCGCGGAGCGGGGAAACTTCCCGGCCCCCGCCCATTGTCGGCGCGCCCCTTCCCCCGTGCGCCGTGTCCGTCGGGTCTCCGCCGTCCACCGTCCGCGGAATTCTGTTCTTTTTCGACCTCTTACGCGATCTTGCTCCGGCCTGACGTCCGTGCTACGGTCGGTTCGTGGTCCAGGCCACTTCGTGGCCCTGCCGACTTGGAAGCGTGAAACCCGCCAGGCCCGAGAGGGAGCAACGGTAGCGTGGAAGAGTGTGGTGGGGCTTTCTTCATTTCCGCCGAGAACGTCCAGCGTGGGGGATAGCGCTGGCCAAGGTGGGCCCCTTGGGGTAAGGGTTGGGTCAGGCTCGGGAGTGCCTCACGGCGTGTCCTCGGCCAAAGTTTTCACCCTCCGCATTCCGCGGCGGGTCTGTTTTTTCAATGAATTCGCAGCCGTGGCGCCACGGGCGGTCTCCGTCCAGGCGTCGCTGGCTTGCCCGGAGCGTCGGGCTCCCCGGTCAGGTTCTGCTCTCCATGACGACTTCGCGACGCGCGCTCTCGACCTCGACCCGGCTGCTCTGTAGCGCCATCCGGTCCGTCGGGCGTGCGTGCGACGACGCACGGTCGAGCCGAGCGTCGTGGTCGGAGGGGTTCAGTCGCGGCCGGGCGGAAGAGAGCGTCCACTCATGGCCAAGAGCAGTCTCGTCATCAGCGTCGATCCCCGGGAGACGCGCTGCGCGCTCATCGAGGACGGCATCATCGCCGAGCTTCACCTCGAGCGTCGCGGCGCCGCCGCGAGCACCGTAGGCAACGTCTACCTCGGAAAGGTCACCCGCGTCCTGCCGGGTCTGCAGGCCGCGTTCATCGAGATCGGCCAGGATCGCGCCGCGTTCCTGCACGTCGAGGATCTCATCCGGCCCGACGACTTCGAGGCGTATCTCGCCGGAGGCCGCAAGCACGCGCGCGGCGAGGACGTGGTCAGCGAGGGGGAGGTCGAAGAGAACGCCGACGCGGGCGAGGGCGCGGCGTCCCCGCCGGCGGTCGGCGACGAGGCCACCTCGGAGGCGCCCACGGTGTCAACCCCCGCGGTGGAGGACGTGCCGTCGTCCGAGCACGCGCTCGGCAAGGCCGAGGCCTCCGCGACCGAGGACGACGCCGCCCGCCCCGCGAACCTCCTCGCCGTCGAGGACAGCTCCTCGGATCTCCCCGTCGAGGACAGCTCCGTCGACGTCGCCATCGAGGACAGCTCTGCGGATCTCCCCGTCGAGGACAGCTCCTCGGATCTCCCCGTCGAGGACAGCTCCGTCGACGTCGCCATCGAGGACAGCGCCTCGGATCTCTCCGGGTCCGGCTCGCCCGACGCGAGCACGCCGCGGATCGCCGACGAGGAGGGCTCCGCCGAGCCCGCCGACGACGACGGGGAGCCCGAGGACGAGGGTGGGGAGGACGAGCCGGAAGACGAGGACTTCCCCGACATGCCGGGCTTCACCATCACCGAGCCCGGCGAACCGGTCCCCCGCGCGCCGGCTCCGCCCCGCGAGGAGCCGGCCGCCGATCGTCGCGGTCGCCGGCGCGGTCGTCGAGGGCGCGGGCGCGGTCCGGGAGGCGACCCGCCCCGGCAGGCGAGCGCGCCCGCCGCGCCCACCGCACGCGAGGCCCGCCGACCGGGAGATCGTGACCGTGGCCGCGGGCGTGGCCGGGGCGGGAGCCCGAAGCGCGACATGGGCGACCGCATGCCGCCGCGCATCGCGAAGTCCACGCCGATCCGCGAGGTCGTCAAGGAGGGCCAGGAGATCATCGTGCAGGTCACGAAGGATCCGATCGGCTCGAAGGGCGCGCGCTGCTCCAGCCACGTCTCGCTGCCGGGGCGGTACGTCGTGTACCTGCCCACGGTCGAGCACACGGGGATCTCGAAGCGCATCGGCTCCGATCGCGAGCGTGCGCGCCTGCGCGAGGTCATCGACAGCGTGAAACCGCCGACAGGCGGGCTCATCGTGCGCACCGTCGCCGAGGGCCTCACGAAGAAGCAGCTCAAGCAGGACGTCGGCTACCTCGTCCGCCTGTGGGGCGAGGTCGCCAAGAAGAAGGAGACCGCGCGCGCGCCCGAGCTCCTCGCTGGCGAGCTCGACCTGGTGCTCAAGGTTGCGCGCGACCTGTTCACCGACGAGGTCGACAAGATCGTCATCGACGACAAGTACCAGTACGACCGCCTCTGCCGCTTCGTGGAGATGTTCGCGCCCGACCGCGTGAAGGACCTCGAGTACTACTCCGAGGAGGAGCCCATCTTCGACGCCTACGGCATCGAGGACGAGATCCAGCGCGCCCTGTCGCGGAAGGTGCCGCTCCCGTCGGGCGGGCACCTGGTCATCGACCAGGCCGAGGCGCTCACGGCCATCGACGTGAACACCGGCCGCTTCGTGGGCAAGGCGTCGAAGGACATGGAGGAGACCATCCTCAAGACGAACCTCGAGGCCGTGCACGAGATCGCCTACCAGCTCCGCTTCCGGAACATCGGCGGCCTCATCATCCTCGACCTCATCGACATGGACAGGGCCCAGAACCGCGAGAAGGTGCGCCGCACGCTCGAGGATCTGCTCCAGAAGGACAAGGCCAAGACGACGCTCAACCGCATCTCGGACCTGGGCCTCATCGAGATGACGCGCAAGCGCACCCGCGAGAGCCTCGGCCGCATGCTGCACGAGCCGTGCTTCTACTGCGACGGCACCGGCCAGCTGCAGTCGAAGGAGACGACCGCGTACGAGATCCTCCGCGAGATCCGCCGCCGCAAGAACGACCTCCCCGGCTACGCCATCGTCGTCAACGCGCACCCCGCGGTCGCCGAGGTGCTCAACGGCAAGGAGCGGAGCGCCATCACAGAGACCGAGAACCGCTTCCAGCGGAAGATCACCGTGGTCGCCCGCAAGGAGTACCACATCGAGCAGTTCGACATCGCGGGGAGGTGACCGTGAGCGACGACAAGCGCAACGACGAGCGCGTCACGATCAACAAGGAGTTCGAGTCGTTCGACGCGTTCATCCAGGAGTACGTGACGAACATCTCGCGCACGGGTCTCTTCATCAAGGCGCACGCCCCGCTGCCGGTCGGGACGCGGGTGAACCTGCACTTCACGGTCATCATGGATGACATCGAGACGATCGAGGGCGTCGGCGAGGTGGTGCGGGTCGAGAAGGACGGGATGGGGGTCGTGTTCCGGGAGCTGTCGGGGTACTCGAAGGATCTGATCGACAAGCTGCTGACGGCTCGGGGGTAGGAGCCGGCGCACCCGTGCGGGTGATCGGGTTGCCTGCGTCGTCGCGTGCGTCCGCGTGCGCGTGCACCTGCCTGGCACGTGGCCCAAAGAACGGGTGCAGGGAGCACGGCATGGATCTCTTCGTCGCCCGTCATGCCCCCCTCGTCACGTCGACGTTGTCTGGCTTCGATCGCCTCGTCTTTCGCGGGACGTCGCAGCCTCTCGTGATGCCAAGGGGGATGTTCACGTTCCTCTGCCGGGAGGGGAAGCGCCTGCTCGACCTCGAGAAGTTCATGCTCGAGACGAGCCACCGCGTGAAAGCAGCCGCGCTCGAGAGCGTCGAGAAGCTCGGACGCCCTTGCCGCTACGTGGAGTCGTCGAGGACCAGCAAGGAGGATCTCGTGCGCAGGCTGCTCGAGGAGCACCCGCTCAGGCGAGCGGCCTTCACGAGGGAGGACAACTGCGTCACGTGGCTCGCCAACCCCGAGCTCGGGCAGCGGTTGCTGGACGAGCAGCTCGAGACCGACTGGGTCGCCATGCTGACGCCCATCGCGCGCGCACTCAACCCCGAGCACGACGCGATCTTCACAACGTGGCCGATGGAGTACTACTGGACGGCGTACCAGACGGAGTGGGCGACCGACGTGACGTTCCGCGATCCCGGCATGCTCGCCGCGATCTACCCGCGGCTCGTCTCCCACGCGGTGCGCCACTTCCGCAGCCCTGACGTCATGAGGTTCCTGGGCCGCAAGGTCCACGGCGCCTTCGCCGGCGAGCTGACGACGCGATTCAAGGAGCGGCGCGAGGGCGTCCGCGTCAAGCACTGGGTGCAAGGGAACTCGATCAAGATGTACGACAAGGGCGGCCGCGTTCTCCGGGTGGAGACGACGATCGGGCGAACGAAGGGGTTCAAGGTGCTGCGCCCGCCCCACGAAGCAGGCCGAGGGGGGCCGTCTTTCCTGGCAGCCGCTCCGCATGAGCGTGGCCGATCTGCACCGGCGCGCGGAGATTTCGCGGAGATCGAACGAGCGCTACCTCGACGCCCTGTCGGTCGTCGAGGATGCCGCCCCCTGCGCGGAGATCTTCGACCGCGTGGCCAAGCCGGTTCGCGACGCGCGACGTGGGCTTCGGGCGCGCCCGCTGCGGATTGGCGACACGAAGGACGTCGAGCTGCTCGCCATCGTCGCGAGGGGAGAGTTCGCGATAGCTGGTTTTCGGAACCGGGACCTCGCACACCTGCTCCAGCCGGGCAGGCGCATGAGCGCGGCGGACCGCCGTAGGACATCGGCCCAGATGGGCCGCCGCCTGCGGATGTTGAGGGCCCACGGCGTGATCAAGAAGGTGCCGAAGACGCACCGGTACCAGATCACGGAGCGGGGTCGGCTCCTCGCGGCCGCGGTCCAGGCGACGCGCGAGGAGATGGATGAGGAAATCCTCGCGCCCGGAGAAGATTTCGGAGAGTAGTAGCTCAGGAGCGGAAGGCCGCACAGAAGCCGCGCTCCATGCTGTGCGCGCCATGCGGCTTCAATGGAGCCGCTCCCTCTCAGGAGCGGAAGGGTCCCCTGCAGTTCTCGTCTGAACCCGAGAGCTTGCGAGGGGGTTTGCGAGCGTCATTCTGGATGCGGTTCTGTTCATCGACAAGAGGCCGGCGCGATCCCCCCACGGAGGCGGGTCGATCGGTTGCCCTTCCAGCAGGCGCAGCAGGTTGACCTCGTCGGGGAGACAGATCCCGACGAGCGAGCAGCCGTCGCACTTCGGGCTGTCGACGAGCGGCGGCGGCAGGACGCCCCGCTCCGCGAGTTGACGCGCGCGGAGGGCGGTGGCTCGGGTCGTCGCGATGAGCGCGTCGTTGATCGTGATCGCGACGCGACGCCTAGATGCGGCGAAGTACATGGCCGCTTGCCCGCACGAGTAGCCATGCTCACGGAGGAGGAGGACCTGCACGCACAACTGGGCGCGCTCGGGCAGGTGCGCGCCTTCGGGGATGTCGGGCGCGTGGCCCCGCTTGTACTCGATGGGGATCACCGACCCGTCGTCCGCCCCCTCCACGACGTCGATCTTC
Organism: Myxococcales bacterium; assembly: GCA_005777185.1. Taxonomy (GTDB): domain Bacteria; phylum Myxococcota_A; class Polyangia; order Polyangiales; family Polyangiaceae; genus SXNL01. Next base: position 7,685 of record SXNL01000160.1, read on the forward strand.
GCGGTCATGCCGAGCGTCTCGGACGAGAGCCAGACGGACCGGGCCTTGTACGGTCGCGGTTCCTCATCCGGATCAGCTGGCGAGCCGTCGCTCTGGACGGGCGCGGTCGGCAGCGGGGGAAGCGCACCTCCTGCCTGGTCGGCGCGCCGGTGTGCGTGTCGTCCGTCGACCGTGAAGTAGTTGTCAGCGAACTCCCCCTGCGACCACTCCAGGTACATCAAGCGCTCGCAGTAGAGCGCCTCGTTGATCATGCGCGCGGGCACGAGATCGGGGGGATCTGCGCGGAGCGGGACGGGGGGTGCGAGCGGGAGGTGCTTCGCCTTGGCCGGCCCCGAGGCGTCTGCTTGTTTGGTCGCGTCTGCTCGACCGCTCGAGTCTCGTGGTTCCATGCTCGCACCCCCGTCGCGCCGAAGTCCGCTGATCAGACATCCCCTCTCGCCGTTTTGCAACAGGCGGACCCTGCGTGCCTGCCCTCGGCACGCTCGTTCTGTCAGGGGACGGCGGGCAGCGGCTCGTGGCCGCTCGCGGGCGCGGGCGGCTCCTCCGGGGGAGCGCGACGACCGACCTGGGCGTCCTTGAAGGCCACGATCGGTTCGAGCGCGGCCGCGGCCGAGCTCGCGGACCGCTTCTTCGCGATCACCTCCGCGCACACGAGGAACGCGTACTCGTTGATCGCCACCATGCACCGGTCGAGCGGCCCCGCGCGATTGACCTTGGGCTCGATCGCCCGGGCGGTCACCGTGCCGAGCACCGCGCCGTATTCTGCGTGCGCCAAGCGGAGCTCGAAGAGGAACGCGGGGCCGACGATCCGGTCGAGCGCGTCCTCGAGCCCCTCGTCGACGATGCGGGTCAGGAGGCGCTCGCTCTCGGCCCACTCGTCCGCGTAGGGCAGGTTCAGGAACGACCGACCGTTGCGGAAGAGGTTGCCGAGGAGGGCCTTCGCGACGCCCGCGTCCGGGTAGCGCTCGACCGGGAGCGTGGCGTACGCCTCGATCCGGCGGTACACGTTCGTCCACCGCAGGTCGACGAGCGCGTCGACGCGGCGCGGGTCGGTCGTGGGCCGGTCCTGCCCGTCCGCGTTGAAGATCACGCGGATCTCCTCGCCGATCTTGCGGACGGCGCGGAGGGCGGCCTTGGACTCGGGGGTGGCGTCGGACGGCGCGGCGGCGAGGAGCTGGCGCACGATGAAGAAGGCGGACCGGATCGAGAAGCTGCCGATGTGGAGGTAGGGGGTCGGATCGAAGGGCGCGGCCGTGCTCGGGTTGGGTCCATCGGGGACCGCGGACTGGACCGCGGGAGCCTCGGCGAGGACGTTGTCGTGGATGGGACCGTTGGGGGGGGCCTTACGGCGCAGTGCTTTCATGTTTCTCCTGGTCGTGGATGGCACCATGGGGAGGAGCCTTGCGGCCCCGTGCCTTCCTGCTTCTCCCGGTCGGATCGAGCGGGGGTGCGTTGCGTGAAAAAGGCTGCCCGACCGCCATCTCTGGGCGGCTCGTGAGCCAGCCTAGGCTTCCTCATGGCCATCTTAGGGGCGGCCCTGCGGGGTCACGTGCATCAGCAGGGAGGGCGCAGCCCGTGGTGCGGCGACCCCTGCGGGGTTCCGAGAGAGGGTCGGGGCGGTGGAACAGCAGCCGCGCCAGGCCGAGGACAGAGGGGGGTGGGGGTCGAACGAGAGGGTCGAAGAGCTGGAGACGGACGGGGGCGGAGCGGAGGGGCAGGGTCGGAAGGGTCGGCGGCGTGGGCTCAACCCGCCGTTGGCATGGGTGGAAGCACGACCTCGACCATCCCACCGCCCACCGGCAGGTGCACCCAGCACCCGACGACGCGCGGGCCCGGTATTCGTGAGAGCACCGCCGCGTACGTCACGAGCTGCGGGAGGAAGTCCTTGCATCGCTTGCGCCACGCCGGCTCGGCGCTGGCGGGGAACGTCTTGTGATCCACGATGACCCACCCCTCGGCGGTCGCGAGCAAGAGGTCGAGGATCCCGCTCACGCGTCGTTCTCCGTCGGGCGAGTCCACGATCCCCTCGACGGGCACCTCGCGAAGCCACGCAGCACCCGGCCACCGAGCGTGCACCCACACCCGCAGGTTGTCGCCAGCCGCCACGAGCGCCTCTGGGCGCACGTCCCCCGTCATCCGCGCGGCGTGGAGGAGCCGCCGCGCGCGCTCCATGCGCTCCTCGTCATGGAGGCCCGGCACGTCTGCGGCAAGAAACGCGTGCACCGCGTTCCCGAGCGCCTCGTGATCGAGTCGCATCGACGCCTCCACGCGGATGACGACGGGCAAGCGCTCGGCAATCCCCAGCCTAGCCCGGCCAACGAGCGTCTCGACCTCGGGCCACCCGAGCGTCTCCGCGGACGGCACGATGCGGTACGGTGGCCGTTCCTCCGCCCGCGGCTGCGGCCTCGCGAACCAGCGAGGGGAGTCCTTCGCTGGAACGCGGGCGGGCTCGCCCGCCGTCAGGTGCCAGAGCCTCACCCGCACGTCGGCTCCTCCGCGGATCGGCGCGGAGACGACGGCGCCGTCCTCTCCCTCTAGTGGGAGCCCAAGGATGGGCGCGCCCGTTCCGTCGGTCAACCCGTCGAGCCAAGCGGTGTCCCAGACCCGCTGTCCGCGCGTCGATCGGATCCGCGCCGCCAGCACGAGGTGATCGCGCGCGCGCGTGAAGCCGACATAGAGCAGGCGCGCTCGCTCCTTCTCCTCGCGCTCCGCCACACGCCGGCCCTCCGCGGACCGAGCGGCCGCGGCCGCGAGCGGGACCTTCTCGATCGGGCCGAACGGCCATGGCCAGTACCGGATCCACCTCCCCGCGAGCGGGGCTCCCGCGTCGAGATCCAGGACATCCGTCTCCGGGCACACCTCGAAGGCGTCGCGGCGCTCCTCCCGGTCGAGGCTTCCGAGGATGACGACCGGCCACTCGAGTCCCTTCGCCTTGTGGTACGTGCACACGGTGACGGCGTCATCGTCCGCGAGGACGTGCTGGTGGTCGGCAGCGACCAGCTCGTCCCCCTGCAGGGCAGGCTCGCGAATCGTGTCGAAGTACCTGAGCAGGCCCGCCACGGTGGCCGCCTCGCGCTCCTTCTGGCACCGGTCCTCGTACGCCGCCGCGAGCGCGCGGAGGGCATCCAGGTTGGCCACCCTCTGCGCCGGATCGGGCCACCGTGCGCACAGTCCCACGGCGTCGAGCGCGACGAGGGCGCCATCGAGCGCCTCCCTTGGCGCGAGGACGGGCAGATCCTCCCGTACGCGCGCAAGGGACGCGCGCCAACCCGAGGGCTCGAGGTCGGAGGGTTCGCCAGAGCGCTGCAGGAGATCCTCGAGCCACGGCTCGGGCGACAGTCCTTCGAAGCCGGTCAAGGCGTCGATCGTGGCCGCCGCCAGCGAGTCGCCCGCGTCCACGAGCCACCGCAGGGCGCTGTCGGCGAGCGTCCCCTCGGGCGTCGCGAGGAGGCCCTCGCGCGCGAGCGCGGATCGCGTGCCTCGCGCGTGGAGTGCGTCGGCGAGGGCCATCGCCTCCGCGTTCGTTGCGACGAGCACCGCGATGTCGCCCGCGCGCACGGGCCGAGGCGACAGGGTCACGCGATCGATCACGGGCGTCTCGGCTGGCGTGGCGAGCATCCTCCCGATCCCCTCGGCGACGGCCTGCGCGGCTTCGCCCTGGTTCGAGACCTCGAGGCGAAAGAGGCCGAACGGCGGGAGGTCCTCGAGCCCTTTGCCGTCGCGTGCGGCAACCGCGACGACCTCGTCGCGAGTGAACCCGTGCGCCTCGAGCGCCGCGGCGAAGAGCGCCGAGCACGCCGTCACGAGCTCGGGTCGCGAGCGGTAGTTCCCGAGCAGGCGGTCCTTCGCCCCGCCATCCCGCTCGACCCAGCTCGCGACCTGATCCATGAGGCGCGGATCCGCGCCGGCGTACTCGAAGATGCACTGCTTCCGATCTCCGACCCAGATCGACCGCCCCGCGAGCGCATGGACCTTCATGAAGAGGGCGAGCTGGAGCGGGCTCGTGTCCTGGAACTCGTCGATGACCGCGAGCTCGAGTCGGGCGGACAGCTCGGCGGCGACCCTCGGATCGTCGAGCAGGACGAGCGCGCCGTCGAGCATGTCGACGTAGTCGACGAGGCGCCGACGGCGTTTCCACGCCTGGTAACCGGAGAGGCCCTCTGCAGCCGCGTCGAAGATCGCCCGGGTCATCTCCCGCACATCCTCGTGGAGCCGCGGGTGAGCCTCATGGCGCGCGGCGACCTCCCGCAGGCGATCGACATGGCGCTCGCACGCCTTGCTCGGGTGAAGCGACGCCAGCTTGGCCCAGTCGCGCCAGGCGAGCTCGCCGTCGGCATGCCGCTGCCGCGCGCCATCGAGGAAGAGGAGGACGTCCATCGTCTTCTTCGTGGAGTCCGAGGTCGACGAGAGGGAGGTCAAGGCGGCGTCCATCGCGTCCGCGAGGGCGGCGTCGAGGGCGACGCCGTCGCGCTCCGGCTCGGGGAACAGCGCGACGAGGCTTTCCGCCGATCGGAGGGCCATGGCGCCGAGGTCGCCGGGGCCGATGCGGTTCGCGCGCGCGAGATCCATGATGTCGCCGACCGGGCCGAGCCAGTCGTGTCGCCGGATCCTCGAATCGTAGCGAAGCTCCAGCCGCTTCGAGAGCGCGTCCAGGCGGGCTCGCTGGGCGGGAGACAGGACCGCATGTAGCGCCTGGCGCATGAGCTTGCCCCGGTCGTCCGCGAGCACGTCGACCTCGGGCGACAGGCCCGCGTCCAGCGCGAACTCCTGGATCAAGCGGAGGCACGCCGCGTGGACCGTGCCCAGGTAAGCGAGAGGGAGCCGCATCGCTTCGTCGAAGGCGCGCTTCCGCACGAGCTTGCGGCGAATCCGTGCCGCCAGCTCGGCGTGTGCCTTGCGGGTGTACGTCACGGCGAACAGCCCTTCGAGCGCGACCGCGTGGACGCCGTCGCCGCCCACGGCGCGGATCACCTCCTGCGTCAGGCGGTGAGTCTTCCCGCTCCCCGCGCTGGCCCCGACGATCGTGATGCCGGCCGCGGTCATCCGAGCGCCCTCCATGCCCGACCGCAGAGCGTCGCGAAGCCGCAGTGCTCGCAGGCGGCGTGTGCTCCGGCGTCGTAGCACCGCTCTCGCTCCGCCTCGGGCACGCCGAGTTGCTCGAGGAGCGGCCGACCGCGGCGCGTGTCCGCGACCGCCACGTCGCCCCGTGCGAGCGCAGCGCGGACCGCCGACTGCGTCCGCTCCACGCGGCTCCACGTCTCGACGAGCGAGGGTCCGTCGAGGGTCTCCCTTCCCATCTTCATGCGTGGGTCGGCCGTGAGAACCCTGCCCTGACCGAGGGCAAAGTACGCCGCTGGAGGCGGCTCGCGTTGGCCCTTCGCCGCGGCGAGCGAGAGCACGTAAACGGCGAGCTGGATCGCGCGCCCTCTCCGGAGGTGGGAGCGGTACATCGCGGCGCCCCACTTGAGATCGAGGACCGCATCTTCGCCGTGCTCGTCGACGAGGCGGAGGTCGAGACGGCCTCCCGGGCTCTCCGGAGTGGCGCCCATCGTCACTTCCTCCTCGACACCGGCGATGCGGAAGCCTGTTCGACGCAGGTAGCGGTGGAGGGCGCGCGCGGCTCCGCGGAGCTGGTCGAGCAGCTGGGCGAGCTCGAACCCGGCGCCTTCGAGGAGGAGCGTCGCGCCCTCCGTTCGAACGAGCACCTCCAGGATCGTGGTCGCGCGGGAGAGAAACGCGGCCTCGTCGAGATCGAACGCGCCTGCGCGGAAGAGCTCCTCGACGAGGCGATGCCCGAGGCCGCCGTTCAGGAGGGGTCCCGCGGCGACCCTCGCGACGGCGCCGGATCGGAGCCGGGCGCGGTGGTCGAGCGCCCACGCCAGCGGACATCCGACGAGCGACTCGACCGCGGTCGCGTGCGTGCGGTGTTCGCTGGCGCCCGCGAGCGCCGCGGGGGAGATCCGCCACAGGTCGTCCGTCCGCGGGAGCGGGAGCACGGGAAGGGCCGTAACCGCCAGGGCCGCTGGGGGATCGCGGAGGACCGAGGAGGCATCCCTGGTGAGACGAGCGATCGCCTGCGCGTCCTCATCGAGACCGAGGCGCGCGACGATCTCGTCCCAGATCGGGTGGGGTGCCGTCGCGGCGCCCAGGCGAGCGCGCGGGATCGCGAAGATGACCCGTTCGCTCGCCGCGAGGAGGGCGCCCCGCCACCCGCGAGCCTCCTCGGCGAGCATCCGCCGGGGATCGGGGAGCGTGACGCCCGCGTCGCCCAGCGCGCGACGCTCGGCGGCGTTCCAGGGAACGACGACCGGGCGCCGCTCGGCGCCGGCGATGAAGTCCCAGAACACGACGGTGCGCGCCGGAGCCAGGACGGCCGCGGGGGCGAGCGCGTGTGCGAGGCGGCCGGCCGTCTCGGTGGAGATCTCGTGCCCGTCAGCCCGACGGGCCACGCTGTCGAAGAGGTGACGAAGCTCCTCGCGCCCGACGGGCGACGTCCCGTGGGCGATCGCCTCGTCGAAGTCCCTCAGCTGCGAGAGCGCGGGCTGGTACACGTGGGCCTCGCCCGGGTTCCCCATGCGCGACACGAGCAACGAGCGCACTCGGGCCGCGATATCGACGAGCCGCGACCGCGCGATCTCCCCACCTTCGACGCCCGGGGACTCCAGCCACTCGGCGACGCGGCGCAGGCGGGCCGCCGCGCGCGCCTCGGCGATCGTGATCGCCTGCTCATCGGACTTGCCCTCCTCCCGCGCGCGCGCCTCGTCTTCCGCGCGCAACGCCTCGGACGCTTGCTGCTTTCTTCGCGTCCACTCCTGTCCGAGCACGCCGGGCTGCCGCACGACAGCCCTCGCGAGCAGGCCTCCGAGACGGCCCCGGAAGGGACCCACCGGGAGCGTGAGCAACTCGAGCACGCGATGAGGATCGCGCGGCTCGAACGCGAGCTCGAGGGCGAGCGGGAGGATCTGCGTCGCGGGCCGCCACGGGCTCTCGCCGCGATGACCCTGTGCGGCGAGGCCGTGGTGGAGAAGCGCGGCCTCGAGGATGGACGGATCGTCTCCGCGTACGATCAGGGCGCCCGCGCCGGTGCTCCCCGCGAGGACTGCGGCGAGGAGCGCGGCCAGATCCGCCGGTGTCTCTCCGCGAAGGACGGTGATGGAGCCGTCGCCGCGGACGCGCGCGGACGCACCGGTCGCTTCTAGGGTCGTGTCTGCGCGGAGCAGGCGCTGCAGGAGGCCGAGATCCGTGTCGGGAGGAGCACCCGGGAGGGTGGGCTCGAAGGCGTCGACCACCGTACCGAGGGCCTCGAGCCGATCGAAGATGACCTGCCACCTGCGGGGCCAGGCGTGCTTGCTGTCCGCGAGCGTGAGGCGCTCGTAGGGGTGGGAGCGCGCCACGCAAAGCTCGACGTCGACACGCGCGAGACGATCGGCGTCACCGTCGGGGAGCGGAACGGGCGACGCTTCGAGCGCCGCGAGCGCCGCGAGACGGTCCCCACCACCCGGCACGACGGCGCCGTCCCAGCCGGCATCGACGAGCCCGTCCCGCCACGCGAGGAGCGTCGACGTGGTGCCGATGGCGTCCGCCTCGAACGAACGTGCGTAGAAGGCGTCGTGGGCAGCGAGCGCCTCGATGCGGGCCTTGTAGCGGGGGATGCGGGAGGTGGCGGTCGCGCGCGGGGGTGGAAGCCCGAGGCGCAGCTCGATATCGCGCAGGAGTGCGGCGGGGCCCCAGATCGGCTCGCCGAGGCGAAATGGGGAGAGATCGCGGGGCGTATGCGTCGGCCCGCCGAGCCCGAGGCCCACGAGGGGGGTCACGCGGTCACCGGTGCTGGAGCGGTCGTCCTGGTCCCCACGGTCCCCACGACGTCATGGTAGCGCGGGGCGTTTGTGAGGGTCGATGAATCCCGATCGGGCGGCGCGACCCGTCAGGATAGCGTCGTCCTCAGTGCACGTTCGGTGACCGGGACGAGGCGGACGACTACGCCGTACCGTCCGTTCGCCGCGCTGTTCGCGGACCGACCCGACAATCGCCGGCTCTCGCCGCCTCCTGCGGTGCCCTCGCCTGCGGAGGCGACGGCCGCGAACAACCTCGCGCTCGTGCAGGGGCTCCTCCTCCGCGCCGTCGAGGTGGTCGTCCACGCTCGGTCGCACATGCGATCGGTCGTGCGAGAAGCACGAGCTCGTGAACGGCGAGATCGGCGCGATGGCCGGGGGGACGCCGGAGCACGCGAGGCTCGCCATGCGGCTCGCGTCGGCGCTCCTCGCGCAGCTCCGCGGGCGTCCGCGCGAGGCGTTCTCCTCTGACCTGCGCATCCGTGTGCTCGCGACGGGCCTCGCCACGTACCCCGACGTCTCGGTCGTCTGTGGCCGGATGGAGCGCGATCCCGAGGACGCGAACACGCTCGTCAACCCCGTGGTCCTCGTCGAGGTGCTGTCCGACGGCACCGAGGCGTACGATCGCGGTGAGAAGTTCGCTCACTACCGGCGCATCCCGTCACTGGAGGAGTACCTGCTCGTCTCGCAGACCGAGCCACGACTCGAGCTGTTCCGGAGGAACCCTGACGGGAGGACGTGGACCCTGCACGTCGCGGAGGCAGGGGAGACCCTCGATCTCGCGTCGGTGGGCTGCCTTCTGGACGTCGGAGAGATCTACGCGAGCGCGCTGCCTGGGTGAGTGGGCCCTTCGGCCGACCGCGCGCGTCTCAGTGCAGCATGCCCACCGGCAACATGAACTGGAGCTCCACGTTCATGTCGTCCCCGGTCTGGGGGTTCTTGCCGAGCGGCTGCCGGATCCCGAGCACGTAGTGCCCGGCAGGATCTTTGCCCATGCCGAGGACGAAGCCGCTCGACTTCACGTCCACGGGGACCACTCCCTCGACCTTCCCGATCGCCTCCGTCGGATCCGCGCCACGCTTCGCGAGATCGTGCATGAGGTGCACGGCCTTGCGGATGTCGTCAGGGTAGTCCTCGGGCCACGCGTACATGCGGGCGCCGCCCTGGTTCGCCCCCACGAGGAGGACCGCGCTCCAGGGCGCGAACACCTGTCCGGGGCGCCCCTCGAAGTCCGGGAGCTCCGCGTGAACGCCGTCCTCCTCGGCGCGCACGTCGGCGCGCAGCTGCGGCATGCCACAGAAGAGGCAGAGCAGCGGCGTCTTCTTGAAACCGTCGCCCACGACGACGCCGGGGGCGCGCGCGTCGATGAGGACCATCCCGCCTCGCCCGCGCGCGAGGATGTCTGCGAGCGCATCCGGCTTGTCGATCCCGATGGGGGCCGGCAGGTAGGCGATGCGCGGCGGCTCCGCGGGAAGCTCCTGCCGCTTCGCGAGCGGCGCACCCCTCAGCAGGTGCAGGTTCGCGGCGACCTCGGGCGCCTTCATCATGGGCGCGCGGAGCGGCTCCGGGAGATGGTCGGGCCAGAACCACCCGCCGAGCGTGTCATGCTTCATCGCGCCGACGGCGGTCCAGGGCACGCGGAAGAAGCCCTCGAAGAACCGATCCCCGTCGCGGAAATTGCACTTCCACGCGATCTCCTCACCGTCGGCGCTGACCTCCGAGAACGGAGGCTTGCGCCCGACAGGGAGGTGCAAGGCGTGGCCGTCGAGGACCCGCGGCCAGGCCGGCGGCACGTACACGCCGTCCGCGTGGGCGTCGACGAGGAGCTGCGCCGCGCGTGGCTCGGTCTCCATGCACCTCTGGAACGCGCCGAGCGGCTCGGGCTCGAACGCGCTGCGGTCGGCGTCGGCGGCCATGAGCTTCGCGTTGATCGTGAAGGTCCACTCGAGCCCGCTCGCGGGGAGATCCGGCAACCCGAGCGCGCGCATCACCCAGCGCAGGGACGTGTGCCGATCGTCATCGACGAGGGCGGGGATGGCGTCGGGGTGGATCTTGACCTTCCCGAGATCACCGCCGACGAAGAGGAAGACGGCGGCCCACGGGATGCGCGCGGCGAGGTTGGCGGAGCCGTCCGGCAGGCCGTGGTCCACGTGGAGGGCGTCGTCGTCGGAGCGATCGACGATGGAGAGTCCCTGCTCGCCCGCGAGCTCGACCAGGAGGACCTGAAGCGGGGGCTGGCCTTCGGGGACGGTGGGCAGGTTGGCGCAGCCGGGGGAGCGTGGATCGACGACGAGCGTGACAGGGGCCTGGGGGAGCCAGCCGCGGAGCATCGACTTGAGGACGTCGGGGGGATCGACCATGGATGGGAGGGTAGCGGGTTCGGGAGCAGAGGGGGGGCGCTCGGAGGGGGCGTTCCGCTGTCACCTCCATCGCGGCCTGTCGCCCATGCTACGCAGGGCGTACGGGTGCGCGTGCTGTGCGCGTGCGCGTGCGCGTGCGCGGGGTGTGGTCAATGTCTCCCTGCCCGTGGTCCCCGTGGTCGAGACGGATTACGCGGACACGACGGCCGGCGCGAAGTTACCAAAGCCCTGGCTTGTGCGTCGAATAGCTGACGTGCACGTCGCGAAGATCCCGCGCAGCTCGCGCTCGCGCGCCGATCGGGGGATGGTCGCTTGCAGGAGACTCCGCACGGTAGGCGCAGTTGCGGCTTCGGACCACAGCGGCCCCGCTGCGGCCGCGTCCCTCGCAATGATCGCCGGCAACTCGAGTCCTGCGGTTCCCTCAAGGTACGCACGGAACGAGCCGTCGTCGGCGAACGCCAGCCGTACACCGGGCCGCTGCGCATCGAGCACACGAAGGAGACCGATCGCAGCCATGAAGCCGAGAGGGTTCGCGCCGTCCACGCCGGCCAGCACCACCCGGCTCACGACGCGCCTCCCCCCTGCTGCTCCGCCTCGCTCGCGCGATGGTCGGCCAGTCGAAGTATCGCCTCGAGCCAGCACAGCTCAAGCCACCCGTACTTCTCCACCAGGGACCAGAAGCGGTCGCCGAGCGGCGACCCGAGACGGTGCATCTCGTTCTTCGACGACACGGGGCCGAGATCGACTTGGCCGAAGACCACGCTCGCATGCGCAAGAAGGCCGACACCGACAGGGCTTGCAACGTCGACCACGGGAGCAAATGGGCGGCAGTGACCGTGGTGGCTCGCGACGAGATGAAGCACCAGTTCGAAATCGTTCGCCTTCGCCCGGATCACGTCGCGACATTGTTCGATCATCGCCACCGACTGCACCTCATGGCGCGTGCCCTTCGGGTACCCGCTTCGCGCCTGCGCGCGGCGGTAGGCGTCCCGGTCACCTCGCCCCATCGCCGACTTGGCCCACAGGGTCTCATCCTTGAAGAGCGCGATCTCGCTTCCTCCGCGCAACATCAGCTGGAACCGGCGGTCGGCCTTGCCGATATCGTGAAGCCAGCCCGCCAGCGCGAGATCGGAGGTGAGGTCGGGACCCAGCCCGATGCGCGCCGCGTACTCCCGTGCAAAGCGTTCGACATCGCTGCTGTGCACCGCCAGCGCGACGGCCACACCCGCATGGAACGAGTCGTCGTCGTCGGTCGTGAGTTCGACGCCATCCTCCAAGGTCTCGGCTTCACTGGTCGCCAGAGCCCGCACGCTCCGCGCGCTGAGCCTGTCGCCCTCGAGCACCAGCCACGCGCCGTCAGGGTGATCGACGACAACGCGCCGCCGGCTTCCGCCGACGCTGCGCAGCCACGTAGCCCGCCAGCCGAGGGCCTCTGCCGCCAGACCTCGCAACCACCGTCGCGTCTCGGCGACGTCGTCGAGCGGAGCCCCCAGGAGCCCCAGGGCCTCGAGGACGCGCGGATGGGTTCGGAGCGTCGGCTGGCCACGCGCGAACAAGGCGGCCCTCTCGGCGAGGTCCGAGACCGGGGCCCGGCTTGCACGGTCGAAGCATGCCTCCCTGATGGATCCGCATCCGGCCGGCACCACGATCGTGTCTCCTGGTCGTAGCTGGGCGTCCGTGATCACCGTGCTCTCCTCGCCACGCCAGCGCAAGGCACGCCGAGCGCGTGTCGGCTCGCGATCACCTTCGGGCTGACGTTCGACGTCGGCACATCGAGACCCCCGCGCGCCCGTCGAAGCAGATCTGTCCGCCGCCCTGGTGACGATCCCGGTCGGATCGATTCGGCGCGTCCGCCCCTGGTGCTATCCTTCGAACCATGAACCGGGCGCCCAGGCAGCCGTCCCAAGGTCCCTTCAACGTCGATCAGATCCGTCCAGGCGATCCGTACGAGCTCTCCGACGGGCACGCCATCTACTGCGCGCCGACAGGTGGCGACGGCGCACGCGGCCCCCTCGTCGGGGGTCACGTCCTCGACACGGACCCGGACGTCGAATCGGCCGGGCTCGACGCCGGATTCGCTCTCGACGCGAAGACGATGCGCGCACCCGACATCGCCGTCGGCAACGTGCCCGACGCGCCCGGCTGGATCAAGGGCGCGGTGCCCCGCCTCGCCGTGGAGTACGCGAGCGTCGGCCAGGATGAGCCCGAGCTACAGCGGAAGATCGAGCAGCTCCTCGCCGCCGGCACCCAGCTGATCTGGGTGGTGCGTCTGCTCGGGCCGCGTCGCGTGGAGATCTACGAGGCGGCCCGCCCCGTGCGCATCGCCCACCCCGGCGAGGAGCTGATCGCCGCCGGCATCCTGCGCAACGCCGTCCCCGTCGAGGCGCTCTTCGATCGCGACAAGGCGCACGAGCTCACGCTGCGAAATCTGCTCCAGCGCAGGGGGTACGAGAGCCTGGACGGCGTGCTAGAGGAGGGTCGAGAGGAGGGTCGAGAGGAGGGTCGAGAGGAGGGTCGAGAGGAG
>SXNL01000161.1 GCA_005777185.1 Myxococcales bacterium
AAAGCGGTCCGCGAGCTGGTCCGCCCCCGCCACCAGCTCGATGCTCGCACGGTAGACGTCGAGTCGCTCATGTTCGAACCCGTCCATGCCCGCCAGTCGGCACGAACCGCGGGTTCGTTGCGCAGGAATCGGGCTCGGGCTCGAGCTCGGGCTCGGGCTCGAAAATGAGGGGATTCCTCAGGGCGCCAGCCACACCCTGCGGCACCGTCGTCCGTGTGGTACACTCGCGACGTGAGCGCGCGTCGCGGATCGGGTGGACTCCTCCGTGCGGTCGCCGTGGCGGGGGTCCTCTCCGGAGCCGCCTGCCACGGGAGCATGACGATAGAAGCCGACGAGTTCACCGCCGGCGGCGGTGTGCTTCCGCCGGACATCTCCTGCGGCACTGCGCCTCCGCCCCCTGAGGCGCCGCGGGTCCCGCGCGGTGTGCCGCCACCTGCGTTCGACTGGATGGGGATCATCGGCACCGGGGAGGACCTCTCCGTCGGGAGGGAGGGCCGCCCCCTCCTGTCGACGGGGCCGTCCCACGGCAACCTCAAGCTCGTCGACAACGGACCCGAGCCGCGCTTCGAGACCACCCGGTTCCTCGACGTGGGGCCGCTCGTCGAGCCCATCCGCTCCCTGACGAACGTGGGCCTCGACGAGCGCCATTCCTATCCTGACAACATCGCGGGCGAGACCCCACACTGGATGATGGCATCCGAGATGACCGTCCTCGCGAAGGCGATGGGTCTCCCGGACCTCGTGTCCCTGCACACCGTTGCCGGCGAGTCCGGCGGCCCGATGAGTGCTCTGAGGAAGGACGGCACCTCCCGCCCCTACGAGCGCTCGCTCTACGAGACACGCGCGGCGGTCGAGTTCGCCAGGGCCCGCAAGCTGAGGTTCGGCGTGGGCGGCGTCGTGCTCACGCACGGGGAGTCCGACGCGACATCTCCGAGCTACGAGGCGGAGCTCGTACAGCTCGCGAGCGACTACGCCAAGGACATCCGCGACATCACGGGCCAGTCCCAGCCGGTGCCCGTCCTCGTCTCGCAGCAGCACGCGTTTCCCGGGCGTGGTGACGCGGCGCTGCGCTCGACGTCCACGCTCGCGACGTGGCTCGCTTCCACGAAGCGCCCGGATCTCCTCACGTGCGTGGGCCCCAAGTACCAGTACGACTACATCGACTCGGTGCGCCTCCGACCCCACGCGACGCGCCGGCTCGGTATCAAGCTCGCGCAGGCGTGGGCGCAGCAGGTCCTCTCGGCCAAGCGCTTCCGGCCGCTCGAGCCGATCGCCGTGACCCGCGAGGGCAACGTCGTCCGCGTCGCCTTCTTCGTCCCGGTGTCCCCCCTCGGGTGGGATGAGGTCCTCCCGACGCCGCACCCCGAGGAGAAGCACCCCTGGGCCGCGGGCAAAGGCTTCGAGCTCGAGGACAGCGCGGGGCCGCTCCGCATCGGCGGCGTGCGCATCGTGGACTCCACCGTCGAGATCACCGCTCTCGAGGGGCCCCGCGGGCCGCTGGTCGTCCGGTACGCGATGACGCAGGACACCGCGGGAGCACCGGGCCCGCGCGCGGGCGAGGGCGACGGGCGCATGGGGCTGCTCCGCGATTCGGAGCCCCTCGTGGGGGTCGACGACGAGGAGCTCACCGTGTCGTTCGAGGCGCAGTCGGACCTCGTGCGCGGGGACTTCGCGCGCCACGGGCGATACGACCTCGTCGTGGGGTCGGGCCTCCCGCCGGGGACCGCCATCAAGGAGCGCTTCGAGACCCCGGAGGGCACGGTCGCGCGCCTCTCGACGACGTGGACGGGGGTCTCCTGCAAGGGCAGGATCCGCGTCCGCTCGAACCAGCGCAACTACGCGGTGGCCTTCGAGCTGCCTGTCCCCTGGTCCCCCTAGGATCGTGAGAGGACCACGAGCCATCGCGCTCCTGCTCGCGCTCGCGTGGGCGGGCTGGACCACGTCGTCGCGCGCGGCGGACACGATCGTCGCGCCGGTGCTCGTCTCCGACGCCGTCGTGGCGTACCCCGAGGGCGCGACGGGTGACGCGACGGTGATCCTCGTGGTGACGGTGAACGCCGACGGCACCGTGCGGGACGTGGCGGCGGAAGAGGTGAACGAACCGTTCTCGTCCCTCGCGGTGAGCGCCGCGCGCGGATGGACGTTCACCCCGGCCTCACGCGAGACGCCGCAAGGCACCGTGACGATCGCCGCGAAGGTGCGCGTCGCGATCACGTTCCACCCGCCCGCGGCCCCCGCCGCGCCGACGGTCACCGAAAAACAAGCGCCCGAGGCCGCCCGGATCGCGCCGCCCACGCCGCGCACGGTCGCGCGCGCCGCCCACGTCGAGGAGATCACGGTGCGCGGCGACAGACCGGAGCCGGGGCGGACGGCGACGCTGTCCCGCGCGGAGGTGCGGCAGATCCCGGGTGCGTTCGGCGATCCCTTCCGGGCGATCGAGAGCCTCCCGGGCGTGACGCCCCTCGTCTCGGGGCTCCCCTTCTTCTTCATCCGTGGCGCCCCGCCAGGGAACGCGGGCTACTTCGTGGACGGCGTGCGCGTGCCGCTCCTCTTCCACGTCGGCGCGGGTCCGTCCGTGATCCACCCTGGTCTCATCTCCCGCGTCGATCTCTACCCGGGCGGCTACCCGGCGCGCTACGGGCGCTTCTCCGGGGGTATCGTCGCCGGCGAGACGGTGCCGCCCGGCGACGAGTTGCATGGAGAATACAACCTTCGCCTCGTCGACGCGGGCGCCCTCGTGGAGACGCCGTTCGCGAACGGCAAGGGAACGGTCCTCGCCGCAGGCCGGTACTCGTACACCGCGCTGCTCCTCACGCTCCTCTCCCCCACCGTCTCCCTCGACTACTGGGACTACCAGGGGCGCGTCACGTACGATCTCGGGCCCCAGGATCGGATCGGCGTCCTCGGCTTCGGATCGTACGACTTCCTCGGCCAGGACCTCCCGGACGGGACGACGCGGACGCTCTTCGGCACCGAGTTCCACCGCATCGACACGCGCTACGATCACCGCCTGTCGAACAAGGGGACGATCCGCACGGCCGCGACCGTCGGCCTCGATCGCACGCGACTCGACGCGGGGCGCTTCCTGCGCGATCGCATCCTGGGCACGCGCACGGAGATCGCGTACCAGCTCACGCCGAAGGCGAACCTGCGGGCGGGCGTCGACGCCCAGACCGACACCTACGACATCGAGCTCGGACCGACCGACTTCAGCCCTTCGCAGTCGCGCATCGCGGCGCTCTTCCCGCAGCGGAGCGATCTCGTGGCCGGTGTCCGCGCCGACGTCGTGTACGACGTTCTGCCGCGGTTCGAGATCACGCCAGGTGCGCGCTTCGACTACTTCGCGTCGGACGGGGCCACCGCCGTCGCCGTGGATCCCCGCCTCGCCTTGCGCACGCGGGTGACGCCGAGGTTCTCGGTCCTCTCGGCGATGGGCATGGCGCACCAGGCGCCGTCGTTCGTCATCCCCGTCCCCGGCTTCCAGCCCGGCGGCCTCAAGGGGGGACTGCAGAGGTCGGTCCAGGAGAGCCTCGGTGTGGAGTGGGAGATCGGTGGTTCGACGACCCTCACGTTCACCGGTTTCCACAACGGTTTCTTCGACATGAGCGATCCGCTCGGCGCGACGCCGGCCACGGTGAGCGGCTGCCGGCCCGGGGCGTTCCCCCTCGACACGGTCGCCGGCGACCCCGGCCCGCAGCCCACCGGGAACGGCTCGCCGTGCGGCGTCCCTCGCTTCAAGCCCGGAACCGCGGGCCCCGACCGCGCCGGTGGGGGGGGGCAGGCGGCGGACAGCCAGGGCGGTCAGGACGCCGCGAACGCCTTCGAGGTCCGCACGAATGGGACGTCCTACGGCCTCGAGCTCTACCTCAAGCGCAAGCTCACGGAGCGGATCGGGGGGTTCCTCTCCTACACGCTCTCGCGCTCCACCCGGACCAGCGCGACGCGCACGTACATCGCCACGTTCGACCGCACGCACGTCTCGAGCGGCGCGCTCGCGTACGATCTCGGTCGCAACTGGCGTGCTGGCGCCAGGCTCGTGTTCTACACCGGTCTCCCCAAGGCGCCCGATCCCACCGACCCTTCCGCGACCCGCCTGGACCCGTTCTTTCGCGTGGACCTCCGCCTCGAGAAGCGGTGGCAGCTCACCCGGAAGGCGTGGCTCTCCTTCGTCGCCGAGTGGCTGAACGCCAGCCTCAGCAAGGAGGCGGTGGCCACGAGCTGCACGCTACGCGGCTGCCAGACGCAGACGATCGGCCCCATCACCATTCCCAGCATCGGCCTGGAGGGGGGATTCTGACATGAAGAAGATCGCGGCCGCCCTCCTCGTCACGCTGGTCGGCGCCTCGTGCGCCGGGCCCAAGAGCACGATCGCGCCCGACAGCGGGCTCAGCTGCGACAAGGCGTGCGAGGACCAGCTCGCCGTGCGCGCGCTCCGCGAGACCCTGCGGTTCACGTTCAACCTGGGTGTGCAGGGCAGGCCGGCGGGCCCGTTCGACGTCACCGTGCCGTGCACCAGGGGCGGCAAGGCGCGCCTCACGGGGAAGGCCACGCCCGAGGCGGTCCTCGGCTCGACCGCGGTCGAGATCCGCTACGCGCTCGAAGGCTGCGGCTTCACGACGGTCGGCACCGATCCGGTACAGAACCACGACGTCGTCTCCACGGGCACGATCGAGGAGACCGGCACGATCGCCGTGCAGCCGACCGCGACGACCGACCTCGCGTTCAGGAGCGACGGGATCTCGGTGGCGGGAAAGGTGTTTGTGCCCGCGCGCGACTACAGCGAGAGCGGGTGCAAGCTGGATTTCACCCAGAAGGCGTCGGCCGTCGTGGGCTCGGTGTGCGGTCGCGTCTTCTCGCCGTTCCCGTACGGGGGCGTCGTCGCCGTCGGAGACCAGGGACCCGCTCGTGACAGACCGACGAGCTGCGACGCGGCGTGCGCGGACACGATCGCGCTCCGTGCGCTGCGCGAGACGATCAAGCTCGCCTACAACCTCACCGTGCAGGGCAAGCCCATCGGGCGCTTCGACGAGACGCGGGCGTGCCTCAAGGGAGGTCGCGTGCGCGTCGCCGGAGACGTCGCCTCGAACGCCACGCAGGGGGCAACCGAGGTCAAGCTGATCTACGCGTTCGAGGACTGCACCTACATGGCGCGCGACGACGACCCGATGCAGAACTACGACGTGATCCTCGGCGGCACGGTCGAGGAGATCGGCACGCTGACGGTTCAGCCAGGCTCCACGAGCGCGGCCGTGCTGCGGAGCGAGGCGCTCACGCTGAAAGGGAAGGTCTTCTCTCCCGGGCGCGACCACGCCGAGTCGGGCTGCAAGGTGGACGTCGCGCAGAGCGGCAACCAGCTCGCCGGCTCGTTCTGCGGGCGGACCGTCGGCGTGAGGCTGTGAAGCTCGCCCGCCTCGCGTGAGGTATCCTCGGGTCGCGAGGCGCCCATGACGGATGCGGCCGACAGGAAGATGCGTGAGCCGCCCGTCGTCCCCGTGGAGGCCCCCCCCGACGTTCCGCAGCTCTTCTACCGGAGGGGCTACCGCTTGCCGCGCGCGATCGCCTGGTTCGGCTTCAAGTCGTTCTGGGGTCACATGTGGCACCTCGGCGCGAGCGCGATGGCGACCGAGGACATCGACTGCCGCGATTGGATGCACGCGGACCTTGCCGATGAGCTCACGCGCCGGGTGGCCGCCGTGATCGACGCGAAGGATCCCGGCGCGCCGTCGCTCACCGAGGCGCTGGGCGAGGATCTGTGGATCGACTTCATCGCCGACACGGGGGACGACTTCTCGGTGAGCCGGGCCGTGGGGCGCATGCTCTTCAGCCGTTACGACGTCCCCGATCCGGACCGGCTGGGCGAACGGCTGATCCTCCCGCGCGGCCACCTCCTCGTCTTCGGTGGTGACACGGCCTACCCCGTCGCCACCGAGGTCGAGATCCAGAACCGGGTCATCGCGCCCTTCACGCGCGCCCTCCGCGCCGCCGGGAGAGACGGCCGCCGCCGCGCGCTGCTCGGGATTCCCGGCAACCACGACTGGTACGCCAGCCTGGACGGCTTCGGGCGCCTGTTCCGCGCTCGCCGCGCGCAGCTCGACCGGAAGAAGAAGGTCGGGCCGGACGACACGGCTCCCGCGCAGGCCGACGGCGAGAAGGTCGATCCGCTCGCCAACCTGAAGCACTTCGTGCGCTGGGTCGAGGCGTTCCGCGTGGGCGACTCGGTCGTGAAGCGGTCGGCGCTCGCGATCGAGGGGTACACGCCGGTCCAGAGCGCGAGCTACTGGGCGCTCCGCCTCGCGCCCTCGCTCGACTTCTGGGGCATCGACCGGCAGCTACGCCTCGTGGACTTCGAGCAGCGCGCGTACTTCGCGGAGACGCGCGGCGACCGCTCGCGCGGGATCGTCCTCGCGCTCGCCGATCCGGTGTACGCGTTCCTCGAGCCGAACCCCGCCGGGGTCGGCGCGCTGAAGTCGCTCGACCTCTCCGTCGAGAGAGACGGCCTCCTCGTGCTCACGGGCGACACCCACCACTACTGCCGGCAGAAGTTCGGCGCGGGCATGCACGTCATCGCGGGCGGCGGCGGCGCGTTCCTCCACCCCGCGTGCGTCGCTCGGCACGGCAAGCCGGCGCCGGAGTCCGAGTTCCCTGGCCCGAAGGTGACCTGGGCGCTCGCCCTCCAGGTTCCCTGGCAGATCGTCCACGGGCGGTCCGGCTTCCTGCTCCACGCCATCATGGCGCTCTTGCTGCTGCCGCTCTATGGCGTGCAGTCGTGGACGGGCGCGGCGGGCGGCAAGGCGGCCATCGGCACGGCGGCGGTCGTCGCGATCGCGTGCGTCTTCCTGGGCGGCTTCCGGCAGCACACCCTGAAGATCGGCGGCCTCTCGATCCTCACCGGCCTCGCGGTGGGCCTCATGCCCTACGGCGTGCACGACTTCGTCCGCGTGGGTTCCGCCCACATCGGCCTTCACCTGACGCCGATCTGGAGCGCGAGCGTCGCGTACGGGCTCGCGATCTACGCGGGCGTGCTCGCGATCGGGACCTACCTCATGCTGCTCACGATCCTTGGCCTCGAGCAGCACCAGGCGTTCAGCGCGCTCGCGCACCCCGGTTACAAGCACTTCGTGCGGTTGCGCGTGCGGCGCGACGGGAGCCGCGTCGACGCCTGGACGCTCGGGCGCGTCGATCCGCTCAGCAAGCTCGATGCCGTGGTGCTGGTCGATCGCTTCACCTGGCGCAACCCGAAGCACGTGCCTTGACAAACGCAGCGGCCCATGGCCACCTCCCCGCTCCCATGGAGCCGCAGCGTCGCAGGCACCCTCGCATCGCTCTCCACGTGCACGTGGACCTCCAGACGGAGCACAACTTCTACGGAGGCAGGACGCGCGACCTCTCGGAGGGCGGGCTCTTCATCGAGTGCGAGGTCGGGCTCGAGCCGGGGACGGAGCTCACGGTGAACCTCAGCCTCGGAAAGAAGACGTATGAGCTCCCGTGCCGGGTGGCGTGGGTGCTCACGGGGGACGGCGGACGCGCGGCGGGTTGCGGCGTCGAGTTCACCGCGCTCGGGCCAGTGGCGCAGAAGGCCATCGAGTCGTTCATGAAGAAGCGCGCGCCGATGGACTTCGACGTCGACGATCCGGATCCGGAGGAGCCGGCCGGAGAACCTCCCGCCAAGCCGCCCGGCGGACCGCCGCCGCTACCCGGCGCTTGACGGCGTAGGCGCGGTTCACCGCTCGATGGCCCTCAGGCGAGGGTGTAGGTCCGCGCTCGACTCGGGCCGCTGGCACGTAGCTTCCCCTGCGCGCAGAGGGCGCCGAGGGTCGCGTTGACCAGGACGGGATCGCCCCCGAGCTTGGCGCGGATCTCGTCCTCCCGTAGGCCGGGGTTCCTGGAGACGAACGCGATCATCGTCTCGAGCAGCTCACGCTCGCGATCGGCCGCGGTCGCGCGCGTGGCCCCTCCGTTCGTCGGCTCCGCGCGGGGTGGAGCCGCGGGCGCCGAGCTCGGAGGGCGGGCCGCGGGGCGGCGCAGGATCGGCATCGTGTCGAACGGGGGCCCGAGCATGTGCCGGCCGGCCCGCGTCTTGGCGAGGTAGAAGAAGACGCCGCCCAGCGTCTTGCGCCGGCCGTCGCGGACGAGTCCACCGGCGGCGTCGATCTCGAGCGCCTTGTGGTGCGCCGCGCTCGCCAGGTCCACGCCGCCGAACAGCACCACATCGCGGAGCTCCTCGATCGCCATCGGGTCCGTCTCGCCGAGGGACTCCGCCAGCGACGCGACCATCTCGGCTGTGTCGGGCGCGGGGAGCTCCGTCGCGTCGAGCGGCGACGGCGCGGACGAGGGAGGCCGCGGCGTGGACGAGGGCGGAGGCGGCGCGGCGACGTCCGCAGCGGCCGGCCCCTCGTCGGCGGCCGGGTGCGGCGTGGACG
>SXNL01000162.1 GCA_005777185.1 Myxococcales bacterium
CGTCGAGATCGACGGCGCCGTCCACGACGACGCGGAGCGGCCCGAACGGGATGCGAGGCGCACGACGATCCTCGCGCGCCGTGGCGTCCCCGTCGTTCGCCTCGAGAACGCACGACTGAACCGGGAGACCCTGCGAGAGGCCATTCTCCCGTTCACATGCCCCCTCTCCCTTCAGGGAGAGGGGGACGGGGGGTGAGGTCTGCGCGGGCGCCCCACCGCCTCCACGGAACCTCTTCGCGCGCGAAGCGCGACGGGTGGGGGCACCCTCGCTCGAACGAATGCCCTATCCGATCGGCATTGCACCTAATCCCCTTGCGCCGGGCCCCGTCCCCCCGACGGGCATGCAGACGGCCTCCGATCAGCGCCGCTTCAGCGTGACGCGGAGGACGCCGCCGCCGGCCCCTCCTTGCAGGAGGAAGCGATACGAGTTGTCGCAACCGGTCCGGAGGATCTCGAAGGGCACGCGATCGGGGGCAGGTCCCGCGTCGAACGGGCCAACCCCCTCGATGAACGCGCACTGGTACGAGAGGCTGAGGCCGCCGCCCGCGCCGAGCGTGGCCTTGCCGGAGCGGCGCGTGACCGGCTGCGCGGCACCTCCGAGGCTGACCTGACGCGTGCGGGTGAAGTTGCCCGCCGCGTCGATCACGAACGTCTCGCGCCAGGATCCGCCGCCGGCGCCGCGCTCCGCGACGATCGCGTCGTAGATGCCGGGGGGGGGCAGCGCGCCGCCTCCGTCGATCGTGTTGCCACCGTCGAAGGTCGTGAACGGGGCCGCGACCTTGCCGAACTCGAGCGTCCCGCACTGCCCGCCGCCGTCCGTGATCGGCGCCGCGTACGCGCATCCGCTGTCGGCGACCGCGCCATCCACGCCGGTACCACCGTCGGTGCCCGTGGCGCCGTCCGCGCCGGTGCCGCCGTCCGCGCCGGTGCTGCCGTCCGCGCCGGTGCTGCCGTCGTCGCCGCCGGTGCCGCCGGAGTCGGTGTCCGTCGTGGTGGAGCCGTCGTCGCCGCCGCTCCCGTCGGGCGACGCCCCGATCGACGTGTCGTCGTCGCCGCACGCGAGCACGAGGCCGCCACACACCATCGAACCCGAGAAGCAGAGAAGGCCGAGCCGGATGAGGTTTCGCATGACGCTCGAGTATACAAGGATCCATCGCGCGTGCCACCGCGCGAGCGCGGCACGAGCGCCAGCCGCTCCCGTGCCGGTGAGGCGCCCTCGGCCGGAGCTGTGGTAGACCCTGGCCATGTACTTCCAGGAGCTCATCCTGACCCTGCAGCAGTTCTGGACGAAGCGCGGCTGCGTCCTCGTGCAGCCCTACAACTCGGAGGTCGGCGCGGGCACGTACAACCCGGCGACCTTCCTGCGCGCGCTCGGGCCCGAGCCGTGGAACGTCGCGTTCGTCGAGCCGTCACGGCGTCCGACCGACGGGCGGTACGGCGACAACCCGACCCGGCTGCAGCAGTTCCACCAGTTCCAGGTCAACCTCAAGCCGTCGCCGCTCGACATCCAGGACCAGTACCTCGAGTCGCTCCTCGCGCTCGGCACGAAGCCCGAGGAGCACGACGTCCGCTTCGTGGAAGACGACTGGGAGTCGCCCACACTCGGCGCGTGGGGCCTCGGGTGGCAGGTGTGGCTCGACGGGCTCGAGATCAGCCAGTTCACCGACTGCCAGCAGGTCGGCGGCTTCGACTGCCGGCCCGTGTCGGGCGAGCTCACGTACGGGCTCGAGCGCATCGCGATGTACCTGCAGGACCAGGACACCATCTACGACGTGGCGTGGGCGCCGGGCATCACCTACGGCGAGATCGCGAAGCGGGCCGAGTGGGAGTGGAGCACGTACAACTTCGAGGAGGCGGACATCCAGGCGCACTTCGCGCTGTTCGATCAGCACGAGCTCGAGGCCAAGCGGCTCCTCGCGCGCCATCGCGACCCGCTGAAGAAGCTCGTCTTGCCCGCGTACGATCTCGTGTGCAAGGCCGCGCACGCCTTCAACGTGCTCGACGCGCGCGGGGCGATCGGCGTCACCGAACGCGCGCGCTTCATCGGCCGGGTGCGCGCGCTCGCGAGGGGCGTGGCCGAGGCGTACGTGGCCCAGCGGACCGCCCTCGGTTTCCCGCTGCTCGCACGGAACAGCGAGGCGGCGGAGTAAGGCGTGACGGAGCGCGCGCTCGCGGTCCGACGCGCCGCCCCTGCGGATCTGCGCGCCGTCCTCCGGCTCTTCGCGACGGAGATCGAGGGTGACCGGTGCGACGAGGACGCGCCGCTTCCGGGGTGCTACGGCGACGCGCTCCGGCGCATGGCGAGCGATCCCGACAACATGCTCGTCGTCGCGGAGGAGGAGGGTCGCGTCCTCGGCGTCTTCCAGCTCACGTTCATCCAGCACGTCGCGAACCGCGGCCGCCTCACGGCGCAGATCGAGAACGTCGTCGTGGCCCCGGGCGCCCGCGGCCGCGGGGTCGGCACGGCGATGATGACGTGGGCCATCGACGAGGCGCGCCGCCGCGGGTGCTTCCGTGCGCAGCTCACGAGCAACAAGCGGCGGACCCGCGCGCACGCGTTCTACGCGCGGCTCGGCTTCGTGGCCACGCACGAGGGGATGAAGCTCGTGCTCGCGCCGGTGTCGGCGTGATCTACGTGACCACCTCCGTGATCGTCCCCCGCAGGCCCGAGGTCGTGTGGGGGTTCCTCACGGACGTGACGCGGCTCACCGTGTGGGTCGAGGCGCTCGTGAAGGCCGACCTGGCGACCGATCGGCGAGCGGGCGTCGGCATGACCCTCGACCTCGTGCACGCGACGAAGCGCGGGCGCACCGTCGCCACCTCGGAGGTCACCGCGTGGCGCGAGCCCGAGTTCCTGTGCGTCGAGACCCGGTACGGGGACGCCTTGCTCTTCGACCGTGCGCGCCTCGCCCCCGTGGTCGTCGCCCCCGAGGGGACGGGCGCGGGGACCGGCACCGAGCTCGTCGTCGAGAGCGAGTTCATGCTCGGCAGCAAGGTCGCCGAGATCTTCGGGCGCCCGTACGGGCTCTTCGGCGCCGAGGACCGGAACCCGTTCCAGCCGATCTACGAGCGGAGCCTCGCCGCGCTGGCCCGGATGATCGAGGCGGAGACCTTGCGACCCTACCGGTGAGGCTCAGAACGTCCCCGCCACGCCCACCGTGCTCCCCCCCGTGACCGGCGTCAGCGCCGGGTGCCACGTGACGTCGGGCACCACCGGCGCGGGCACGTCGCGCTCCATGCCCGAGGTCAGGATCCACCCGAGCGCGAGGCCCGCAGTGGTCCCCGCCGTGGTGAGGCCGAGCGTGGTCCGCGCGTGGGTCTCCGTGTGCGCCGCCGCAAGGTACACGCCGCCGAAAGCGAGCCCTCCCGCGAGGCCGGACAGATCCACGATGCGCACACGCGTCGTCGTGGGCGACACCCTGCCCGCGAGCAGCATGCCGCCGAGGATGCCAGCGTTGTAGCCCGCTCCTCCGGCGAGCACGCTCGCTTCCGTACGGTGAGGGCCCTCGGGGACGATCGCGCCGGCCGCCATACCGGCGATCGCGCCCGACCAGATCGCCGTGGACCCGGTGAACGAGATGCGCCCCTGCGTGGTCTCGACGCCGCTCGCGATCGCGCCGCCGAGGACGGCTCCGAGGGTGGCGCCGCCCCACAGGACGGTGGCCACGTCGGCGGGCCTCCACCGCGGCGCGTGGCCGAGCTCCGCCCGCGCGCTCTGGAAGCCGGCGAGCCAGATCGCCTCCCCGAGCCCGAGGTAAGCGCCGGCGGAGATCCCCTGCGGCAGGCCGCGCGGGAGAGGGCGATAGCCGTCGACGAGGGCGACGGTCAGCACGGGGGCGGACGCGAGCACCGCGAACGGGATCGTGGCGGTGAGGGCGGAGCCGGGCTCGGCCTGCAAGAGGAACCACCCACCCGTGCCGATTCCGTAGAGGAACGACGTCGTGTAGAGCAGCCACAGCTCGTCTCTCGACCGGCGCGGACGCGCCACGCCGTAGAGCGCCATCCGCGTCCGCACCGAGAGGGCGCGCGAGAGATCCGCGAGCTCGACGGCGCGCGCCGCGTCCGGGCGCGACGGCGCGGTCTTCGCGAGCGCGCGCAGCTCCTCCTCGGCCTCGTCGTACTGGCCCGCGACGAGGTGGGCGCGGGCTGCCTCGTAGCGGGTCTGCCAGCTCGACGCCGAAGCGGCTGGCGCGCGCGTCTCGGGCAGCGCGTCCTCCGCGTGCGCCGACGGGCCCGTCGTCGCGAGCGCCGCGACGAGAGTCGCGCTCGCGAGACGAGGGATCACTGCGGGGGGTGACCCGGCGCGGATCAGAATCGCCATGACGTCGCCCCCGTGATCGCGATCTCCGAGCGGGAGGCCGCGGCGCCGTGCACCTCGCCCTCCCGCACGCGGCCCTCGCCCTCGAAGCGCAGGCCGATCCCCGACCGCGCGTGCGTGAGCCCCGCCCACACCGTGGCCACGACGCGCCGATCGGAGATGCGCCCCACCGGCCTCGGCTCGCGCTCGTCGAGGCCCTGCAGCGCCTGGATGCTGTCCACCGAGGCGCGCACGCCGGCGTCGAGCGCGCCGAGCAGCACCTGGACGCTCGGCGTCACGTTGACGCCCAGGCCGTGGGCGTAGTTCTTCTCAGCCAGGACGGAGGGCAGCGCCGAGGCCGCGTCGTCCGGGGAGCGCGCGCGCGCCCGGAACGCGTCGAGCGCGTAGGGCGTGTACCCCGCGAAGATGGCCGACACGTCGAGCCCCGAGCGGAGGCGAAGGCCGCCGCGGTGGAGCGTGTGCTCGGCGCTGACCCCGAGCGGGCTCGTGGTGACGACGAGATCGAGCGGGCGCGCGCCGTCGCGATCGAGGTCGTGCACCGTGTAATCGAAGGTGACGAGCAGGCCGACGAAGCCCCCGTGTCCGCGCAGCCGGCCCTCCCGGTCCGGCTCCACGTGGTGCTCGTAGAGGCCCGCGGGCACGACGCGGGTCGAGAAGCGCGCGTCCACGAGGCGGGCCGACCCGGGGCTCCCCTCGAGCACGAAGCGCGCGACGTCGGCATGGCGAAACGCGACGCTCGCGTGGCCCGCGCCGTCGTAGGCCGGGAGGCCGACGAGCCGCATGTCGACGCCTCCGCGCGCGCTTCCCCGGGCCCGCCGCGCCTCCGGCGTCGACCCGCTCTGCGCCGCGAGCCGCGGGCCGCCGTACACCATGAACGCCCGCCACGCGTCTGTCGCCAGCCCGTTCCGGTCGCCCGGCGCGTGCGCGTGCGAGCGGCCATCGGCCACGTCGAGGAGCAGCCGCATCGGCGTGAAGAGGAACGCGAGCACACCGTTGGGCACGTTCTCGCGGCTGCGCGCGAAGAACGCCCCGAGTCGCGTGAAGGTCTCCCCGATGGCGACTCCCGCCGCCGGGGTCACGACCACGTCGTTGACGCTCACCACCTCGCGGAGCTCGGAGAAGTACTCCCATCCCAGCGACGTCGCGGTCGCGTACCCCGCGGACTCGAGGATGGACAGGTCGTTCGCGCGGGCGCCCATGTAGAACATCGTCCCCGCGAACGGGTGGCTGATGTAGTTCGTGTTGAACTGGTTGCCGTCGACGCGCCAGAGATCGCCCGAGAGCTTCCGCTCGAACGTGGGCCAGTCGTACCGGAGATCCCACCGCCGATCGCCGGGCCTCGGTGTCCCTCCGCGCGCCCCCGTGTTGAGGAGGTAGTCCACGTTCCCCACCGCGAGGAGGCCGATCTCGACGAGGATCGCACGGAGGTAGCGCGGCTCGGTCGGAGGTTCGGCGGCCGGGGGCGTCGAGGGAGGTGGCGCGAGCGTCTCCGCGTCGGAGAACGGCGGCGTCTCGGCGCGCGCGATGGATGGCGCGACCCCCACGAAAATCGCCGTGAGCGCGGCGGCGGCGCGCAAGGTTCGGGTCATCAGAACAGCCCTCCGAGGGCCGCCCACACCGACGACTCCGTCGCGCGCGCGCGGGCGTCCGCTACCTCGCTCAGGCGGACGCGCGCGTCGCCACCGAAGGTGAGGCGGACCGGCGGGATCGGCGCGAAGGCGACCCACGCCCGCGCGAGCGTGCGGCGATCGCGGAGCGGCACGGGGTCGACGACGTCGCCGCGCCGGTCGAGGCCATCGATCCCCCAGTAGGCGTCGATCTGCGCGCGTCCACCCGCCTCCAGCGGTCCGTACCGCACGCGGACCTCGGGCGCGAGGTCGGCGCTCCAGGCGTAGTGGTAGCTGTTCTCGCGCATGATGCTCGGCAGCCGTTCGATGTTGCCCCCCTTCGCGACGTACCCGTCGAGCGCCAGCGATCGCACCGCGGCGAAGCCCGCGTGCGCGTGGAGCCGCGTGCGGAGGCTCAGCGCGCCGGCGAAGAGCTCGTGCTCCACGTCGAGGCCCCCGACGTGCACGCTCGAGATCGGATCCTCGACCCTCGGGCGCGTCCGGTCCCACCTGTGGAGATCGTAGTCGAACCCCAGGGTCGGCCCCAGGTGCACGCGCGATCCGCCAAGCGTCGCCGGGCCGCGCGCGTCCTCGCGGAGCTCGCGGTGGAACCACGCGACGGGCGCGACGGTCGTCGCGAAGGACAGGTCCGCGAGCCCGATGTCCGCCCATGTCGTGTCGACCGCGACGCGCGAGAAGTTCCCATCGGTGACCCACCCCGAGGAGGCCCCGGGTGCACCCCAGCCCGGGACGTCCTGTATCTCCGCGCTCAGCCCGAAGCGCGCGTCGGTGCCGCGCGTCCTCCCGCCCTGAGCGGTCACGCCCGCGCCCGCCCACACCTCGAACGCGTGGCCGACCTCGCGGGTGAAGCCGAGCGCGTCGGTGTCCGTCGACCGTCGCGGCTCCGCGTCGTCCGCCCAGTCGTGCGCGTGCTTGGTCGGCCCGAACGCGATCCCGAGCGCCCGCGTCAGGAACGTGCGCCTCCCGCGATCGAAGAACGCGCCGAGCTGCATCGCCGCCTCCCCGACCGCGGCCCCCGCGATCGGCGTCACGATGATGTCGTTGACGCTCACCTGCTCCTTCAGCTCCCCGACGTACTCCCAGAGGAGCGATCCGGTGAACGAGACGAGCGTCGACTCCGCGATGGATAGCCGGTTGGAACGGGCGGCCAGGTAGAAGACGCCACCCTCCATCGTGTGGGAGAGCATGTTGGTGTCGAAGCGGTTCGTGTCGAAGCGGACGGCCTCGAGCAGCAGCTTCTTGCGCAGGGCGGGCCAGTCGTACCCGAGATCCCAGTCCTGCGTGTTGCTCGCGGTGTACTGGTACCAGACGAGGCCCACGGCGAGCGCCCCCCCGAGCTCGAGCGCGGTGCGGAAGTAGTCCTTCTCTCCGTTGCGCAGGTACTGGAAGGTGCTCGTCGGATCGCGCGGGACCTCCTCGGCCCTGGCAGGTGCCCCGCTGGCCACCCAGGCGCAGCCCACCACGGCGGAGAGCGCGAGCCGCGCGAGGCGTTTCCATGGATACACCGCGCCGCTTCTGCACTCCCCGTGCCGGGAGGCGGATCAGCGAGCGATCACTTCTTGCAGTTGCGGACGCACGCCTCGAAGTCGGTGGCGCACTTCGCGACGGCGCCCTCGCGGGCCTTCGCGAGCGCGTCGCACTCGCGCGACTTGTCGTTGAAACCCGCCAGGTCCTTGGCCTGGAGACTCGCCTGCGCGGCCTTGAGGCACTGGTTCACGGGCGACTGTTCCCCGGACTGGCACTCGTAGGGCTGCCCTGCGGTGCAGTCGTTGTGGCACGCGGTGGCCTCGGCGGTGAGGTGCTCCTTGCCCTTGCACGCCGCAGCCGCGAGGCACGCAAGCGCCGACAGCGTCAGGAGGGCTCGGACGACGGTCACCCGCTCATTAGATCATGCGCCCGGAAGGGTGTCGAACTTTGCTCTCGGTTTCGACGCAGACTGGCCGCGATCTTGCTGAATGGCGCCTCTCGTGAGGCGCGCCCCGATCCTCGTGCTGGCCTTCGTCGGCTTGCGCACTCTTGACGCGTCGGCGCAATCGCTGCGCCTCGGCGCGGACGCGGTGGCCCAGACGAACGCCCCTTCGCCGGCGGGCCTCCTCGTGCTCCAGGGCGAGGACCGGCGGCGGACCTGGCTCTCGGTGGAAGGGCTCGTGTGGACCGGGGCGCGGCCCGACGGCGCGGGGACCTCCCCCGGCGAGCATGGGCGCAACGTCGACGGCGACATCCTCTCCCTCTCGGGGCGGCTGCGCGCTCCCCGTGGCCTCGGCGATCTCCGCGGGGGCCGGTTCGTCCTGTCCACCGGCGCGATCCGCCCCATCCACATGGATGGCCTTGCGGCCCTCGCCCGCGCACCGTCCGGGACGAGCGTCGAGGTCTTCGGCGGTACGCCCGTGGCCGCGCGCCTGCGAGATCGATCGTACGACTGGCTCGTCGGTGGCCGCGTCGCGCAGTCCGTCTCGACCCGCGGCGTCCTCGGGCTCTCGTACCTGGGCCGCCGCTCGCGCGGGGACATCGCCGACGAGGAGATCGGCGCCGATCTCGCGATGGTCCCGGTTCGCTGGATCGACCTCGCGGCGCGAAGCGCCTACGACCTCTCCTCGCCCGGCGTGGCGGACGCGCACGCCTCGGTGGCCGCGCGGCGGGCCTCGCTGCGCGTCGAGGCCTTCGCCTCGCACAGGTCGCCAGGCCGCCTGCTGCCTGCGACGTCGCTCTTCTCGGTGCTGGGCGATCTCCCCTCGCGCACGGCAGGGGCCACGGTGCGATGGGACGCGGCGCCGCGCCTCGATCTGCTCGCGTCGGCGGCGGGACAGACGGTCGGTGGCGATCCCGGAGGCAACGCCTGGCTACGCGCGACGCTCCGCCTCGACGATGGCGGCGAGGGCCGGCTGGGCGTCGAGGCGCGGAGGCAGGACGTGTCGAGCGCGCGCTGGACGGGGCTCAGGCTGATCGGCGCGCACCCGCTCGGTCGCGGGCTGCGCGTCTCCTCCGAGCTCGAGCTCGTGCTCCCCGACGCGCCGCGTGGGCGCGGCGCCGTCTGGCCGTGGGGCCTCCTCGCGCTGGGCTGGCGATCGGGGACAGGGTGGGAGGCCGCGGGCGCGGTCGAGGCGGCGTCGACCCCCGAGCGGCGCGCCGAGGTGAACGCGCTCGCCCGCCTCTCACGAACGCTGGAGCTCCCGTGAGAGCGCGGCTGACCCTCGTGATGGTCCTCTGCCTCGCGCTCGCCGCGTGCGCGAGCGTCCTCGGGCTCGGTCGCACGTCGCCCTCGCGCCCCTTCGAGCACCGCGCCCACGTGGACAAGGGTGTGAGCTGCGTGCAGTGCCACGCGGGGATGGGTGCCGCCGACGCGAAGCTGAAGCTCCACCTCCCCACCACGGCCGACTGCCGGCGGTGCCACCAGAAGCCGCACGACGAGCGCACGTGCTCGGGCTGCCACGGCGAGGCGCACGTCCGCGCCGAGACCGAGCTCGCCCGCAGCCACTCGCGCTTCGAGCACGGACCGCACCTGCGCGCGGCGAAGGGCGACTGCGTCCGGTGCCACCTCGGCGCGGGCGAGGCCCGGGCGGCGGTGCTCAGGCCCAGCATGGCGACGTGCTTCGGCTGCCACGAGCACCAGGGTGACTGGCGCGCGCGGGACTGCGATCGGTGTCACGTCGACCTCGCAAGGGAGAGCACGCCGCCCTCGTCGCACCTCGTCCACGAGGGCGACTTCGTTCGCGAGCACGGCGTGCGCGCCGCCGGGGCGCGCGACCTGTGCGCGGCGTGCCACTCGGAGAGGCAGTGCGCGGGCTGCCACGGCGCGAAGACGGCGCCCGGCCTGCCCGCGCGACTCCGCTTCGACGAGATCCGCCTCTCCGGCCTTCACCGCGCGGGCTTCCGCTCGCGTCACGCCGAGGAGGCGCGCGCGCAGCCGGGGATGTGCACGACGTGTCACGCCGACGGCGCTTGCGTCGAGTGTCACCAGCGAACGAGGGTCGCCCCGGGCATCGCCCCCCGGAGCCCGCACCCCGCCGGGTGGATCTCGGCGTCGCGCGGCAGTCTCCACGGCCCCGAGGCGCGGCGCGATCCCGCCGCGTGCGCGGGGTGTCACGGCGGCGCGGGCGAGCAGCTCTGCGTCGGGTGCCACAAGGTCGGCGGGGCGGGGGGGAGCCCGCACGGGCGCGGGTTCACCAGCACGAAGGACAGGCTCCGGGACCAGCCGTGCAGGATGTGCCACGGGGTCGGGCCGTGACACGCGCGCGGCGCATGGCGCTGTCGGTGATGCTGATGGCGGCGCTCCTGGTCGCGGGCGCGATCGCGGTCCTGCGCCGCCCGCCGAGCGCGACGGATGAGGTGCCGTCGGAGCTCGCGTCGTCGGTCCTCGTCGACCTCCCGGGCGACGGCGGGGTGGACGGGAAGGCCGGCGCGTGCATCGCGTGCCACAAGGAGCCGCAGGGATCGCTGGCGGCGATCCGGGCGCACTTCAGCACGGCGTGCGTGGACTGCCACGGACCGCACGGCTCGGGGAAGGCGAAGCCGAAGCCCTGTGGGAACTGCCACGACGGCAAGTCGGGACCGCACACGAAGGCACACGCCGACGCGGGCGCGCAGGGCAAGTGCGCCGACTGCCACAAGCCGCACGCGCCCGCGAGGGAGGCGCGCGCGGCGTGCGCGAGCTGCCACGGGATCCGACCCGCGGCGAGGCCCAAGGCCCACGAGCCGTGCGGCGCGTGCCACAAGCCCCACGCGTTCCGCGCCAGCAAGACCACGGTCTGCGCCGGTTGTCACGGCGCGAAGCCCACGCTCGTGGCGAGCAAGGTCCGCGAGCACGCGGCGTGCGCGAGCTGCCACGCGCCCCACGCACCAGGCGGCGCCGGGGAGGCGTGTCGTTCTTGCCACGCGGGCCAGAAGGTCGCGCACGCGGGCTCGGAGAGCTGCGTAGGTTGCCACGCGCCCCACGCGGGGGACGCGACCCGGTCGTCGCGTGCTTGCAGCGCGTGCCACGAGAAGGTCGCGCGCTCGGACACCGGCGCGCACGCGGGCGGGACGTCGTGCCAGGGCTGTCACAAGCCCCACGCCCCGGGACCGGCGACGCGCACGGCGTGCGCGACGTGTCACGACAAGCAGAGCAAGCTCGCGAGCGCGAACCGCGGACACGCCGACTGCGCGACGTGTCACCGCGCGTCGACCCACAAGCCCGGGCCTGGCGTCGCGTGCGCGACCTGTCACGCGAAGGAGCAAGCGAGCGCGCCCGCGGGGCATCGGAACTGTGCGAGCTGTCACGAGACGCACAGCGGCGCGCGCGTCGCGGGCGCCACCTGCACGACGTGCCACGTGAACAAGGCCGGAGCCCCCCACGCGCGCGCCGGAGCAGGGTGCACGACCTGCCACCGCGCGCACGGTCCGGGCGGGGTCGCGTCGCCGCCGACGTGCACGACGTGTCACGCGCGCGCCGCGCTCCCCGGCAACCATGTGGCGACGGGCCACGGCGCCTGCACGACGTGCCACACGTCGCACGCGAAGCCGAGGTCCGACCGCGCGACCTGCACGGGGAGCTGCCATGGCGATCGGCGGGAGCACCAGCCGCAGGTGAAGGTGTGCAGCGGGTGCCACGTGTTCGCGAAGTGACCGGCGCCCGCGCGACGTTGAGGAGCCCGCGCAGACCTCACCCCCCGTCCCCCTCTCCCTGAAGGGAGAGGGGGCATGTGAACGGGAGGGAGGCCGGGAGGGTGAGGTCTGCGCGGAGCCCGCGCGCACCTCCCTCTCCCTTGAGGGAGAGGGAG
>SXNL01000163.1 GCA_005777185.1 Myxococcales bacterium
AGCCCGAGCGCCGCGACTCCGACGCCGCGCCCGGAGAGGCTCGTGGCCTCGGACTTGGTCGTGAAGCCGGGGGTGAACACGAGGTTCAGGATCTCCTTCGCGGAGAGCGCCTCGGCCTCCTCCTCCGCGACGAGGCCCTTCTTCGCGGCCGAGGCCAGGATCACCGCGGGGTCCATGCCGCCGCCGTCGTCCTCGACCTCGATGACCACGTGGTTACCCTTCTGGAACGCGTTCAGGGCGATGGTGCCGACGAGGGGCTTGCCCACCTTCATCCGCGCCTCGCGGTGCTCGATGCCGTGATCGATCGCGTTCCGGATCATGTGCATGAGCGGGTCGGACAGCTCCTCCACGATGAGCTTGTCGATCTCCGTCTCCGCCCCGGTGACGACGAGGTTCACCTGCTTGTCGTGCTCCCGCGACACCTGCCGGACGATGCGCGCGAGCTTGTCGAAGACCTGGCCGAGCGGCACCATCCGGACCTCGAGGATGCCGTGCTGCATCTGGGCGAGGTGCCGGTCGAACGCGCGGTGCAGGCGGTGGAGGTCTGTCCCGATCTCGCGCCAGGCCGCGTGTCCCTCCGGCCGGCCCCGCACGCGCTCCCCGAGGCGGGCGAGCGCGCCCCGCACGATGGCGAGCTCGCCGACGATGTTCATGAGGTGATCGAGCTTGCGGATGTCGACGCGCACCGTCTGGCTGACGGAGCGGAGGGACAGGTCCTTGCCGCCGGGCGGCCCGGAGGGAGCGCTCGGCTGCGGCGCCTGGGGGGGGGGCGGCGCGGAGGTCCTGGACGGGACGGTCGCGTGCGTCGCCGAGGTCACCGCTTCGGCGGGGAAACCCTCGATGACGATGGGGGCCGCGGGCACGGCCAGGCCCATGGGCATGCCGACCGGCGCCGTGGTGCGCGTCGGGAGCGCCGCGGGGGGGGCGCTCTCGCGCGTGGGCGCGTCCCGGCGCTTCACCTCCTCGATCTTGATGTTCGATCCGGTGATCGCGCCGCGCAGCACATGGAGCGCCGAGCGGCTCGCGATGAGGATCTCGAGCTCGACCGAGTCCATGTCCCCGCCCTCGCCGGTCGGCAGGTACGTGATGATCTCCCCGTGCGGGCGCGCCTTCGACTTCAGCTCGTCGAGGGCGGAGTCGATCGTGGCGAGCTGGAACTCGACGTGCATCCGGTACAGGGAAAGGCCCGCCTGGAGGTTCGTCCTGAGGCGGTGCTCCTCGTACTCCGTGAGCACCCCGAGCAGGCCGGGATCGAGCTCGTACTGCGCCACCACGCCGGCCCCGCCGCCGGCCTTCGCGTGCGACACCTGCCCGATCGCCGTGAGGAGGTGCTTCACCTCCTGCACGGGCTCGGCGCCCTCGCCCTTGGACGCCGCGAGGATGCGCGCGTAGAGTTCCACCGACTGGAACAGGAGGTCGAGCACCGGCTGCGACAGCTCGATGCGGCCGAGGCGGAGATCGTCGAGCAGATCCTCGAGCTCGTGGGAGAGGCCGCTCATCATCACGGCGCCGAAGAGGCCCGAGAGGCCCTTCAGCGTGTGCACGGCGCGGAACACGTCGTTCACGAGCTCGGCGTCGGTCTCGCCGCGCTTGGCCCGCTCGTCGAGGGCGAGCAGATCGCGGCTGAGGCCGTCGATGATCTCCTGGGCCTCGGAGAAGAACTCCTCGCGCGCGCGGTCGCCCGAGCTGCCCTGGCCCTCCATCAGCCGGCGCCACCTGACAGGAACGGCGCGCACGCGTCCCTGAGCGCCTCCTTGGTGAAGGGTTTGGGCACGAACGCGTTGGCCCCGAGCGCGAGGCCGCGCTCGATGTCTCGCTCGGTGGACTGGGTCGAGATGATGACGAGCGGCGTCGCCTTGTGGTGCGGCGAGCGGCGGATGAACGCGATCAGCTCGAG
This sequence comes from Myxococcales bacterium, assembly GCA_005777185.1. Taxonomy (GTDB): domain Bacteria; phylum Myxococcota_A; class Polyangia; order Polyangiales; family Polyangiaceae; genus SXNL01. The sequence continues at coordinate 1,898 of SXNL01000163.1, forward strand.
CCCGTTGATGTCGGGCATGTTGATGTCGGTGATGATGAGGCCGAACCGCCCGCGCGGGAGCAGGCGCATCGCCTCGAACCCGCAGCTCGCCTCGGCCACCTCGACTCCGCCGACGCCGTCCGCGAAGGACCCCTCCTCCAGGATGGATCGCACGAGCGTCCGCGTGGAGGCCGAGTCTTCGACGACGAGAACTTTCTGCATCCGCCCCGCGAGCCTAGCATGTACGCTTCCTGGGTGACGAGGACGGCCGCCGCGCTGCTGATAGGGAACGAGCTCTTGTCGGGCAAGGTCGCGGAGGCCAACCTGATCGTCCTCGCGCGGCGCCTCCGCACGCTGGGTGTCGACCTGCGGCGCGTCGTCATGGTGCAGGACGATGTGGAGGTGATCGCAGGGGAGGTCCGTTCGCTCGCCGCGTCTCACGACTGGCTGTTCACGTCGGGCGGCGTGGGCCCCACGCACGACGACGTCACGGTGATCGCGGTCGCTCGGGCGTTTGGCGTGGAGGTGGTTCGCAGCTCCGAGCTCGAGGCGATGATCCGTGCGCACTACGGCGAGCGCACCACCGAGGGGCACCTCTGGATGGCGGACATGCCGAAGGGCGCCTCGCTCGAGGTCTCCGACGAGGTGCGCTGGCCGACGATCCGGATCGAGAACGTCTGGCTCCTGCCCGGGATCCCCGAGGTCTTCCGCATGAAGTTGCCCGTCGCGACCCGACCGCTCGAGGGCGGCGACGCGCCGTTCGTGTCACGTGCAGTCTACACGAAGATGGACGAGGGTGATCTCCGGCGGCTGCTCGATCGCGTCGTCGCGGCGTTCCCGGGCGTCGACGTGGGCTCGTACCCGAAGTGGATGGATCCTCGCTACAAGACGAAGATCACCTTCGATGGGCGAGACGCCGCGAAGGTGGACGCGGCCCGCGACGTCTTCCTCTCCGACCTCCCGCCGGGCGAGCCGCAGCCGGACCTGGGCGAGGGCTGACGCCCCTCACTTCGTCGGCGAGGGGGCGAGGCTGGTCGCGATGCGGCCGAGGCGCTCGCCAGCCCGCGTGAGGGCATGCGCGCCGCGGCCGAGCGCGTCCCCGGAACGCTCGAGGCGGCGCGCGACCCAGCCGGTGACCGCGTCGAAGGTCTTGTCGGCGCGCGAGGGCGGCGCGGCGGCGGGCGCCGCGTCGGTGATGGGCACGTCCGCGGAAGTGGCGGGGAGGCTCTCGTCGATGGTCCTGGATTCGTCGGTGCTCTTCATGAAGCACCAGTGTGGGCATCACGACGCATTGCGTCAATGGGATGCGTCAATTTTCTCCGTCACGAAACGGCCCAGGAAATCGTCCAGCTCGACGAGGATCCGCGGGAGGCTCTCCCGGAGCTCGTGACCGTCGTCGACCTCGACGAGATGCGCGTCGCGCCGCGACGCAACGAACGCCCGGGACACCCCGACGTCGACCACGTCGTCGCGCAGCCCGTGCACCACGCGGACGGGGACGCGTACGTCGGGGAGCACGCCCACCTCCCGGTCGAACCGATCGATCTCCTCGTAGAAGCCGAAGTCGACCGTGCTCTTCCCGCCGGTGAGGTGATCGTCGACCTCGAGCCAGCCCTGCTCGCGCCAGCGCTCGAAGTCGGGACCGAGGCGCGCGCGCCACCTCCGCGCAATGTCGAACGCCGGTGCCATGAGGAACAGCCCGACGACACGCGCGTCCCGCACCGCGACCCTCGCCGCACACAGACCGCCGAGGCTCGATCCCACGATCACGGCGCGCGTCGCGGATCCTCCGAGGTGCCGCTCCACCTCGGCCATCATCGCGGACAGGCGGAGGTGCTCGAACGACGGCCTGCGAAGATCGAGGCGCGCCACCTCGACGCCCCGATCTGCGAGGTGCTCGGCCACGGCTCGCGCCTTGGTGGACGCGGGCGAGGACGCAAATCCGTGGAGGTAGAGGATCAGCGGCTGGCCCATACGCACACTCTCCTACTCCCCCACGGCTCCCTATTCACGCTGAAAATCAAGTGAAAACGTCATGCGTGACGGATGCGTGCGTTCATGTGGGCAATCCGTTGCACTCCGCCGCGGTCGCTCGTTATCCTTGGTGACGAGCAGGCAAGGACCTCTCGCGCGAACCGCATGTTCAAGCTGGTCATCGAGGACGACGAAGGCAAACGGACTCCCGTGGCCCTCACGAAGGAGGACTACGCGATCGGCCGCAAGGAGGGGAACACCATCCGCCTCACGGAGCGGAACGTCTCGCGCGATCACGCGCGCCTTCTCAAGCGCAACGGCGGCCAGCGCGAGGCGTACTGGCTCGAGGACCTCGCGAGCTACAACGGGGTCTACGTCAACGGGTTGCGCGTCGCGGAGCCGCAGGAGCTGTTGCACGGCGACCTGATCCAGATCGGCGACTACCGCATCCTCTTCCAGGACGACGTCGACCAGCCGCCGCTCTCGAACCCGGCGATGGACTCGCGGCCCATGTCGTCGCAGCCGAACGTCAAGGCGACCATCCCCATGGGGCAGGGGTCGCCGTTCCGCGGATCGCACCTCATGGAGCGGCCCAACCGCCTGGTCATGCTGGTGGGGCCAACGCCCGGCACGGAGTACCCGCTCGATCGCGAGCGCATGACGATCGGGCGCGCCGAGGAGGCGACGATCTCCGTCAACCACAACTCCGTGTCGCGCCTCCACTGCGAGATCCACGCCCTCGGCGAGGGGCGCTACGAGATCGTGGACAAGGGGTCCGCGAACGGCGTGCGGGTGAACGCGGCGGACCTCCGTCGCGGCATCATCGAGGCCGGCGACGTCATCGAGCTCGGCGATGTCCGCTTCAAGTTCGTGGCCGCCGGTCAGGTCTTCGTCGCGGGCGCGAACGAGAGCCAGCAGCTCGGCGCCATAGGCGATCGCGAGGCGCCGGACACGCAGGCGCCGCAGAAGCCGGGTAGCATCGTCCCGTTCGCGTTCGCGGGCGCGGTCGTCGCTCTCGTCGTCCTTGGCGGCGTGCTCCTGTGGCTGAAGAAGCAGCACACCGACGGCCCCACGGTCTCGCCGAGCACCACCGTGACGTCCGCCCCCACGGGCGTGAACGTGAAGACCCCGCTCGAGTACGAGCAGGCCATCCTCACCGAGGCGAAGCGGACGTGCACCAAGGAGGACTGCGAAGCGGCGCACGTCAGCGTGACGAGCGAGCTCCGGGAGAGGTCCCCCCTGCGCCAGTCGGCAGACTTCAAGCAGATCGAGTCGGACTGGGCCGCGAGCACCCTCGAGCGCGCAGAGCACGAGTCGGATCCGAGGAAGAAGGAGGCGCTCCTCCGGCGCGTGAGGGACACGCCTTCGGTCGACAACGACAATCGAAACCTCGCGACCGACCGCCTCAAGCAGCTCGAGCAGCAGCCGATCGACGTGCCGGAGACCAACGCGAAGGACGCGGGGACGGCGGTCGAGGTCGCGCCGACGGCCACGACGACCGCGGCGCCCCCCACCGCCACGCCGACGACCCGCCCGACGAACACCGCGACGACCCGCCCGACGAACACCGCGACGGCGCCGGCCACGGCCACGCCGCCGACGGCGACGACGACGACGGCGGCGCCCACGAAGCAGTCAGACCTCGATCGTGCGCGCGACCTCATGAAGAACAACGAGTGGGGCAAGGCCAAGCACATCCTCTACGCGAAGGCCGTGTCCGGGCGCGCCAACGCCGAGGAGGCCGACCTGCTCATCCAGATGTGCCGCGGGTCGAACAAGGACCCGTCGTGCCTGCAGGCCGCGTGCAAGATCAACCGCACGGACTACTGCAAGAACCAGGGCTACTAGGGCCTCGGTCGGTGCCCCGAGAGGCGCGATGATCGACGATCTCTACCACCTCCGCGAGCGGGCGCGCGCGTCGCTGGCGGCGGGCAACCTCGACGACGCGGCGAACGCGCTCGTCGCGGCGGCGGAGCAGACGCACGTGGCCGAGCACGACTACGTGTCGGTGCTGAGGCCCCTGCTCGACGTGCTCGTGCGCCGACAGGACTTCCGCAGCGCGCTGACGGTGCAGTGGTACCTCGCCTGGGGCGAGCCCGACGGGTGGCGGCGGGCGTCGAGCCTGCTCACCCATGTGCCGCCCGTGGATCGCGCCCGCACGCTCGCCGCGATGAACGACATGGCCGCCGCCGCGCGCGAGATGGAGAACGCGGGGCTCGTCGCGGCCGCCGCGATCTACCGGGAGAAGTCGGAGGACTGGCAGGGGGCGCGCGCGCTCTGGTCGCGCCTCTCGCAGGTCGCGGGGGCCGGCGCGGACGCGTACAACTCGGCGCTGGTCCAGTTCAACCTCGCGCGCTGCGCGAAGCACTGCAAGGACACGCGCCAGGCACGCGAGGCCACGGTGGCCTCCGTGCGCCTCCTCGAGGAAGCGGCCGATCACTTCGAGTCGGTGGGCCAGCGCGAGCGGGCGTTCGACTGCTTCCAGGTCCTCGTGCAGATAGGCCGGGAGAGCAGCCGCTTCGAGGACGTGCTCGAGGGGTTCGTCAACTGCATCCGCATCCTCCGCGAGGACAACCTCAAGTACTTCGCGCTGCAGTACTACGAGGACGCGCTCAAGGCCGCGAAGGAGAAGGGCGAGTTCTCGGCCGCCGCCACGCTGGCCCGCGAGGCTGCGGAGTACGCCCGCACGATCGGCATGCCCGCGTCGTCGTCTCACTACACCGTCGTCCAGGCCGACCTCTGGCGCGAGGTCGCGCGCCAGCACATCGATCGCGGGGCACCCGCCGAGATCGCCGAGAACGCCGTCCTCGCCGCGATCCTCGCCTTTGGCGAGGTCGGTCAGTTCAGCCGGGTCGGCAAGCTCTACGAGGAGCTCGCGGGGATGGACCTCGAGGCGGCCCGCAAGAAGCACTACCACCGCGCCGCGCAGCGCTACGACACCGTCCGCGACGAGGCGATCGACGCCGCGCCGCTGCCCAGCCACCTGCGCCAGGACAACCACTTCCCGGACGTGTGGCACATCGACCTCATCGAGTGGGAGCAGCGCGGCAGCGGCGCCGAGGCGTGCGCCGACGTGCTGCTGTCGAAGGTCTGGCCGGATCTCATAAGGCGCAAGGCGCTCCTCGCGCGCCTCACGGCCTTCGCGGTCGAGGGGAGGGACGACGGGAGCCCCGCCGTGATCGGCGCGCGCGTCCGCCTCGCGCAGCAACTCGCGCAGCTCCAGCTGTACGCCGTGCTGTCGCCGCTCGAGGCCCTCTTCGCTCGGCCCGAGCGCGCGACGAAGATCGCGGTCCTGTCGGCGATGCAGACGCTGTTCTTCAAGCGGAGCTTCATCACCGTGCGCGCGGGCCTCCGGGACGGCGATCCGGGCGTGGTCGATCAGGCCGCGAAGGCCGTCGAGTCGCTCTACTTCCAGCACGCCTTCGATCCGCTCTCGCGTATCGTGCGCGAGTCCTCGAGGCCGGACGTCCGCGCGGCCGCCCTCAAGGCGCTGGCGAAGGTCGACACCATCGAGGCCGCGGAGTTCCTGCTCGGCGTCCTCGAGCACGGGGCGCCCGCCGATCGCGCCGCCTGCGTCGAGGGGCTCACGCGCTCGCGCGGCGCGCGCTTCCTCGAGCTCGCGAAGGCGCAGCTCCATGGCAGCGCCCCCGACGTGCAGGTGGCGCTGAGGAAGATCCTGAACGCCCGAGGGCTCGCGGCCTAGCCGCAATGCCGATCGGTTAGGCGCGATCCAGCACAAGAGAAGGGGTGCCCCCACTCGCCGCGCTGCGCGCGTCGGTCTCCCCCAAATCGCGCGCTACGCGCGCTCAAGAGCTGTCCAACAATTGCCCGGGGCTGCCCTTCGTTGACGTTGACGTGAGCGTTGACGGCGACGGCGACGGCGACGGCGACGGACTGG
>SXNL01000164.1 GCA_005777185.1 Myxococcales bacterium
CGTCAGCGCATCGGCATCGCGCGCGCCCTCGCGGTCAAGCCCGAGTTCATCGTGTGCGACGAACCTATCAGCGCGCTCGACGTGTCCATCCAGGCGCAGATCGTGAACCTGCTCATGGACCTCCAGGACGAGCTGGGCGTCGCGTTCCTTTTCATCTCGCACGACCTCGAGGTCGTCGAGCACGTCAGTCACCGCGTCTGCGTGATGTACCTCGGGAAGATCGTGGAGCAGGCGCCGGTCGAGTTGCTCTACGCGCGGCCCATGCACCCGTACACGCGCGCCCTGCTCTCCGCGGTGCCCGTCGCGGACCCGACGAAGCGACGTCTCCGCATCCTCCTCGAGGGCGACGTCCCCTCGCCCATCGCGCCCCCGCCCGGGTGCGCCTTCCACCCGCGCTGCTCGCGCGTCGTGCGCGGCACGTGCGACAAGGACGAACCGCAGCTTGCGGAGCGGCGGCCCGGCACCCGCCACAAGGTCGCGTGCTGGAACCCCCACGAAGAGGAGCGCACGTCGAAGTGACGGGTCGCTACGCGATGGAACGCCCGCTGGGCGGCGAGGGGGGCCTCGCATGGCTCGCCACGGACAAGGTCCTCGGGCGCCCGGTCGTCCTCCGCTTCTTCGCGGCCGACGGCGTGTCCGAAGACGACCGCCGCGCGTGCGCGCGGACCGCCGCGCTCCTGAGCCACCCGGGTCTCGCCACGCTCCTGGACATGGGGGACGACGCGGAGCGCGGGCTCTACATCGTCTTCGAGCACGTCGAGGGGCCCACGCTCCGGGCGCGCCTCTCGGAGGGCGCGATGGCCGCAGACGCGGTGAAGAAGCTCGCGTCGGATCTCACGGCGGCGCTGGCCGCGGCCCATGGCGCAGGCAGCGTTCACGGTCGCCTCCGCCCGGAGGACGTCGTCCTCTCCCGCACCGGCCCGCGGATCACGGGCGTGGGCGTCGCGCGGGCCGGAGGCGGCGACGCGGCCGCGGATCGCGCCGCGCTCGCGGCCATGCTCCCTGCGATCATCAGCGAGATCTCCGTCCCGGCGGAGGAGGCTCCGGTGTCCGCGACGCCGAACTCCCTCCTCCCGAGACGCCGCACGCGGCGGATACAGAACCTCTTCGCCGCCGCGGGCCTTCTGGTCATCGTCGCCCTCGTGGCGTTCGGCAAGCGGACGAGGGAGCGTACGCGCCACGACGACACTCCCGACGCGGCGTCTGCACCCTCCACGAACGCGGTCCGCACGAGCGCCCCTACGCGACCGAAACCCTCCGCGAGCGTCGACGCGGCGACCCCCGACGCCTCCCCGCTCCCGCCTCTCCCTCCGCCCTGATCACGGCGTCCCCCTCGTCTGCCACGCCTCGAGGCCGCGCAGGATCTCGTTCTGCGAGGCCTCGCCCGCCTTCCCCTTGATCTCGATCGCGTCGAGGGGCGCGCCGTCGGGTCCGGGGAGCACGAAGAACGGGATGAAACGATGGTTGTATCCTGCAGCCTTCAGGCGCGTCTCGTCCTCGTCCACGTCGAACTCGAGCAGCGTCACCTTCCCGGCGCGAGCGTCGAACCACCCCGTGCGCGAGAGCTTGTGGAACTCACGGCACGGAGGGCACCACGACGCGCCGACGTAGACGACGAGCAGCCGCCCGATCGCCCTCGCTTCCAGACGGCGAGACCGGACCTGCGACAGCACGTCGAGATCCGGGGACGCGGTCAGGAACCGCATCCTCGCCGGCGCCGGCGCGTCACCAGCGCTCACGGGGAAGAGCGCAGGGCCCGTCGGCGCGACGGTCGGTGCCGAGGTCGGGGCCAGCGGAGCCACGGGAGACGCCGGCACGAGCGTCGACGCCACGGGGGACGACGGCGCAGGGCGCTCCGGCTTCTCGCACGCCACCGCCACGAGAGCGGCCATCGCGATCGTGCAGGCGGTCCGCACGGGGCTCAGGTCCGCGGCCGCCCCTGGGCGATCCACGTCTCGACGAGCTGTACGTCTTCGAGCGAGAGCGCCGGGTAACCGAGCGGCATGCCCCGCACCTCTCCGGTGGGTGCCCCCGCCTCCTCCGCATGGCGCGCCATGAGCGCCCGAACCACGCGCGGGACACCGTCCTTGTCCTTCGCGAAGATGCTCTGCCGCTCGTTGTTCCCGTCGAGGAAACCGGCCGCGATGCCGTTGTAATCGGAGAGGTTGAGCCCGCGTGGCTTGAACCCGAGGCCGCCGGAGTTCCCCGGTCCGCCGTCCCCGATGGCGTAGTCCGGCTCGGAGTGGCAATGCCAGCAGGTCCGGTGGAAGACCTTCCTGTCCACCTCCTCGAACGTCACCCTGCGCGAGAGGACGGCGAGCCGCGCAGGGACGCCCTTGGCTGGCGGCACATCGAGCGTCGCGTTGTACAGGTAGGCGAGGACGTCCGTGATCTCGGACTCCGTGAGCGCGACCTTCGGCATCAGCGTGTCGGGTTTCACCGCCTTCGGATCTGCGAGCCACGCGCGAGCGCGCTTCGGGCTCATGCGCGCGCGCACGTGCCGGAGATCCGGGGCGAGCCGGATGGCGCGGGGGAGCTCCTTCGGGTCGATCGTGAACGCGAGGGCCCCCGCTGCCGTCCCCCCAAGGAAGGCCACACCAGAGAACGCGTGGCACGTGCCACACGCCTTCGACTCCAGGATCTGCCTGCCCTTGCCCGCGTCGCCCCGCGGGGCCGGCGCGGTGTCGGCCACCTCGCCTGCGACGAGGTACGCCGCGATGTCTCGCGCCTGTTCCCGGGAGATATCGAGCCGGGGCATCGCCTGTACGAGCCCAGGCCGGAGGTCGACCGGCAGAAGGAGGTAGTCCTCGAGCCACCGCGCCGCCATGCGCTTGCCCGCCGCCTCCAGCGAGGGGGCGTCCTGCAGATCCTTCACGCGCGGCTGCCAGCGGGCGATCGTGTCGGGCTTGCCCTTGAACTTGCCGTCCATGATGTCGCGGTGACAGTGGACGCAGTGCTTGTTCTGGGGTGCGGGCTCGATCTGGGCGAGCCCGTCGTGGCACCGGTTGCACTGGAACTGCGCCACGAGCTCCTTGCCGTGTGCGGCGTCGGCCTTCGGCTCGACGGCGGTGGGTACGGCCGTGACCGCGCCCGTCGAACCGGCATCGAGAGTGCCGTCGGGGCGCTTCTTGGGCCCGCAGCCCGCGAGAGCGGCGAGGCCGAGAGCGAGCGCGAGAGCCAGGTGGACGATCCGCACGTGGGGCATCATACCGATTTCCGCCGTCCGTCGTCCGCCGCTCCCCGCTCGTCGCCCGCCGTCCGCCGTCCGCGATGCGCCGGGCGCTGGCTCAGAACGCCGCGACCCTCGGGCGCTTCGGGGCCACCATCGCGACCTTGCCGACCACCGCCGCCACCGGGGTCGAGGGCGCCGCCTTCGCGGGAGCGACCTTGCAGATGCTCGTGTTCTTCGTCATCTCCTCGCACTTCTTCACCGCGGCGACCGCGCCGTTGGTGTCGCCCTTCGCCTGACGGAGGTGCGCGAGGGCGCTGTATGCGAACGGGCTGCCCATGAGGTCCTTCTGGGCGAGCAACGAGAGGAGCTTGAACGCCTCGGGCTGCGTGCGCGGGAGCTTCGACAGGGCCTCGCCGAGATCCGCCTGCACCGCGGGATCGTTCGGACGCTTCTGATCGATCTCGCGCATCGTCTGGATGGCCCACTCGAGGTTCGCGTTCGGGGTCCAGCCGGACGCCTGCCCCGCCTTGCCGTCGCTCCTGACGATCGCGAGGGCCAGCACGCGGAGCCCGCGCGTCTGGAGGGGGTCGCTCCCGGCCGTGGCCCCCCGGATGCCGGGGAACGTGCGCAGCACGGTGGACGCCGCGGCGAGGAGGTTTCCGCTGTCCATCGCCTTCTCCGCGTTTGCGATCTCCTGCACGGGCGTCGGGCGCTCCGGGATCGGCTCGAGCCGGACGCTCATCCCGCACGCCGAGGCGTCGCCGGCGGTGAGGCCGATGGGGGCGAGGGCGGCGAGGAAGACGCAGGCGGCGGTGAGCTTCTTCATGTCTCTGTTTCTCCTGTGAGGCTCCGTCGAGCGAGAGCGGGGGAACGTGACAACGGCGGGGCGAGAAGGTTCCCGCGAGGCGGAGCTGGAACGCTCGAGGGGGGCCGCCCTTTGACGCACGAATGCGACGATCCGTCTCACCGGCGTCCGTTTTGTGGGACATTGCCCTACGCCACCTTGACGCACCGCGGCCGAGGGAACCCGGTTGCAGTCGCGCCCAAACCCCGGTAAATGCGAAGAAAATGACCGTCGACCTCGAGCACCTCGCGGGCATGTACCGGCAGATGCTCCTCATCCGGCGGCTCGAGGAGGAGGCCGCGCGGGCCTACGCCCTCGGGAAGATCGGGGGCTTTCTCCACCTCTACATCGGCCAGGAGGCCGTGGCGGTGGGGGCCGTGCACGCCCTCCAGCCGGACGACTGCGTGATCACGACCTACCGCGATCACGGCCTCGCCATCGCCAAGGGCATGAGCGCGCGGGCGATGATGGCGGAGCTCTACGGCAAGGCCACAGGCTGCTCACGGGGCCTCGGCGGCTCGATGCACATGTTCGACGTCGAGCACAACATGCTCGGCGGCTACGGCATCGTGGGCGGCCACATCCCGGTGGCCGCCGGCGTCGCGTTCGCGTCGAAGTACCGGGGCGACGGCCGGGTGACCCTCTGCTTCTTCGGCGAGGGCGCGGTGTCGATCGGCGGGTTCCACGAGGGCGTGTCGCTCGCGGCGTTGTGGAAGCTGCCGATCGTCTTCGTGTGCGAGAACAACGAGTACTCGATGGGCACGCCCCTCTCACGCTCGATGTCGGTCGAGGACGTTTCGATGAAGGCGCTCGGCTACGGCATCGATCGCGACCGCTTCTTCGTCGAGGACGTCGTGGAGGTCGAGCAGCGTATCGGCGAGGCCGTGAGCCGGGCGCGCTCGAGGTCGCTCCCGACGCTGATCGAGGTGCGTACCTACCGCTTCCGCGGTCACTCGATGAGCGATCCGGCGAAGTACAGGACCCAGGCCGAGCTCGACGAGCACAAGCGGCGCGACCCCTTGCACAAGGCCAAGGACGATCTTGCGCGCGACGGGTACGGGGAGGCGCGCCTGTCCGCCCTCGAGGCGAGCGTCGAGGAGGAGGTGGCCGACGCCGTCCGTTTCGCCGAGGAGAGCCCCGAGCCCGACGCCTCGCTCCTCGAGTCCACCACCTACGACGGGCCGTTCGCGGCGTAGACGAGGATGCGCACCCTTCGCTTTCGTGAGGCCCTCCGCGAGGCCATGACCGAGGAGATGGATCGCGATCCGTCCGTCTTCCTGATGGGTGAGGAGGTCGGGCACTACCAGGGCGCCTACAAAGTCTCGGAGGGAATGCTGGAGCGCTTCGGCGACAAGCGTGTGATCGACACGCCCATCGCCGAGAGTGGCTTCGCCGGGATCGGCGTCGGGGCCGCGATGGTAGGGCTCCGACCCATCATCGAGTTCATGACGTGGAACTTCTCGGCCGTGGCGTTCGATCAGATCCTCAACAACGCCGCCAAGGTCCGACAGATGTCCGGTGGGCAGCTCTCGTGCCCCATCGTCTTCCGGGGCCCCAACGGGAGCGCGCGTCAGGTCGGGAGCCAGCACAGCCACGCCATGGAGCACTTCTACGCCACGATCCCCGGGCTCAAGGTGCTCGCGCCGGCGTTCCCCGTCGACGCGAAGGGCCTCCTCAAGGCCGCGATCCGCGACGACAACCCGATCGTCTTTCTCGAGTCCGAGACGCTCTACTCCGTGAAAGGCGAGGTGCCGGACGACCTGGGCCCGACCGAGATCGGCAAGGCGGGGATCGTGCGGGAGGGCGCCGACGTCACGCTCGTTGCGTACTCCCGCATGACCCACGTGTGCGTGGAGGCGGCGGACGTGCTCGCGAGGGAGGGGATCTCCGCGGAGGTCGTGGACCTTCGCTCGCTCCGGCCGCTCGACGAGGACACCCTCGTCCGCGCCGCCCGCAAGACGGGCCGCTGCGTCGTCGTCCACGAAGGCTGGCCGTACGGGGGCGTCGGGGCGGAGATCGCGGACCGGATCCAGCGGCTCGCGTTCGACTGGCTCGAGGCGCCCGTGCTCCGGGTCGCGAGCCTCGACGTGCCGATGCCGTACAACCGCGCGCTCGAGGAGACGTGCATACCGCAGGTGCCGCGCGTGGTCGCCACGGCTCGGCGCGCGGCCCGGCGAGGGAGGGACTGATGGCGAAGATCCTCGAGATGCCGAAGCTGTCCCCGACCATGGAGGAGGGCCTCCTGTCGGCGTGGCACAAGAAGGAGGGGGATCCCGTCGCGGTCGACGACCTCTTGGCGGAGGTCGAGACCGACAAGGCGACGATGGAGTTCCGATCGTTCGACTCGGGCACGCTGCTCCGCCTGCTCGTGGAGGCCGGCTCGACCGTGAAGCTCGGCCAGCCCGTCGCCATCCTCGGCGCGCCCGGGGAGGACTTCACGCGTCTCGCCGAGGACGCGGCGCGCCAGGCGAAGGCCTCGCCCGCCCCGTC
>SXNL01000165.1 GCA_005777185.1 Myxococcales bacterium
GCTCCGCGGCTGCTGGCGCGGTGCGGGGATCTGCGTCGGCGTCGCGAGGCTCTGGCCGTGGGAGCTGCGGGCGCCGAGCATCGTGGCGGTGGCGCGCTGCACCACCTGGGCGCGCAGCTTGGCGAGGTCGGCGCCGCACTGCGCCAGCGTCCGCAGCGCCGCGCAGCGCGCGTCGTTGCCGAGGACGAACAGGAGGTGGAGCGCCGTCGTCTGCTGGTGGCCGCATCGCACCGCGAAGTCCCGCGCCCGTGTCATCGCCATCGCGATCGCGTCGCGATCCTCGTCCCTGCCGATGCGCGCACCCCGGAGGAGCGTCTCCTCGTCGAGGCGCCGGACGCGGAGGAGATCCGCCGCCGGTCCTGGCTCCGCCGCGACCGCGGCGAGGAGGTGCGCCGTGTTCACCGCCACCCGCTGCCGCTCGGCGAACCCCTCCGCGCGCCGCCGGATGCGCGTCATCTCGGCTTCCGTGGTGACCATGGCCCCATGCGTCGCACACTGTACGGAAAAGACCAAAATAGTTGCCGCCCTCCCTTGTCTTCCGGAGGCCCTGCCCCCATTATGACCCGCTGGTCAGTTAAGGGCTCCCATGTCGCGCATCCCCGATCCCACGGCCAAGATCTCCCTCCTGCGCGCCGCCGAGGCCGTCTTCGCCGAGCACGGCGTCGCCGGCGCCAAGGTCGAGGACATCACGCGGCGGGCGGGCCTGTCGAAGGGGGCGTTCTACCTGCACTTCAAGAGCAAGGAGGAGGCTCTCAAGCAGGTGGCGGAGTCGTTCCTCGCCCGCTGCGGGGGCCACTTCCGTGATCCCCCGGGTTCCAGCGGACCGGGAGGCTCCCTCGAGCTCACCGATGTCGATCCGGACGATCCGGTCGAGCTCCTCGCACGCTGGCACGAGCTCGACCTCGGCGCGTTCGAGTTCCTGTGGCAGAACCGGGCGACCCTGGCGATCCTCTCCGGCTGCCAGGGCACGTCGGATCTCCAGTACCTCATGCTGGCGTTCCACGAGGAGATGCACCAGATGTCGCAGCGCTGGGGCCGCTTCTTCAAGGAGCGCGGCCTCTACCGTGCGCGTGTGGACGAGGAGCTGGCCGCCACGCTCGTGTGCGGCGCGTACAACGAGCTCGTGCGGCGAATGCTGGCGAGCCCGAAGCGCCCGCCGTTCGAGCGCTGGCTCCTCGAGACCGAGGACGTGTTCGTGCGTGGCCTCGGCACGCCGCGCCTCGTCGAGGCGCTGGAGGTCTGGCGTGGCGACGGCGTCGACGCGGACCCGGAGCGCAAGCGGAGCAAGCGGAAGAGGCGATCGGTCTCGGGGGCGGCGGAGACGGGAGAGTAAAGAGCCATGTCACCCCCTGGAACCCACGGCGACGAGCTCCGGACGGCGGCGTCCACGTCCTCGCCCTACCGGCCCGCGCCCGAGCTGGCGCCACCCCGCGCCCACCCCGGCGTGAAGATCGCGCTCGTCGTCTCGGCGGCGGCGGTGGTGGCCGTCGGCGCGCTGCTCGCGGTCCGGGTGGTCGAGGCGAAGAAGAAGGAGGCCGAGATCGTCACCGCCCGCGCCGCCGCGGCCGCCCACGCGCTCGTGAAGGAGCCGGTATCGTGGGTGTCGCCGGTGCTCCTCAAGCACAAGGTGAGGGTCGAGCTGACGGGCACGCTCAAGCCCTGGCGCGAGGCCGACGTCGGGTTCGAGACCCCCGGGCGCCTCGTGTCGATCGGCGTGTCGACGGGCGACGTGGTGAAGGAGGGCAAGGTGCTCGCGATCCTCGACGCGTCGCGCGCCGGGGCCCAGGTGTCGCAGGCCGAGTCGCAGATCCGGGCGGCCGAGGCGAACCTCGCGCTCGCGGAGGACAACCTGCGGCGCACCGAGGCGCTCGCGGCCTCGAAGTCGGTCGCCGAGGCCTCCGCCGAGCAAGCGCGGCAGCAGGTCGCCCTCGCGAAGGCGCAGCTCGACGGCGCGCGCGCCACGACGCAGCTCGCGAGGAGCGGCGCGGGCCTCCACTCCATCCTCGCCCCGGTCGCGGGTGTGGTCACCCGCGCGCCGACGGGCATCGGCGCGGTCGTCGCGCCGGGGGCGCCGCTCGTCCGCCTCGAGGACACGTCGCGCTTCCGCCTGAGCGCGACGGTGGGCGAGGAGGAGGCCTCGCTGCTCGCCGTCGGGGCGCCCGTCGTCGTGAAGTATCGTGACCGGCTGGTCACCGGGCGCGTGATCGCGATCGTCCCGTCGCTCGACCAGGGCACACGGAGGGTCCCCGTCGAGATCGAGGTGCCCAACGATCCGGCCGCGCCGCTCCTCGCGTGGGGCTTCGTCCGCGGCGTCATCGAGGGCAAGGGCGAGATCGACGGGCTCCAGATCCCCGCGGCCGCCCACCGTCCGGGTTCGCAGGACGAGGTCGTGCGCCTCGACGGGGACAAGGTCACCCTCGTCCGCGTCTCCCGCATCGTCACCGAGGACGGCTCGTGGATCGTCACGCGCGGGCTGTCCCCGACGGATCGGATCGTCTTCGCCCCGGCCCCGGAGCTTCGCACCGGCGACGTGGTCGGCGAAGCCACGCCGAGGAAGTGAAGGGCGCCGGTGACCCTCTCCGAGATCGCGATCAAGCGGCCCGTGTTCACCGTGATGGTGATCGGGGCGCTCATGCTCCTCGGCCTCATGGGTCTGAAGAACCTCGGGACCGATCTCTTCCCGGACGTCACGTTCCCCGTCGTCTCGGTCAACGTGCCGTACCCGGGCGCCTCCCCGGGCGAGGTCGAGCAGCTGGTGACGAAGCCGGTGGAGGACACGGTCGTCTCGCTCAACGGGCTCGACCGCGTGCGCACCTTCTCGCGCGAGGGCCTGTCGACCACCATCCTCATCTTCAAGCTCGGCGTCGACACGCAGCAGGCCGCCGCCGAGGTGCGCGAGCGCGTCGGGCAGATCCGCCACAAGCTGCCCCAGGAGATCAAGGAGCCCATCGTCTCGCGGCTCGACGTGGGGGCCGCGCCCATCATGACGTACTCGCTCTCCTCGGGAGGCCGCTCGCTCTCGGAGACGCAGCGGTTCGCCAAGGACGTCCTCAAGCCGAGCCTCGAGCAGGTGGACGGCGTGGCGGCGATCGACATCAAGGGTGCGGCCGAGCGCGAGGTGCAGATCGACCTCGATCTCGCGCGCATCGACGCGCTCAAGCTGTCCCCGATCGCGATCCTGCAGCAGGTCAAGGCGCAGAACCTCAACGTGCCCGCCGGGCATTTCGACGAAGGCGCGCGGGAGATCAGCGTGCGCACGTCGGGCGAGATAGGCACGGTCGAGGAGCTGCGCGACCTCATCGTGGCCACGGCGCAGGACGGGTCGAGCGTGCGCCTGTCCCAGGTGGCCAGCGTGACCGACGGCTACGAGGAGCTGCGCACGCGCATCCGCGTCAACGGGGAGCCCGCCGTCACGTTCGACGTGCTCAAGCAGTCCGGCGCCAACACGGTCGCCGTGGCCGACGGGATCCAGGCCAAGCTGGAGAAGACGAAGGCCACGTTCCCCCGCGGGATCGTGCCCTCGATCATCGTGGACCAGGCGCGCTTCATCAAGGAGAACACCCACGAGGTCGAGGGGTCGATCGTCTTCGGCGGCGTGATGGCGGTCCTCGTCATCCTGCTGTTCATGCTCGATCTCCGGTCGACGCTCATCAGCGCGATCGCCCTCCCGACGAGCGTGGTGTCCACGTTCTTCGTCATGTACGTGCTCAAGTTCTCCCTCAACATGATGACGCTCCTCGGCCTTTCGCTCGCGATCGGCCTGCTCATCGACGACGCCGTGGTCGTGCGCGAGAACATCTCGAAGCACCTCGAGCGCGGCGAGGATCCGAAGACCGCCGCGATCGAGGGCACGCGCGAGATCGCCCTCTCCGTGCTCGCGACCACGCTGACGATCTGCGCGGTGTTCGTGCCGGTCGCGTTCATGACGGGCATCGTCGGGCAGTTCTTCCGGCAGTTCGGCCTCACGATCACCGCGGCCGTGCTCATCTCGCTCTTCGTCGCGTTCACGCTCGATCCGATGCTGTCGTCGATCTTCTCGAAGACGCACGTGGCGGGGCAGAAGGAGGCGTTCCTGGCCCTCAAGCGGCCCTTCCGCGCGGTGTTCGACGGCATCGACGCGTTCTACCGCGTCGTCCTGTCGTGGGCGGTCGGGCACAAGGCGATCGTCGGAGGCCTCGCCGTCCTCTCGCTCGTGCTCATGGGCCAGATCGCGAAGCTCATGGGCAACGACTTCGTCAACCCCGAGGACCGCGGCCAGTTCGTGGTCGACGTCGAGCTCCCGCCGGGGACCAAGCTCTCGGAGACGGCGCGCATCGTCCTCCCCGCCGAGAAGAGGCTCCTCGCCGACAAGCGGTTCACGACCATCCTGTCGCGCATGGGGCCGGACGGCGAGGTCAACAAGGTGAAATGGCGCGTCGTGACGGTGCCGAAGAAGGATCGAACGGTCGGCCTCGTCACGCTCAAGGACCTGGCTCGGCAGGCGGTGAAGGAGACCGCCCCGAACGCGAAGGTCACCGTGGCGGATCCGCCGTTCGTCGAGGGCGCCTTCACGGACTCCCCCATCCAGATCCAGGTTCGCGCGTCGACGTACGCGGAGCTCGCGCCACTGGCGAAGGAGTTCGCACGAGAGCTCCAGAAGATCCCGGGCGTGACGGGCGTGACCACACGCTACTCACCCGGCCAGCCCGAGCTCAAGGTGTCGGTGGACCGCGATCGCGCGGCACGCGCGGGCGTCCCTGTGGCCACGGTGGCGCTCGCGCTGCGGGCCGCGATCGAGGGCGACGACGCCGGGAAGATGCGACAGAACGGCAAGGACGACGTGAACATCCGCGTGCGGCTCCGGCCCGCGGATCGCGGGACCGTCGACGACGTGCTCCGGATGACCATCTGGACGCCCAAGGGGCCCGTGGCGCTCTCCGATCTCGCCACCGTCGATCGCGGCGAGGGCCCGGCGGTCATCGAGCGCGAGGACCGGGAGCGGCAGATCGTCATCGTCGCGACGCCGGCGGGGCGCTCGCTCGGCGATCTCGTGCCCGAGATGGAGGCCGCGTTCGACAAGATCGCGATGCCCGCGGGCGCGAGCTACCACTTCGACGGGCAGATCCGGCAGATGAACGAGTCGAACAGCTCGATGGCGGTCGCCCTCCTCCTCGCCGTCGCCTTCATCTACATCGTGCTGGCGTCGCAGTTCGAGAGCTTCATCCACC
>SXNL01000166.1 GCA_005777185.1 Myxococcales bacterium
CACCAGCTCGATGCTCGCACGGTAGGCGTCGAGTCGCTCATGTTCGAACCCGTCCATGCCCGCCAGTCGGCACGAACCGCGGGTTCGTTGCGCAGGAATCGGGCTCGGGCTCGGGCTCGGGCTCGAAAATGAGGGGATTCCTCAGCCCGAAGGGCGAAAGCTCGGCGCTCACTTGCCGTCGGGGTCGAGCTGGTTCGCACGCGTGACGAGCGCCGCCGCCTGCGTGCGCAGATCCGCGGCCCGCTTGCGCGCCTCCGCCTCGAGCTTCGCGAACTCGGCCGCGTCGTGGTCGTCTTGCTCGGCCGCCTTCTTCAGCTCGGCCGCCTCCTTCTGCAAGTCGCCGTCCGGCGTGCCCTTGAGCAGGAGCTCCGCCGCTTCGCGCTGAGCCTTCGCGCGGGCACGCTCCGTGTTGACGCGAACGGCGTACGCGTCGGCTGCATGGTCCATCTGGTCCGCCTGGATCCTGAGTCCCGTGGCTCGCGTGCGGTACCCGTCCGCAGCACGCTCCTTCGCGGCGAGACCACCCGCGTCGTTGAGCTTCCTGCGCGCCTGGGCCTTCTTCAGCTCGGCCTGCTCGTCGACCTCGTGCGCGCGCTTCAGCGCCGCGAAGTACGCCTTCCGGGCCGCGTCACGCCCGTCGTCGGCCTTCGCCTCGAGCGCCGCCGCCTCCTTGAACAACGCGCGCGCCTCGCGGAGAGCGGCGCGCGCCTGGTCGTCCGCTCCGGGGGCGGCGAGAGCCGGCCGGCTCACCGTGGCGCTGCCGAGGAAACCCAGCCCGAGTGCAGCCAGGATGACCCACGAGCGTGTCGCGTTCTTCATGTCGTTCTCCTTGCACCCGTCGGTCTCGCCCGACCGGCACCCGCCGGTCTACCACGATGGGGAGGCGCCATCGACCGGGAGGGGTGGACGTTCCGCCTGCCCGGATATTCACGAAAACCGCGCGCCCGGACCCGAGGACGTCCACCCCGCGCGGGTCGGTTCACCCTTCCTCCCTGGATTTCCCGACGATTTCGCGCAGCCGGGCCTGGCACCGTCCTCGCATTGGGTGCCTGTCGTCGGGCGAAAGCCGACACCTTCGCTAGCCCCCACCGACCCTTTCCAGGAGGATCCCCACATGGCCCACACCCGCACCGCCCTCGCCGCTTCCGTCCTCGTGCTCGCGTTCGCCGGCCTCGGCACCCTGCCCGGCTGCGCCGCCAAGAACAGCGCCGGAGACGAGAACCTCGGGACCTCCGAGGATCTCCTGACCGACGAGAGCGAGGCTGGCAACGCCGACGACTCCACCGAGGCGGAGGAGGAGGCTACGTCCGGTGGCGGCGACCTCACCGACGCGTCCCAGGGCGTCGACCCCTCGCTTCCGGACGGCGAGCACCTCGCGAAGCTCAAGCTCAACCCGGGCCGCTTCTTCACGCCCGCCGGCTGCATCGCGACGACCATCGACAAGAACGTCGTGACGCACGTGTTCACGAACTGCACCGGGCTCGGCGGCCGCACGTGGAACGGAACCGTCGTCGCGACGTGGACACGCCCCGCCGCCAACCAGGTTCAGGTCCAGCGCGTCGCGAAGGGCTTCAAGATCGACGGCGCCAGCATCGACCGCACTGTGACGGTCGTGTACTCGAAGGAAGGCGGCGTCTTCAAGCGCGACCGCACGGTCAGCATGAAGGGCACGACCGAGAAGGGGAAGTCCTTCTCGCGTGACGCGCACTGGGTCGTGACGTGGGAGCCGTCGACCAAGTGCGTCACGCGCGACGGCAGCTCGCACACGATCATCGGCAGCCGCGAGCACTCGACGAGCGTCGAGGGCTACAAGCGCTGCGGCATCGGGGTCTTCGGGTGCCCCGACGCGGGCAAGGTCAAGCTCCACCGCGACGCCCCGAAGGGCTCGGACAAGGTGATCGACATCGTCATCGTCTTCGACGGCGGCAAGAAGATGACGATCTCGCTCCCCGACGGGCGCAAGCTCTCCCGTATCATGCTCTGCCGCGAGCCCGCGAAGGTGAACTGAGGGCCGGTCCCTCGGATTCTCGCTCCGCCCGTGAACGTGCCCGTGGCCGGCTCGCGCCGCTGCGGGTGCGCGTTCACGGGCACGGCGCGTGCGGGCGCATGCGCGCGAGCCGCGGTCAGGGCCTGACGTGGGGTGGCGAGGTCGGCGTGCCCACGGTGACGTTCTTGCCGCGGAGGTAGATGCGGCCCGCACCGCCACCGCCCCCTCCGCCGCCCCCGCTGATCGCGGACCCACCGCCGAGGGGGGACGCCGGGCCCGCGCCATTCCCGCCAGCGCCGCTCGCACCTCCCGTCGGCGCGGCGCCGTCGAGCGGAACGCCTGCGTCGAGGATGAGCGACGCGCCACCCGCGACGCCACCGAGCGCACCCGCACGCTGTCCGTTCGCTCCCTGCTCGCTGCCCAGAGAGCTCCCGGCCCCGCCGCCCCCGCCGTTGGCGGCGACCGTCGAGGTCGGGCCGGTCGTCACGTCGCGGAGCGCCTCGAAGAACAGGTACCCGCCGGAGCCACCACCGCCACCGCCCGAGCCGCCGGGACAACCGCCGAACCCGCCCCAGCCCCCCGCGTTGACCGTCGAGCTCACCGTCACCGACCCGCCCGCGGAGATCTGCAGCGCGCCACCGCCGCTCCCCCCCTTGCCGCACGGATACGCGCCGCTGCTTCCCTTGCCTCCGCTCCCGCCCTCGCTCCCGCCGACGACGAGGTCCGGGCCGCCGTACACCTTGTCGGGCGCGCCGCCCGCGCCGATCTTCCCGCCGCTGGTGCCGGTGCCTCCGGCCGCGCCGAGTGTGCCGAAGCTGCCGCCGCCGCCACCGCCGCCGGCGTTCGAGGCGTCCGCCCCGTCGCGCCCCTCACCCTCGTAGGACGACGACGCCTCGCCGGCGCTCACGTCGACCACCGTGTTGATGACGACGTCGCCCTGCGCCACGATGGCGAGCGGGAAGTCGCCGAAGATGGCGACGTTCGGCGAGGTGGCGCGCCAGCTCGCGATCCAGAGGACGGCGATCTTGACCTTGCCGGCGTCCACGTACGCCGTGTGGAGCCCCGTGAGATCGTGGGGGGGCTGCCCGGGCGGGCAGTCGACGACGACGATCCTGGGCGAATCCCGCCGGCCCGTGTTGATCTGGCACACGGTGGTCAGGAGGTCCTTCGCGTTGGGATCCGACTGCACGCCGAGGTGGCTCGGCGAGAACACGAACGCCCCGCCATCGGAGGTCGTGGTCGGCATGATGCTGGCGTCGGGCCCGAGCCCTCCACCGCCGTCGCGGCCGTTCTCGAACTCCTGATCCGCCGGCCCGGAGCCGATGCGCCGGATCGTGCATCCCGACACCGCGAGCGATGGCGCGATCGCGAGGGAGAGGAGCGCCACGCTCGCGACGACCGATCCTCTGCGCGCGCGGAGCCCCATCGAACCCGTTTTCTAGCACGGTCCGCTCGATCGGAATACCCCGCCGGTGCTAGACGGCAGCGTCACGATGCGCGCCGAACTCCTGGACGAAGCGGTCTGGAAGACCCTGGCGCGCCCGGACGCTCGCCCGGGTGGGCGCGGGACCTTCCTGGATCTCGCGACGCGTGACACGGGCGACGTGCCGGTGCGGATCTTCCTGTCGCCGGATCTCCTCCGCGACACCGAGCCGACGCTGTACCGGCAGATCGTGAACGCGACCCGCTTCCCGGGGGCGCGGCTCGTCGTCATCACGCCCGACGCGCACCACGGGTACGGCGTCCCCGTCGGGTGCGTCATCGTCACCGATCGCGCGAGCGGCGCGATCGCGATGGGCCCGGTCGGCTTCGACATCGGGTGCGGCATGATGAGCGCGAGGAGCTCGGTCGACGCGGGCGCCGCGACCCACGACCGCAAGCACGCGTTCCACGCGGAGGTCATGAGGCGCGTGGACCTCGGGGCCGGCGGCTCGAGCAAGCAGCTCGGAGAGCTCTCCACGCGCGAGCTCGAGGACATCGTCCGCGGCGGCGCCGAGCACCACGCCCGCGGTGGGGATCTCGCCCGCGGCAAGGTCGAGCGCGACCGCATCCCTGTCGACGACGCGTGGAAGATCCCGTTCGGCGGCCCCGGCAAGCCCGAGCGCGGGAAGGGGCAGGTCGGCTCGCTCGGCGGCGGCAACCACTTCATCGAGCTGCAGCGGGAGGAGGCGACCCGGCAGCTGTGGGTCCAGGTCCACACCGGAAGCCGCGGCTTCGGGCACGGCCTCGCCACGAACTACTTCGCGATGGCGAGGGACGAGCACCCCGAGCGCGGCGCGGACATCGACCTCGGGTACTTCACGCCCGACTCGCCGCACCACCGCGCGTACCAGAACGCGGTGGCGGCGGGCGGCAACTTCGCGATCGTGAACCGACTGGTCATCTTCGAGGCGGTGCGCGAGGCGTTCCGGAAGATCTTCAAGGCGGACCTCGAGCTCGTCTACGAGATCAGCCACAACCTCGTGCAGGCCGAGGCGCACCCCGAGTTCGGCGACGTCTGGGTGCACCGCAAGGGCGCCACGCGGGCCTTCCCGGCGGGCCATCCGGCGCTCACCGGGACCCCGTGGGAGGCGACGGGGCACCCTGTGCTGATCCCGGGGAGCAACCGCGATCACAGCTACGTCCTGCGCCCGCGCGAGGGCGCGGCCCTGAGCGCTTACTCCGTGAATCACGGCGCGGGCCGTCGCCTGAGCCGGGGCGAGGCGTTGAAGACGCTGTCTCAGGAGAAGGTGAACGAGCAGTACCGACGCGACGGCATCCTCGTGAACCTCGACGGCGAGGTCCCGCTCGACGAGGCGGGGGCCTGCTACAAGTCGTGCCGCGAGGTGATCGACGTGGTCACCTCCGCGGGGCTCGCGGAGGTGGAGCACACGCTGTGGCCGCTCGCGTCGCTGAAGGGATCCGAGAGCGCGCTACGCGAGAAGCGGAGGGAACGGCGGGGGATCGAGAAGTCGCGCGATCGGGAGAGGCGAGAGGCGAGAGGCGAGAGGCGGCGGGGGTGAGGGACACCGGACGGTCGACAGCCGACTGCGGTGGGCGGGCGGTGGACCCGTACGTGGTATCCTCGTCCTCCATGCCCCATCGCCGCGCCGCGGCCACCCTCCTCCTCGCGGCCGCGGCCTGCTCCACCAGCGATCCCGCGAAGCCCGCACCCGACGCGTCGACGCCGCGTGACGCCTCCACGGACGCCTCCGATTCGACCGACGGCGGCGTCGACGCCTCGCTCCCGCGCACCAGCCCCTGCGGCGACACCTCCGGATTCCCGTCCGGTGACGGCTGGTTCATGCCCGGCGGCTGCGCGAAGCGCCCGGGTCGGAGCGCCAACCTCCGCGGCCCGGAGAACCAGACCTTGCGCTGGAAGTACCCCGCGGTGACGGCCGGTGGCACGCCCGCGGTCATGCCGGACGGAAGCGTGTATGTTGCAACGAAGGACCTCCGCATCCTCGCGCTGAGCGATCGTGGCGTCCCGCTCCACGACGCGGGGCCGTCCCTCGCGACCCTGTCCGCCGAGCCGTCGTCGCCGGTCCTGACGAAGAGCGGCGTCCTCGTGGGCGGGCTCGACGGGAGCCTCTCCCTGTTCAGCCTCGACGGACTCCCGGGCCCGCGGTACGCGATGGGCCCGATCCGCTCCTCGCCCGCGGTGGCCGGAAAGCGCGTCGTCGCGACGGACACCAACGGCGTGCTGCACGCGCTCGACCTCGGCGCGGCGGCCGCCGCGTTCACCGTCCGCACCGAGGACACCGGAGGCTCCTCGCCTGCGATCGGCGACGGGGGGGCGATCTACGCGGGCTCAACGAACGGCAAGCTCTACGCGTTCGGCGCGGACGGCGCCCCGAGGTGGACCTTCGACGCGGGCGCCAAGATCACGGGATCGCCTGCGGTGAGCGATCTGCAGACGATCTGCTTCGGGGCCGAGGACGGGACGATGTTCGTCGTCGGCGAGGACGGGAAGGAGCGCACACGACTGAAGACGGGCGGCGCGGTGCGCGCGTCGTGCGCGTTCGGGAAGGACGGCACGTGTTACTGCGGCTCGGCGGACGGGAAGCTCCACGCGCTCGCGCCGACGGGGAAGGAGACGTTCGCGTTCACCACCCTGGGGGCCGTGGGCGCGCCGGTCGTGGGGAGCGAGGGGGCCATCTACTTCGGATCGGAGGACACCAAGTTCTACTCGGTGAACCCGAAGGGGGAGCTCTTGTGGGCGGTGTCGGCGGGATCGCCAGTGCGGGCGCAGGCGGCGATCGCGCCCGGGCGTCGCCTGTACTTCACGAGCGAGACCCAGCTCCTGGCGATCGGAGACTGAAGAGCCGTCCAGGAATGCGAGAAGCACTCCCGGTCGCGATCGCCGCCTTCAGTATCCCGGAGGCGGCCCGTAGCCGCCGCCACCGAAGCCACCTGGGGGCGGCGGGCCGTAGCCTGCGGGGGGCGCGCCGTAGGCCGCCTGGCTGTAGACGTCGGGCTGCTGTCCGTACCCGTACCCGTCGCCGCCGGCCATGCGCCCGGAGATGTGCATGTACGCGAGCGTGTTCGCGACGAGCACCACCGGTACCGCCGCGAACAACCCGACGCCGCAGGCGAGGAGGCCCAGGATCACGACGAGGCCGCCGAGCAGGCCGAGCACGAAGAGGTTCATCTTCTGGCCCTGCGTGTCGCGCCAGCTCGCCTTCATCGCCTCGACCGGGCCGAGGTTCTGGTCGATGACGTAGTACGGCGCGAGCATGAGCCCGTAGTAGGCGATGACCCCTGGAACGATGCACGCGAGGAACCCGAATCCAACGACGATGCCCGTGAGGAAGAGCGTGCCGAGCATGGGTAGGAACTTGGGCCCCCCCGAGAAGACCTCACCGAACGACGGCGTCCCGCCGCGCGCGACCGTCAGGCTCAGCCGCACCATCCCCGCCTGGATGAACGCCTGGATCGGGAAGGCCACCAGCGACGTCACGAGCTGGACACCCGCGAGCGCGGGATCGCCCGGCTCGAACGTGCCGCTCGCGATGATCCCCTGCTGGATGCCGTTCGGCACCTGTTCCACAAGGCCGCCCACGAACACGGCCGACACCACGACGAGCCAGTACGGCTTGAACAGGTTCCACGCGCGCCCGATGAGGTCGGATGGCGTCCACGGCAGGGGCCCGCTGCCTGTGGGCATGCCCATCGGTGGGGGGGGGGGAGCAGCGTAGGGTGTGGCGTAGGGGTTCTGGTTCATCGGGGTGGAAAGGTAGTACGCAGGGGATACGCTCGCAACGCGCGGGACCTTCCTTCACGGAGACGGCACCATCGTCCTGGGGCGCTCGGGCGTGTGGTCGCCCTTCAGATCGAACTGCCACCCGACCAGAACGTACACGAACTCCTGCACGAGCCCGCCGCGGTCGAGCGGCATGTCGCGCTCGTAAGCGAGGTGGAGATCGAACGGGGGCAGGCGCCCGACGATCTCGGGCGTGAAGTCGAGTTCCGTGGGCTTCACCGAGTTCGCGACGCGCCGGTCGGTGAACATCGTGGCGTCGAGGCCGAGCGCGACATGCTCCTTCCAGGCGCTGATCTCCATGTGCCACCCGTAGCGCAGGAAGGCGAGGCCCGAGTTGTCCGGGCGGGCCGCGTACGTGGGGTTGAGGAGGAACGCCCCAGCCGTGAACCACCCCGACACGTCGCCGCCGCCGAGCGCGTCCTCGAGGCCCGGGAACAGCACAGCTGCAGAGTACAGGTACCTGAGCCGTAGGTCGCCGTACGTCTGGCTGAAGCCTCTGCGATCGAGCGGCCGGTCGTGCTCGAACCGCGCGCCGACCTCGAGCGCGCCGGGCCACACGTCCCACGTCGAGGTGAGCCCCAGGATGACGTCGCCCTCGGTGGGCGAGAAGACGAGCGCGCCCTTGCGCTCGCGATCGGTGAAGAAGTTCACGTCGACGGGCACCGAGAGGCGGCGTCCGATCAGGTCCACGTCCGCGTGTGCCGCGTAGCGGAACAGCGCGAGGCCGGTGTTGTCGGGACGCGCGGCGTACGTCGGGTTGTAGAGCGCGCTACCCAGGGTCAGCGATCCCGACACGCCAAAGCCCTCGTCGGCGCCCGCGACCTCGCCGCCGTGCGCCGAGCCCTGCTTGTCGAGGGCGAGCGCGGGCCGCGCGCACGAGAGCGCGACGGCGTACAGGCACGCCGTCATGGGCCACGGCGGACGTGGCGTCCGCCTCATCCGCCGCTGACGACCTGCAGCACCTCCGCGGGCGACAGGCAGATCCCGTCTCCCTCGATCCGCGCGCGCGCCCGCGCCCGCGCGAGCATGCCGTTGCCGCGGAGCACGACGTCGAGGTGGTGGAAGTGGACCTCCCACGGGGGCCGCCCGCTTCGCGCGGCCCGACACGCCCTCGGCAACTGGCGCGCCATGGTCTTCATCTGGGAGAGGAGCACGTCGCGCTCGTCCTTCTGGAGCGGGTACGGTAGCGCGTCGAGATCCTCCGCGGTCATCAGATGCAACACACACGCTTCGCTCGCGAGGCCACCGAGGGTCTCCTCGAGCCCCGTCGCCACCGGACGCACGAGGCGCGCGATCTCCGCGCGGTTCTCGGCCGGCACCTCCATCCCCGCGAGGTACCCGTTCGCGTCCACCCACGTGAGCTTGCCGTTGGGCCCGACGAGGCTGCGCGCGTGGACGAACGCGGTGAGCTTGCCCGTCGCGACGTCCTGCGCCTCCTCGGGCGCCAGACCCTCCCTGCCGCGCGCGGAGAGGCTCACCTTGAACCCGACCGTCACGATGTCGACCATCGCGCCGAGCGGCGCGAGCTTGGCCTTCTCCTCGGCCGCCGTCGCGCGGAGATCCGCCGCGCCGCCGCATGTGAAGTGCGCCGGGACCGCGCTCCCCATCAGGGCTGCGGCCACGGCGCGACCGGCCGACACCGTGTACGGCCCGAAGCCGGCCTTCGCCTCGTCGGGGACGGGTGGCGCGTGGGCCGCCGGGGGTGGTCCGCCGCACGCGACGGACCCTAGCAGTGCGAGGGCGAGGAGGTGGCGGCGCATCTCGAGCTTCCTTTAGCCGACGCGGCCTGCCGCCGCATCGAAAACCGGTTCACACAGTTGTCACTTGTCCGCCAAGAGAGCACCATGCGAGGTGATTCCACTACGCGGCGCAAGGAAGAATGAACAAGACAGACGACCGCAACCTCTACGCACTCGCGCGCCACCTCGGCGTCGGCTGCGCGTTGCTCGGTGTCCTCTCGGGCGCCTGCGAGGACAAGAAGGGGAAGCCCACCGACGCGGTGGCGCCCCAGTCGTCCGGCTCGTCGACGGTCGTGCCGCCGGGCACCGTCAAGCTCACCATCGCGTACGGAAGCGAGAAGAAGACGTGGCTCGAGGAGCAGGCGAAGAAGTTCGAAGCCTCGGGCGCGAAGACCGCGAGCGGGAAGCGGATCAAGATCGAGACCAAGGCCACGGGCTCAGGCGAGGCGATGCAGGGCGTCCTCGAGGGGACGTCGAAGCCACACGTCTTCAGTCCCGCCTCCAACCTCTACGTCTCGCTGCTGAACGACTTCTGGCAGCAGAAGCCAGGCAACACGAAGCCCCTCACGAAGGGCGGCGACGCGCTCGTGCTCTCGCCCATCGTCATCGGCATGTGGAAGCCGATGGCCGAGGCCCTCGGCTGGCCGAAGAAGCAGCTCTCCTGGAGGGATCTCCTGAAGGTCGCGACGGATCCCAAGGGCTGGGCGACGTACAAGTTCCCCGAGTGGGGGCGCTTCAAGTTCGCGCACACGCACCCGGAGTTCTCGAACTCGGGGTACCAGGCCATCCTCGCCGAGGCCTACGCCGGCGCGGGGAAGTCGAAGGACCTCACGCTCGCCGACCTCGACGCGAAGCCGACGCGCCAGTTCCTCACCGACGTCGAGCAGACGATCGTGCACTACGGCAAGTCGACCGGCTTCTTCATGGAGAAGATGGAGGACCGCGGCCCGACGTTCCTCTCGGCGGCCGTGCTGTACGAGAACCTCGTGATCGAGTCGTACGGCAAGGGCAAGGCGCAGCAGCCGCTCGTCGCCGTGTACCCCACCGAAGGCACCTTCTGGTCCGATCACCCGTACGCGGTCCTCGACGCGCCGTGGGTGGGCGCCGACGAGAGGGCCGCGGCCGACGCGTTCCAGACGTTCCTGAAGGACCGCCCCGCGCAGGAGCGGGCCATGGAGCTCGGCTTCCGCCCGGCGGATCCGAAGATCACGATCGCCGCGCCCATCGACATGGCCCACGGCGTCGATCCGAAGCAGCCGCAGACGCTCCTTCCGCTCCCGGATGCGAAGGTCCTCGAGCGGCTCTTGCAGGTGTGGAACGAGACGAAGAAGGGCGCCGACGTCCTGTTCGTCTTCGACAAGTCCGGGAGCATGCGCGGGCGCCCTCTCCAGGAAGCCAAGAGCGGCGCGAAGACCTTCGTGAAGGCCCTCGCCGATCGCGACGAGGTCACGCTCCTCTTCTTCGACAACCAGGTCTATCCCCCGGTCGGCCCCAACAAGCTCGCCAGCCAGCGCGAGACCACCAACGGCCGCATCGACATGACCATCGCCGACGGGGGCACCGCGCTCTACGACGCGATCGCGCAGGCGTACGACATCGCGCTCGCGCGCGCGAAGACGCAGCCGCACCAGATCCATGCCGTCGTGGTGATGACCGACGGCAAGGACGAGAACAGCAAGATGACGCTCGAACAGCTCAAGGCGAAGTTCCCCAAGGAGGAGGGGGCGGGGGGGTTCGGCGTGAAGGTCTTCACCATCGCCTACGGCGCGCAGGCCGAAGGGCAGATCCTGGCCGAGATCGCGGAAGCGGCGAAGGGCTCGAGCGCGAAGGGCAACGTGGACACGATCAAGGACGTGTACCTGGAGATGGCGTCATTCTTCTAGGAAGGGGTAGAGTGGCCGACTCGAAGAAGAGCATCGTGAAGAGCGCGACGTCGATGGTGAACATCGTCGTCGCCGGGAGCGCGGCGATCGGCGCGGTGGCCCTCCACTCCTGGGCCATCGCCGCGGTCGGCGGCGCCACGTTCTTCGCCCTCACCGCGTGGGACCTCGTGGCCGGCGACGACCGGAAGAAGCGCCGCGACAGCGTTCCCGGGGCCCCTCCCCTCGCCACGTCCGACGACGTCTCGGACGCGCAGACCAAGGCCGCGCTCCAGACGATCGAGAAGGCCCGTGCCGAGATCGACCGGGTCCTCGAGGAGACGCCGGCCGACGTGCAGGCGAGCCTCTCGATGGTCGGCGTGTCGGTCAACGAGCTCGAGGAGCGCGCGCGCAAGCTCGGCGCGCGCGGCGAGGACCTCGCGAGGTACCTTGCGGGGACGAGCTTCGCGCAGGTGGAGAAGGACGTC
Source organism: Myxococcales bacterium (assembly GCA_005777185.1). GTDB lineage: Bacteria > Myxococcota_A > Polyangia > Polyangiales > Polyangiaceae > SXNL01. The sequence continues at coordinate 11,316 of SXNL01000166.1, forward strand.
GAGGCGCTCACGCAGCGCGCGCGCATGACCGAGGACAAGGAGGCGCGGGCCCAGTACGAGGGCGCGCGCGCCGCCCGCGCGGAGCACCTCGCCACGCTGAAGGACCTCGTCCGCGCCAAGGAGCGTATCGACGCGAGCATGCTGTCGATCGCGGCCACGCTCGACGGCCTGCCGCCCAAGATCGTCCGCATGCGCGCGATGGACGCGCAGGCGATGGATCAGCTCGGCGGGGACGTGAAGGACGAGCTCGATCGCATGAACGGCGAGATCCAGTCGTTCGAGGAGACGCTCGCGCACCTCGGAGAGAAGGTCCGGTAAAGCAAGATGGACGGCAAGAAGATCGGCATCGTCGTTGTGTTCCTCGTCGCGATCGTCGCGATCGTCGCCTTCAAGTTCGCGACCGGGAAGCCGGAGCGCTCGGGCAGCGCCGGCTCCACGTCGGCGAGCGGTGCCCCGACCGGCAGCGCTCCGCCCACGAGCGTGACCGAGATCTCGATGCTCTACAGCGCCGAGAAGAAGGAGTGGGTCGAGGGCGCCGCGGTGAAGTTCCGCGCGGATCACCCCGAGATCAAGCTCACACTGAACGCCAAGGGATCGATCGACGGCGCCCAGGCGATCGTCGACGAGAAGGAGAAGCCCACCATCTTCAGCCCGGCCGACTCGCTGATCATGAACATGGCGATCGGCGACTGGAAGACGAAGGGCAAGGGCGATCTCGTCGCCACGTCCGGCGAGGATGCCCCGCAGTCCGAGCTCATCACCCCGCTCGTCTTCGTCGTGTGGGACGACCGCGCGCAGGTGCTCCTCAAGGCCGCCGACGGCAAGATCTCGTGGAAGGCGATCCGCAAGGAGATCGCCTCGAACAAGGGCTGGCCCTCGATCGGCGGCAAGGCCGAGTGGGGGTTCCTGAAGCTCGGTCACACGGACCCGACGAAGTCGAACTCCGGGCTACAGGCGCTCTACCTCATGTCGCTGGAGTACTACGGCAAGCCGACGCTGGAGGTCGGCGATCTCCTCAAGCCCGAGTACCAGAGCTACATCAGGGACATCGAGAAGGGCGTGACCAGGTTCGAGACGTCCTCCGGCGCGTTCATGACGGAGATGGTGCGCTTCGGGCCGTCCAAGTACGATCTCGCGGCCGTGTACGAGAACCTCGCGATCTCCCAGCTCGAGGCCGCGCAGGGGCGGTGGGGGACCCTGCGGGTGTACTACCCGGCCACGACCGTGTGGGCGGACAACCCGACGGCGATCCTGAAGACGGAGTGGGTCTCGAAGGCGCAGCACGACGCGGCGAAGCTGTGGCTGAAGCACCTGCGCTCGAGGGAGGTCCAGCAGCAGGCGCTCATGCTGGGCTTCCGCCCGGGGGACACGTCGATCCCGATCAAGACCGGCGACGCGCAGAACCCGTTCGTGAAGTTCGCGCAGTACGGGGTGCAGGTGGACATTCCTCCCGTGGCGAAGCCTCCGGAGGGGCCGGTCGTGCACAACCTGATGACGATGTGGTCCCGGATTGCCGCGCCGAAGTGAGGACGAGCGGAGGCTGAGGGTCATGAGAAGGCGTGTCGTGATCGTGGGGGGCGGGTTCGGCGGGCTGACGTGCGCGCAGGCGCTCGACGGCGCCGACGTGGACATCACGCTCGTCGACCGGACCAACCACCACCTGTTCCAGCCGCTCCTCTACCAGGTGGCGATGGCGGGGCTGTCGCCGGCCGACATCGCGTATCCCATCCGGTCCATCCTGCACGACCAGGAGAACTGCCGGGTGATCCTCGGCGACGTCGTGTCGATCGACCGGGAGGCGAAGCACGTCGTCCTCGCCGACGGCGAGGAGCTCGAGTACGACTGGCTCGTCCTCGCGGCGGGTGCCAAGACGAGCTACTTCGGACATGACGAGTGGGAGAAGTACGCGCCCGGGCTCAAGTCCCTCTCCGACGCGATCGAGATCCGGCGGCGCGTGCTGGTGGCGTTCGAGGACGCGGAGCGCACGACGGATCCGCAGGTCGAGCGCGAGCTCCTCACCTTCGCGGTCATCGGCGGCGGCCCGACCGGCGTCGAGCTAGCGGGCGCGATCGCCGAGCTCGCGAAGCACGTCCTCGCGGGCGATTTCCGCTCCATCCGACCCGAGAAGGCGCACGTGATCCTCGTGGAGGCCGGCGAGCGTATCCTCGCAGGCTTCCCGCCCGACCTGTCGCAGCTCGCGGTCGAGCAGCTCGAGGAGCTAGGGGTCGACGTGCGCACCGGCGCGCGCGTCACGAGGATCGACGTGGACGGCGTGAAGCTCCAGCGCAAGGACGCGGACGGCGTGACGGTCGATGACGAGATCCGCGCCCGCACCGTGCTCTGGGGCGCCGGCGTCGGCGGGACGCGCCTCGCGGAGGACCTCGGCGCCCCGCTCGACCGCTCCGGCAGGGTGCTCGTGCGCCGTGACACGACGATCCCCGACCACGAGGAGATCTTCTGCATCGGCGACATGGCGGCGCACCTCGTCGACGGCAAGCCCCTGCCCGGCCTGTCGCCCGTGGCGATGCAGCAGGGGCGCTACGTCGCGGACATCATCCGCTTCGGCCTGCCGCGCAGCCGCCGCAACGACTTCGTGTACTTCGACAAGGGCTCGATGGCGACGATCGGCCGGAGCCGCGCGATCGCGATGGCCGCGAAGATGCACCTCAGCGGCTTCCTCGCGTGGGGGGCGTGGCTGTTCATCCACGTGTGGTTCCTGATGGGGTTCAAGAACCGGCTCGTCGTGATGTTCACCTGGGCGTGGTCCTACCTCTCGTACCGCCGCGGAGCGCGGCTGATCACGGATCGCGGCGGGGAGGTCTTCGTGCACGGCGGAAAGCACCGCTGACGCGACGGCTCACCCGCGCACGACCATCGCCTTCACCTCCGACATCTCCTCCATCGCCCACCGCACCCCCTCTCGCCCCATCCCCGAGTCGCGTGTTCCCCCGTACGGCATCGAGTCCACCCGCACGCTCGCCGCGTCGTTGACCACCAGCGTCCCGACAGCGAGCTTCGCGAACGCCTCGCGCACCCGCGACACGGAGTCCGTGAACACGCTCGCCTGGAGCCCGTAGCGTGTGTCGCCCGCGAGCCGCAAGGCGTCGATCCATGTATCATACACATGAACCGTCAGCACCGGTCCGAACACCTCCTCGTCCACGACGGCGAGGCCCTTGCCCGCACCGTCGATCCTCAGCACGATCGCCGGCATGCGGCTGCCCTCGCGCCGCCCGGCCACGAGCGGCACCGCGCCCGCCTCGAGCGCCTCGCCCACCCACGCCTCGACGCGCTCGGCGTGCGCCTCGGACACCATGGGCCCCATGGTCGCAAGCTCGTCCCGCGGATCCTGAGGCGCGTAGAGGCTCGCGCGCTGCACGATCTCCGACATGAACCGCTCGGCGATCGGCCTGTGCACGTACACCCGCTGCGTCTTGATGCACACCTGCCCCGCGTAGTTGAACGCGCTCCCGCACACGAGCTGCGCCGCGAGCGCCAGCGACGGCGCGTCCTCGTGGACGATGGCCGCCGCGTTGCCGCCTAGCTCGAGCACGACGTGCTTCTTCCCGGCGATCGCCTTGAGGCGCCAGCCGACCTCGGCGCTGCCCGTGAAGGCCAAGGTCCGCAGCCGGTCGTCGCGCACCAACCGCTCGGCCACGTCGTTCTCGCACGGGAGCACCGTGAACAGCCCGGGCGGCCCTCCGGAGGCGCGCACGATCTCGGCGAGCACCAGGGCGGTCAGCGGCGTCTGCGGCGCGGGCTTGAGGACGAGGCTCGCCCCGCACGCGATCGCCGGCGCGAGCTTGTGCGCGACGAGGTTGAGCGGGAAGTTGAACGGCGTGATCCCCAGCACAGGGCCCCGCGGCACGCGCACGTGATGTCCGGAGTACATCGCGGTGGCGTCGCTGATGTCGAGGGCGAGGACCTCGCCCTTGTGGCGCGTCGTCTCCTCCGAGGCGAGGCCGACCGTGACGATCGCGCGATCGACCTCGGCCTTCGCGAGGCTGATCGGCTTGCCCGCCTCGGCGCAGATGATCCTCGCCAGGCGATCCCTGTGCTCGACGAGGCCGCGCCCGATGTTCCGGAGGATCCTGCGGCGTGCGGCGCCCGAGAGGGCGCGCGAGGCCTCGAAGGCCGTCTCGGCGACGACGACCGCGTCCTCGGCCTGCGCGTGCGTGGCCGTCACGACGTCGGAGAGGTGCTCGCCGGTGGAGCGGTCCTCCACGCGGAGGCGAGCGCCGGCCTCGTGGACTTCGTCACCGATGACGAGGAAGGGCGGCGGCAGCACGTCGGCTCAGCCTACCACGCGGGGCTACCGGCACTGTCCGTCGCAGATCGACGCCGCGCACCCGTCGACGGCCGACGCGAACGTGCGGCACGCCTTGCCCGCGTAGCACGCGTCGATGCACGCGCAGTCGGTCGGGGCGCACTTGCTCGTGCAGTCGGTCGTGCCGGCGCACGATGCCTCCGCGTTCTTCGCCTCCTGCTGCTCGCTGCACTTGCCCGAGACCGCGGGATCGGAGCACGAGCACTTCGGCGTGGTCGCGATCCCCATGCACGTCAGGCATGCCGACCCGCCCGCGCGCGACCACGTCGCGCGGATCTCGCAGGCCTTGCGCACGTCGTTCACACCGTTGCCCGAAGAGGTGGGCGTACTGCTCGAGGCGCACGCGACGAGCACGGCGGCGAGGAGCGGGACGCGTCCCAAACGAGCGAGGCGAGCCAGCGTGGCGACGAGCACGGTGATCCGATCTGTTGCACGTCCCGGGCCCGGATGCACGAACGGCGCGCCACCGGTGAGGTGACACGCCGTCCTTGCAAACGAGCCTGGGAGGCGAGGGCCAATGAGCCCTCGCGACCGGGAGCCGTTACTTCACGCTGGCGATGAGGCTGCCCGTCGCCGAGACCGTGGCCCCGGTGTCGGACACGCCGCTCGCGGCCGCCGTGACCACCGCCGGGAGGCAGGCGGCCTTGATGTCCACGACGGCGCTGCCGTTCGCGGTGATGGTGCCGGTCAGCTTGGCCATGCCCTCGAGACGGGCCTTGAGGCCGTACACCAGGGGCAGGTTGGCCTCGAGCGTCGCCCTGAGCTGCGCGACGACCTCGACGTTGGCGGCGCCCGAGAAGGCCAGCTTCACGGCCGGCGGCGTGCACTCGGCCTTCGCCGAGACGCTCGCGTCGCAGCTGCCCTCGCACTTCGCCTCGGCCTTGCAGCCACCCTTGAGCTCGCCGCCCGTGCACTTGAGCGGCTCGAACTCGCCGGTGCACTTGCCGTCGCACTTGACCGACGCGTTCGCGGTCGCCTTGCAGGACGCGCTGCACGAGCCCTTGCAGGACCCGCTGCACTGCGCGCTCGGCGCGGTGACCGAGCAGGTGCCCTTGCAGGTGCCCTTGCACGTGCCGTCCGCCTGGATGCCGGAGCCACCGCCCGCCGCGGAGGCCTCGCAGGTGCCCTCGCACCTGCCGGAGCACTCGACGCCACCCTGCGCGCTGCAGGAGCCGGTGCAGCTACCCGTGCAGGAGCCCTCGCACGCGACCGACGCGCCCGCCGAAGCGGTGCACTCGCCCTTGCAAGAGACCTCGAGCTTGCCACCCTCGCAGGTCGGCGGGTTGGCCTTGAGGTCACACGAGGCGGAGCCGGAGCACTTCGCCTGGCAGTTCGCCTTCGCGCTGACGGAGGCCTCGCACTTCGGCGGGTCGACGACGATGCTGATGGTCAGGTTGCCGCCGGCCTTCGCCTTGACGTTGCCGATGGCCGTGACGGCGAGGCCGCACCAGGCCTGCATGCGCTTCTGCTTGTCGGCGTTCTGCTCGGCCTTGTCGGCGTCGGCCTTCGGGACGTCGAGGTCCTGCGCGATGCTGCGGCAAGCGCCGGTGAGGTCGTCGATCGCGGCGGCGGCGATGCCGCTGAAGTCCGCGATCGCCTGGACCGCGACCTGGCTCTGGGCGCTGCCGCCGATCTTGGCGTCGATCGTGGCGCCAGCCTGGAACTCCTTGCAGCAGAGGGCATCCTGGGCGCTGCTACACCCCTGCGCTGCGGGGAGCAGGAGGGCGGCCGTGGCCATCGTGACGAAGTAATGCTTTGCGAACATTCGAAGCTCCTTTTTTCCGGAAGGACGCCGGACGACGCCCCGAGAACTGAGTGAACCGACCTATCAAGAATCGAGCCCCGTGTCAGGCGAATCGTGCGACCCGACCCCTCAGCGGCTCCGCGTGAGGCCCCAGCCGTCGTTGGACGGCGGGCGGGGGTGGATCACGCAACGTTTTTCGTTTCAGCGGGCGGACGGTACACGAAATGTGGGGGAGTGGGCGAAAATCGGAACGCCGACGGCACCGCCCGGATACCAGGGCCGCCGCTGTGGACAGCGTGCCGCGGACATGTAGCCCTGTGGTCCTCACGCCACGGCACGCTGATCGCCATGTCGCGGATGCACTCGGATACGAGTACGCTCGCGGTGGATGAGGATCCGGTTCGTGTTGCTCGTGGCGCTGCTCGGCGGCTGCGACCGCAAGGAGCCTGCCACCCGGCTCACCGCCCCCGTCGTCTCCGGGGCGTCTGCTTCGGCTTCTGCATCGCAGACGCCACCCGACGCGCGCCCGAGCGGATCGCTGGGGTTCGACGAGGACGGCGGCGTCGGCCGCCTCTCCGGGCCGCGCAAGGCGACGCACGCGTACGGCCGCCGGGGTGATCTGCTCCTGTTCGGGCTCGGCCCGCGGCGCGCGGTGCTCACCTTCGGCGCGACGGCGGACGCCAAGGGCCACAGACCCCTGCGGGGCGCGCTGCTCGACGTCGACTTCGCGGAGAAGGCCGACACGATCGACCGCCCCGATCCGCTCCTGTGGTGGCGCACCGCGTGGATCGACAAGACGAAGGCCGGGCACCTCCTGTTCGCCGACACCTGCCAGCCCGCCGACTGCAAGGGCGGGCGTCGCGGCGTCAAGCTCGCCGGCAAGGTCGACGGCGTGAGCCTGTCGTCGCGATGGTGCCCGCGCGACGATGGCGGGTTCGATCTCGAGACCGAGGCGAAGGATCTGCCCGAGGGCGCGTCGATCGCGGACGAGATCCATCCGGGCACCGCCGATCCGACCGTCGAGGGGGCGGGCCCGAAGTGGGAAGGCGAGCACACCTCCACGAGCGTCGTCGCCTTCCACGAGCACGGGATCGAGGTTCGCCTCGAGACGGCGTCGATGAAGATCCACCGACGCCTCGTCCACATCAGCGGCGAGTCGTTCCCCGCCCCGCTGCTCGCGGCGCACGCCGGGAACCCCGTCTCGCGCGTGGTGCGCGTCCTCCCGCGCGCACCGAGGGAGGAGCCGGCGCCCGCGCCCGTGCTCGACCTGTCGTTCTCGGAGAGCGCCCCCGGGCCGCCGCCGACGAAGGCGCCGCTCCCGGTGCACGTCCTCCTGCGGGGCAAGGGCGCGACGAAGGATCCCGAGCTCCAGGGCGGGGACGGCTTCTGGGCCGGAGGCCGATCCGTGTATCTCGCGCGCGGCGCGGCGCGGGTCCACGTGCCACCCGGCACCTACGAGGTCGTCGCGACGCACGGTCCCGCGTACACCCTCTTCAAGACGACGATCGACGTCCCGGCCGAGGGCTCGGTGAAGGTCGTCGGCGAGCTCGCACGCGTCGTGGAGGTGCCCGGCTGGATCACGGCCGACTTCCACCTGCACGCTGCGCCGAGCCCAGACTCGGCCGTGTCGCTCGATGCGCGCGTGGGGACCTTGCTCGCGGAAGGTGTCGACTTCGCGGTGGCGACGGACCACAACCGAATCACCGACTACCTGCTCGCGCCGGGCCTGGGCGACGCCGCGACCGGGCGCCTGGTCACGATGCCCGGCGTCGAGATCACATCCGCGGGGACGGGCCTCCTCGGCCACTTCAATGCGTTCCCGATGAAGGTGCCCGAGGGTGCGCCGGAGGACGGCGTCCCCCCGTACTACGAGGTCACGGCGCAGGAGATGTTCACCGGCGCCCGCGCGCTCGGGGCGAAGATCATCCAGGTGAACCACGCGCGCATGGCGCCTTCGATCGGCTACTTCGACCTCGCGAAGCTCGAGCCCGCCACGGGGAAGGCGGGCCCAGCCTTCTCCGAAGGCTTCGACGCGCTCGAGGCGCACAACGGCCTCTGGATCGCGAACTACAAGAAGGCGCGCGAGGGGGCGGTCGATCTCGTCGCGCTCGCGCGACGCGGGATGAAGGTCGCCGCGACCGGGAACAGCGACTCGCACCGCCTGCTCTACGAGGAGGCCGGCTGGCCGCGGACGTGGGTGCGCGCCATGCGCGACGAGGCGTCCGTCATCGCGGCGCTCAGGACGCGCGAGACGGTGGTGAGCGCCGGCCCGATGATCGAGATGACGACCGACGGCGAACGCATCGGCGCGGTCGTCCGGCCGCACGTCCCCGGCAAGGTGACGATCAAGCTCAAGGTGTCGGCGCCCGCGTGGATCGCCACCGACAAGGTGGAGATCTGGCGGAACGACGCCGTCGCCCGCACGATCCCCATCCGGGGCCCGGCGAGGGACGGCGTGCGGCTGGAGCAGGAGATCACGCTGGAGCTCCCCAGGAAGGACCAGACCCTCCTCGTGTGGGTCGAGTCCGCGACCCCGATCCCCGACGTGCTCGCCGTGCCGAACGGGCTCCCCATCGCGTTCACCGGCCTCACGTACATCGACGCGGACGGCGACGGGAAGATCACGCTCGGTCCATGACGCCGCGGGCGCCGCCCGATCCCACTCCCGTCGCCAGGGCGTGCTCGTCGGCGCCAGGGCGTGCTACGGCTAGACGCCATGGGCACGCAGCCGGGCACCATCCTCGTCACGGGGGGCGCGGGCTTCATCGGCTCGAACTTCCTCCTCGGGACGGTCGGCGGGGGCCGGGCGCGCGTCGTGACGCTCGACAAGCTCACCTACGCGGCGAACAAGGACAACCTCGCGCCGCTCGACGGCGACGAGCGCCACACGTTCGTCCAGGGAGACGTGGGCGATCGAGGCCTCGTCCTGTCGCTCTTGCGGGCGCACCGGCCGCAGGCCATCGTTCACTTCGCGGCGGAGTCGCACGTGGACCGATCGATCGACGGCCCGGGCGCGTTCGTCCACACCAACGTGGTGGGCACCTTCGAGCTCCTCGAGGCCACGCGCGCGTGGCTCGCGGAGGCCGGCGAGGGCACGCGCGAGAGCTTCCGCTTCGTCCACGTCTCCACCGACGAGGTGGTCGGCTCGCTCGGGCCGACCGGCCTCTTCCGGGAGGATACGCCCTACGCCGCGAGCTCGCCCTACTCCGCCTCGAAGGCCGCCAGCGATCTCTTCGTGCGCGCCTACCACCGGACGTACGGCGTGCCGACGATCACCGTGAACTCCACGAACGCGTACGGCCCGCACCAGTTTCCCGAGAAGCTCGTGCCCCTCATGGTGCTCGGCTGCCTCGAGGGTCGCCCCCTCCCCGTGTACGGGGACGGCGGGAACGTCCGCGACTGGATCTTCGTCCAGGACCTCTGCGATGGCCTCCACGCCGCCCTCCTGCACGGCCCGCCTGGCGAGAGCTACCTGTTCGGCGCGCGGAACGAGCAGACCAACCTCGACATGGTCCACGCGATCTGCGACGTGTTCGACGACCTCCACGGCGCGGAGCCCGGCACGTCGCGCCGCCTCGTGACGTTCGTCGCCGACCGGCCGGGGCATGATCGCCGCTACGCCGTCGACCCCGGGCGCGCGGAGCGCGAGCTCGGCTGGCGCGCCGCGGTACCGTTCCGCGAAGGCCTGCGACGCACCGTGTCCTTCTACCTCGACAACCCCGCGTGGTGCGCCGCGGTCCAGGCACGCTACGCCCGGGAGCGCCTCGGTCTCGGGAAGTAGGGGCGCGAGCCGGCCGGACCGACGGGGAGCGACCGTCAGGGCAGGGGCGCACGCGCCTCGTCCCCGGGCTTCGGGAGCCTGGTCGTGCGGGTGAACGAGAAGAGGAAGTCCCGCGCCCGCTCGCGATCGGCGTCGGTGCCGGGGAAAGGCGCGCAGCCGGCCGCGCCGTGATCGGCCGGCCGAGCGAGGAAGCGGGGCAACCACTCCGGGCGGAGCCGCGACGGGAGGTCCGCGAGGGCCGGCGCCACCCTCGTGGGATCCTCCTTCGCGCGATCGCGCGGCAGCTCGCCCGTGAAGTGGCAATCCATGCAGCCTACACGGTTCAGGGTGGCCATCACGGCGACCTTCTCTTCCGGCAAGAGCCTCCGCACGCGCGGGTCGGGGAAGGGGAAGTCGGCGCCGTCCCTCGCGGCGAAGGCGCGCGCGATGTCCGCGATGTCGGCGGCCGCGAGGGCGTACGTGGGACAGCGCGCCGTCAACCGATCGAAGGGCGGGATGCCCCACGCCCACTCCGGATGGTAGCGCGGGCGCACGCCGCGCGCGCCCGGGTCGAGCAGGAACGAGGCGAGCCACGCGGGCACGACGCGCGCCCCCTGGTGCTCGAGGCTGGGCGCCACGGCGGAGGTCGCTCCGTGGCACGCCGCGCACCCGAGCTCGGACATCAGCCACTCGCCGCGCGCGGCCGATCCGCCCCCCGTGGCGTACGCAGGGGTGGGCGCGACTCCGGTCATGGACTCGAGGACGACGGAGAGCGCGCGGATCTCCGCCTCGTCGAGGGTGTAGTCGGGCGCGCGCCGCGGACTGCCAGGGCGCGCGAAGATACGCGGGCTCTTCAAGGCGAGCGTGCGGTACACCGCGTGGGAGCGTTCTTCGCGGCCGGCCATCGCGTCCCCCCACGCGTCGGCCACCCGCGTGCGCGTGGGCTCGCGCGGACGTTCGCGCGTGGCGAATGCAGCGAGGCTCGGACCGTGATCCCGCTCGCGCTCGATGCCGGCCACCCTGTGGCACTGCGCGCACCCGCGCGCGCGAAAGAGGCGCTCGCCGCACTCCGCGCGCGTCGCGTCGGTGCCGTCGACCGCGCACCGGACGTGCTCCCGCCGGCCGGCGACCGCGGTGATCGCGTCCACCTCGAGCGGCGTGGCGAGCGGCGCCGCGCCGGGCCTGCGCTTCCTGGCCAGGTGCATGGCGAGGCTGGCAGCTTCCCTCCGGTCCAGGCGGAAGCTGGGCATCCGCGCCTCCGGGAACGCGCGTCGCGGCCGCTCGAGGAACCACGCCACCCACTCCTCGCGGAGCCTGTCCCCAGCGTCCTCGAGGCTCGGCGCGGCGCCGCGCGAGCCCTTGCGGTGGCACGCGTCGCACGCGAGTCGCTCGAAGAGCAGCGCACCCTCCTCCGCGGGGGCGCCGGGCACGGACCGGTACCGCGCGAGCTCCGCGTCGAGGGCGGGTCCGAGATCCTTCGCCCGACGGTCCGCGCCGTCGCGCTCGCTGCGCCCGAACAGGAAAGCGGCGACGGCGAGCGACTCCTCCCTGGCCTGCGCGTCCGCGTCGTCCCACCCGGGCGTGCCCGGCGCGAACGGCTCGCGCGTGCGCGGATCGACCGGTACCGGCCAGACCGCGGGCATCGCCGTCGTCCTGCGCACCGTACGCGGCGCGCGCATGAAGGCGAGCATCCAGCCGGGCTCGATCTTCCGGCCGACGTCGTCGAGCGGCCACGACCGCGAGAGCTCGCGCGTGGCGAACGCGTCACCCTCGTGACACGCCGCACACCGCAGCGTGCGGAAGAGCGCGCGCCCAGCCGTGAGGGTGGGCGCGAGGTCGACCTGCGTGGCGGGATCGACGATCGGCGCCTCGCTCCCGTGGCACGTCGCGCACCCCGCCTCGATGTCGCGCAGGCTCGACGAGAACTCGGCCACCGATCCAGGCGTGAGCAGCCCGGCGTCGCGCCTCCGCGCGAGGAGCATCGCCTCGCCGGCTGGGGCGAGCGTCCAGCCCCACGAGCCGTCGTTCTGCCGCTCCCACGTATCGCGCGCGTGGGCCTTCCGGGCCTCGAGCTCACCCGCCGCGCCACGGTGACAGGGCGTGCACCCGAACCGCTCCGGCCGATGACGTGCAAGGAGGGTCCCTGGATGTCTGCGAAACTGCAGGGGAACATCCTCGCCCTCCAGATCTCCTTGCACCCCCCTGTGGCAGCTCTCGCAGGCGTCCCTCCCGAAGGGCGTCTCGCGGACGATGGGGATGGGCATCCCCTGCCCGGTGACCGCGGGCTTGCCCCTCGCCCGGAGCAGCGCGACGTACGCCGCCCGCTCGTCCTGCCACGAGCGATCGGTCGTGCGCTTGCGTGCGAGGAACAGCGCGCCGATCGCGAGCGCTGCGACGAGGGCCGCGAACGCGTACACCATCAAATCGTTCCTCGAATGTCGCACGGTCAGGGCCATCCACCATGCGTCGGAGGCTTGCAGTCACGGAAGTCGACGTAGCAGCACGCGCGCGGATCGTCGGCGCGCGCGCTGCGCGTCTCGCGCACGCTGAGCTGACCCGCGCGCCCTTTCCCCGCGGCCGGCAGGCACCTCTCGAAGGGCGGCGCGAACGGGAGCGCGGGGGCCTCGTCCTCCTCGGGCCGACACGAGACCTCGCGGCGGCACGCCGTCCGCGGGGGCTGGCTCGGCTCGGGCGGGAGCGGACGGGCGCGCGCCGCTCCTCCCACCGGCGCGACGCGCGCATCCTGGGCGCCGGCATCGGAGAGCGATGCGGTCATCGGCGCGGACACGACGCCGTCGACCGTCCTCCCGCACGCCGCGGCCAGCGTCGCCGCAACGGCGGAGAGCGCGACCCCGAGCACGGTGCCAGCACCGGTGTGCGCCATCGACGTTCGAGCCTACTCCATGTTTACACTTCTTTTCACCCCGTCGCGGGCGGGGCGCGGGACCGGCGCGCGGGCGGGTGTATGCTCGACGGCAGATGATCCTGGCCCTCCTCGTCGACGACGACAAGGACCTCGCGGCGCTGCTCGCCGAGTACCTGTCGGGCCACGAGGTCGAGGTCGACCACGCGGAGGACGGCGCCGTGGGCCTCGCGAAGCTCGCCGCCCGTGCCTACGACGTCGTCCTGCTCGACGTGATGCTCCCCGGCGCCGACGGCTTCGAGATCTGCAAGCAGGTGCGCTCCCGCTCCCTCGTCCCCGTCATCATGCTGACCGCTCGCGGCGACGACGCCGAGCGCATCGTCGGCCTCG
>SXNL01000167.1 GCA_005777185.1 Myxococcales bacterium
CGAACGGGATGCGAGGCGCACGACGATCCTCGCGCGCCGTGGCCTCCGCGTCGTTCGCCTCGAGAACGCACGACTGAACCGGGAGACCCTGCGAGAGGCGATTCTCCCGTTCACATGCCCCCTCTCCCTTCAGGGAGAGGGGGACGGGGGGTGAGGTCTGCGTGGGCGCCCCAACGCCTCCACGGAACCGTCGCTCCAACGAATGCCTTATCCGAACGGCATTGGCGCTAGGGGCGCCCGGCCGAAGTTCGGCAGGGTTCGCGGCCGTCGGGCCACGTCCTCGTCCTCGTCACCGTCCTCGTCCTCCTGCGCGTGCGCGTGCGCGGTCAGCGGCACGCGCGGGTGGGGGTGGGGGGGCGGGGGCGGGAGCAGGAGGGGGCGGGGGCGGGAGCAGGAGGGGGAGCGCGCGAGGGCTTCCGTCTTCAGGCCGGGTGCCCCCGGTGAACGTTTTCCTCGCCGGGGCGAATGTGTCCTACGATGGGCTCCCCACCACGATCGGCGCCCGGGGAGGCGAAGCAGACCCTCCCGGCCTCGTGGCGGCAGCTCTAGGAAGGACACCGAGGAATGGCGAAATACCTGGTCACCGGCGGCGCGGGGTTCATCGGATCGTCGATCGCGGAGGAGCTGCTCGCGAAGGGGGAGAAGGTGCGCATCCTCGACGACCTCTCCACGGGTCGGCGCTCGAACGTGGAGTCGCTGAAGGGCGACTTCGAGTTCATCGAGGGCACCATCTGCGACCCGGCGACGGCCGCGCGCGCCGTGAAGGGCGTCGAGGTCGTGTTCCACCAGGCCGCGATCCCGTCGGTCGTGCGATCGGTGGAGGATCCGGTGACGAGCATGGCGGCGAACGTGCAGGGCATGACCGTGCTGCTCGACGCCGCGCGGCACGCGAAGGTGCGGCGGCTCCTGTTCGCGGCGAGCTCGGCGGCCTACGGCGACACGCCGACGCTGCCCAAGATCGAGACGATGCCGCCCGATCCGCTGTCGCCGTACGCCGTGTCGAAGCTGTGCGGCGAGCACCTCCTGAAGGTCTTCGCGTCGCTCTACGGCCTCGAGACGTTGAGCCTACGGTACTTCAACGTGTTCGGGCCGCGGCAGGATCCGGCGAGCCACTACGCGGCGGTGATCCCGAAGTTCATCACGTGCGCCATCCGCAAGGAGCGGCCCACGGTGTTCGGGGACGGTGGCCAGACGCGCGACTTCTGCTTCATCGAGAACACCGTGTCGGCGAACCTCCTCGGCGCGTCGTGCGCCAGCAAGCTCTCGGGTCAGGTCGTCAACATCGCGTGCGGCGACCGCATCTCCCTGAACCAGCTCCTGGAGATCATCGGCGGGCTCGCGGGCGAGCCGCTCCGGGCGGAGTACACCGAGGGCCGCGCGGGCGACGTCCGCGACTCGCTCGCCGACATCGGCGCCGCGAGGCGGCTCATCGGTTACGAGCCGCGGGTGGACGTCCACCAGGGGCTGAAGAAGACGTTCGAGGCCTTCAAGACCTTCACGAGGTAGCGATGGCGACCCCTCCCGGCGCTGGCGCGCGGCCCGTGTTCGCGGACGACGAGCACCTCGCGTCGTACTACCTGCTCCGCCGCCTCGACGAGGGCCTCGGCGACAAGGTCGCGATCCTGTACGGGGCCCGGCGGTACACGTACGCCGAGGTCGCCGACCGGGCGCGGCGCTTCGCGGAGCTCCTGCTCCGCGCCGACATCCGCCGCGGCGAGCGCGTCCTGCTCGTGCTGCCGGACACGCCCCCGTTCGCGTGGGCCTTCTTCGGGACGCTGCTCCGCGGCGCGGTCGTGGCGATGGGCAACCCCGAGGCGCCGTCCTCGAACATCGAGTACCTCGTGCGGTACACGCGCGCGACGGCCATCGTCACGGTGCCGAAGGTGGCCGATCGGCTCGAGCTCGCGGCGGCCGGCCTCGACGAGCTGCGCCGCGTGTGGATCGTGCCGGAGACGGCGACCGGCGAGGATCCGGAGGCCCCCCTGGGCCGCTCTCCGCTCGGCGTCACGGGGGACCGCATGGCACGCTCGGCGCTCGCCGAGGCCCTGACCTCGACGCCCCCCCTGTCGCGCAAGATCGCCATCCACCGCGACGAGCCCGCCATGTGGCTCTTCACGAGCGGTTCGACCGGCGAGCCGAAGGCGAACATCCACACGCACCGGGACTACATGTTCAACACGGAGGTCTACGCGAAGGGCACCGTGGGGTACGCACAGGGCGACGTCACGGTCAGCGTGCCCCGGCTGTTCTTCGGCTACGCCACCGGGACGAACCTGATGTTCCCCTTCGCCGTCGGCGCCACGACCGGCCTCTTCAGCGAGCGCCCGACCCCCGAGTCCGTGTCGCAGGCGATCGCGACGTACCGGGCGACGGTCGTGACGAACGTGCCGACGATGCTCGGCAAGCTGCTCGACCACGACGAGACCGAGCGCGCGGCGGGTGAGCCGGGGCTCGATCTCGCGAGCGTGCGCTTCAGCCTCTCCGCGGGCGAGGCGCTGCCGGGGCCGCTCCTCGATCGCTGGCTCGCGCGGTTCGCGAGCGACGTGTACGACGGCATCGGCTCGGCGGAGATGTTCCACATCTACGCCTCCAACCGTCCGGGAGACGTGAAGGTCGGCTCGCTCGGGAAGGTCGTCGAGGGGTACGAGCTCCGCGTCCTGCCCGAGGACGCGGACGGCCCCGGCGCCACACCCTGCGCGCCCGGGGAGATCGGCGTCCTCTGGGTGAAGGGCGACAGCGTGAGCCAGGGCTACTTCCTGGATCGCGACCGGAGCTTCAAGGTCTTCCACGGCCACTGGTGCAGGACGGGAGACCTGTTCCGCATGGACGAGGAGGGGTACCTCTACTTCGCCGGCCGGGCCGACGACCTGCTGAAGGTCGGCGGCCAGTGGGTCGCCCCCGTCGAGGTGGAGGAGTGCTTGATGCGGCACGACGCCGTGCGGCTCGCCGCGGTCGTCGGCGTCGAGGAGGACGGGCTCGTGAAGGCGCACGCCTACGTCGAGCTCAAGACCGGCATCGCGCGCCCGCACGCGGAGCTCGAGCGGGAGCTCCAGGATTTCGTCCGGGAACGGCTCGCGAAGTACAAGTACCCGCGCGCGATCACGTTCGTGGACGAGCTGCCGAAGAACGATCGTGGAAAGGTCGACAAGAAGGCCCTGAGGGCCCGGACGTGAGCCCCGCCGGGCTCCGCTTCGCGGAGCTCACGACCGCGGAGGCTCGCGCCCTCGCGGCGTCTCCCCGCGCGACGATCCTGATCCCGGTCGGGAGCACCGAGCCGCACGGTCCGCACCTGCCGCTGTCGACGGACGTCCTCATCAGCGAGGAGGCGTGCCGCCGGGCCGCGGAGACGCTGCGCGCCGCGGGGACCCCGTGCGCGATGGCACCCACGGTGCCGTACGGGGTGACGGACTACGCGGAGGGGTTCGCCGGCGCGATCGGCGTGCCGCGCGAGGCCCTCGTGGCGTTCCTCCGCGCGATCGTCGGGCGGTTCCTGGCGGACGGCTTCGCGCACGCGTGTCTCGTGAACAACCACCTCGAACCGGCGCACGACGAGGCCGTGAGGGCGAGCGTCGCGGAGCTCGATCCGCGCACGGCCTCGGTCGCGTGCCCTCTCACGAGGCGGTGGGGGCGCACGCTCTCGGCGGAGTTCAAGAGCGGGGCGTGCCACGCCGGGCGATACGAGACGTCGCTGGTCCTCGGTGCGGCGCCGGAGCTCGTGCGTGCATCCTACACGGATCTGGCCGCGCTGGACGTGAGTCTCTCCGCGGCGATCCTCGCCGGGAAGCGCACGTTCCGTGAGATCGGCATGCCGGACGCGTACACGGGTGCCCCCGCGGAGGCGACGGCCGCGGAGGGCGGCGAGCTGTACGAGCGGCTCGCGGCGATGGTCGTCACGACCGTGACCGAGGCGCTGGGGTGAGACGGTGAGACTCCCCTGTGCGTCCGTCCTCGGCGCAGTGCTCTTCGCGGTGGCGTGCACGCCCGCCGATCTCCTCGTCGAGCTGCCGCCCCCGCCGCCCCCGCCGCCGCCCGCGCAGCGCAGGCCACCGCCTCCCCCCGTCACCGACCTCGCGGGGGTCGAGGAGGCGGCGCTCGATCGCTCGGTGTCCCCCTGCGAGGACTTCTACGGATACGCGTGCGGCGGGTGGCACAAGGCGCTCGGCGGCAAGACCCGCGCGCCGCGGCTCGAGAAGCTCCTCGAGGATCGAACCGCCGATCTCGTGGCGACGACGCTGGAGGCCTTCGATCAGCAGTCGACCCTGCCGGCGCAGCAGCGGCTCGGCGCGTGGTTCGTCCAGTGCAAGCAGCTGGCCACGCGCGGTGGCGCGCAGCTGGGACCGCTGTACGGGCAGCTCGGCATCAAGGCGCGCGTGAAGACGGGCGACGGCGACGCCCTCGCGGGCGCGCTGGCGCGGCTCCACGTCGGCGGCGTGCTCGTGGGCTTCTCGCTGGACGTGGCGGCCGATCCGCGCGATCCCGCGAAGGCCATCCTGGAGATCGCGCCAGGAGACCTCCCCGCCGTCACGTCGGACGAGGAGGAGGGCCACACCCTCCACGAGGCGGAGCGTCTCCTCGCCGCGAGCGGCGTCCCCGACGAGACGGCGCAGGAGGACGCGCGCGCGCTCCTGAAGGTCGCACGGGCCGCGGGCCAGGCGGAGGTGAGCGCCGCGGTCGTCCTCCCGCAGAAGAAGCTCGCCGAGCTAAGCCCGGTGCTCGCGTGGAAGAGGTACCTCGAGGCGCGGGGGCTCGACGGCGACGTCGCGGTGCTGGTGCGCGATCCGGCGCGGGTGCAGGCCGAGCTCGGGGCGCTCGCGAGGCTCGACGAGCGCGAGTTCCTCGCGGTGCTGCAGGTGCGCGCGCTCCGCCGGTACGCGGTCGCGCTCGGCCCGAAGCTCCGCGCCGCGCACCTGGACGAGGAGCGCGCGAGCGGGGCACGGATCTGCGCGGATCTCGCGATCGAGCTCCAGGGTGAGGCCCTCGGCGCCGCGCTCGGGCGGGCGCTCGAGAGCGGGGGCGCCGTGGAGGCCGCGACACCCCTCACCCAGATCCTCCTGAACAGCGCGGGCGACGAGATCGGACGGTGGCCATGGCTCGATGACGTGAGCCGCGACGCGGCGCGGAAGGCGCTCGCCCCCTGGTCGGTCCGCCTCGGCGCGCCCGCGCGCGCCGCCGACGCCCCGCCGCTTGCGCCCTCGAGGGGCGCCAGAGACGGGTCCCTCGCAGCGGTGATGCGCGGCGCGTTCGGGGCTCGCGATCGCGCGCTCTCCGCCATGGCGAAGCGCGGCAAGGCCCCTGACCCGACGCCAGGCGTCTTCGGGAGCGGACTGCTCTCGGACCCGGCGCGGGGAGAGATCCTCATCCCGACCACGATGCTCCATGTACCCTTCGCGGGCGCCGAGGTCCCGCTCCCGGCGATGTACGGCGGGCTCGGGACGCTCCTTTCGCGTGAGCTCCTCGCCGGCGCTCTCCCCGACCTCCGCTCGCCCACCACGCGCGGCCGCGAGGCGAGCGTCGTCGCGTGCCTCGACGGGGACGCGGCCGGGTGGGCGAAGGACGCGGCGGTGCGCCAGCCTTCCGGGGCGACGGCGCTCCTGGATATCCTCGCGCTGCGGATGGCGTTCCGCGCCATGGAGGCCGAGCTGTCGCGCCCAGGTCAAGAGTCGCTTCGCTCCGCCCAGCTCGCCGAGCGCCGCTTCTTCCTCGCGTGGGCGCAGAGCGCATGCGGCGCCGCGCGCACGGACGGAGACGCGCGCGCACGGGTCGACTTCGCCGTGTCGCGGACACCCGAGGTCGCGCAGGCGTACGGGTGCGAGGCGAGGGCGCGGAGCGCGTGCGGCATGTAGCCCCACGGCTCAACGCCCCGGGCGGAGCCGCTCGCAGGCCTTCTTCCGGCGATTCACGAGATCGGTCGGGCCGAGCATCGCGCGATCGACCGGAGCATCCTCGCTCCAGACGACGCACACGCTCAGCTCCTTGTCGCCCGTCAGGCGGAAGGCGCCCGGCACGGGCACGGCGTTACCGCACGCCAGCTTCGGAACGGGGGCGAGGGGGAACTGCGCGCCGTCCTCGTCGAACACGACGAGATCCCAGGAGGCCACGAGCGACGGCGGGCACGAGACCAGCGCCTTGAAGCGATCGTGCGGGCCGAAGACGCCGGCCTCGCCTTGCGCGCCCTCGCGGACGACCGTGATGGAGACGGTGGAGCCCTTGGTGCGATCGACCCGCGGCTCGTCGGGGCGGGTCTTGACGTAGACGAGGAGCGCGGCGGCGAGGGCGAGGCCACCGCCGAGCCAGGGGACGAGAGGCGGGGGGCGGACGGCCGTCGGCTGTCGGTCGTCGGCTGTCCGCGGTCCACCGCCCGCCTTCAGCGGTGGGAGGGGAGCGGCCACGGCGCCCGCCTTCAGCGGCGGGAGGGGAGCGGCCACGCCTGCCTCGATGTCCTCCAGGCACGCGCGACAGGACGCACACCCCGCGAGGTGCTTCCGCACCCGGCCCTCCTCTTCGCCCAGCTCACCGAGCGCGAGCCGCTCGAGCGCGAGCCACGACACGGGCGCATCGCACCTCGACTCCTCAGCCACGGCTCACCTCCTCCCCGTTCGCCACCAGGCTCCGCGCGCGCGCCTTCACCTCTTCGAGCTTCTTCCCGACCGTCTTCCGGCTGAGCCCGATCTGCTCCGCGATCTCCTCCTGCGTCATGTCGTCGAAGAAGTGCGCGACCAGGATCTCCCCCTCGATCTCGTCGAGCTCGACCACCAGCCGCGCCAGCGCGTCGAGGCCGAGCACGCGATCGTCGAGCGCGATCCTCGCGCACCGCGCCTGGCCTCGGAGAGTGGCGTCATGCTCGCCGAGCAGCCGGCCTCGGTTCTTCTCGTCACGAAGGAGGGTGAGGCAGCGGTGGGTCACGGCTCGGTAGAGGAACGGGAGGTCGTGGGGCGTGGTCGGGTCTTCGAGGAGATCGAGGAACAGACCCTGGACGACGTCACGCGCATCCTCGCGGCTCAACAGGAGCCGCTCGGCCTTGCGCAAGAGCGCGCGACCGTGGCGTTCGTAGGCGTCCATTTCGGGGAAGATACGCGGGGATCAACGGCAGGTGCCAGCGAGGACGTCGATCACGAGCTTGTCCGTCGTGTTCGGGCAGGGGGCCGTCTGAAGCGGCGTCGCCTTCGCACCGTCGCACACGCCCGAGGCGCAGTCCGTGCCGTCCGCGCACGGCGCGCCCGTCGCACCCGTGCGGAGCTGCGCGTTGCAGAGGAACGGCGACGCGAGGAGCATGCAGCGCGGCGCCCCGCACTTCTGACCGGCGCCCGTGCACGCGGTCGCCCCACACCCGGCCCCGTCGCACACGGTCCCGCCTGGGCAGCACTCGGAGCACACCGGCGGGCCGACGAGGGCGGTGTTCCTCGGGTCGCCGCAGCAGATCCCGCTCCTGCACTCCGCGCCGGATCCGCACGCCGAGCCGATCGGCAGATCCCGGAGCTCGACCTTCGCGCCCTCGGCGCACTTGTCCTTCGACACAAGCCGCATCTCGGCGATCACCGCCCGCCCGGTCCCGGCCTTCCGGATCGAGAAGCGCGCGTGGCGGTACGCCTTCGGCGCGGTGATGAGCGTCTGCCACTGGCGCCAGCGCACCTCCGGGACGGGGTACGTCCAGTCGACCTTCCCGTCGCCGTTGAAGTCGATCTCGATCGACACCTGGGCGCGCGCCTCCACGTCGGCGACCATCGTGAAGGCCAGGCACTTCGGCGACGACTTCAGCGTCTGGCCGATGACCGTCGGCGTCTCCAGCATCGACACGCCGCCGTCGTCCTCGTGCCACGTCGGCACGCGCGAGATGCGACCCGCGTCGATGTCCCAGGCGCAGAGCTTGTCGTCGCCGCACCAGGTGCGGAACGTGGGATCGTTCAGGAGATCTTCCTCGCACGCGGCGAGCGAGAGACCGAGACCCGCGAGCACGAGCACGGATCTCGCGGCGCGGCGGATGGGTGTGGGGGCGGGGTTCATCGGGGCTCCTCGAAGCGGACGCGCATGCCAAGCTGGGCGGAGAAACCGCCCACGTTCAGTGTATCTCCCAGCAGGTTGTCGATCACCGGCGCGAGCTCGTAGCCGCCCTGCGCGGTGAAGGCCACGTGGTGCGGCAGGTTGAAGCGGAGGCCCGCCGCGCCCGACAGGACCCACCCGACGTGGAGCCTCGCCCCGTCGATCGCGGGCTGGCCCGGCGGCGTGGACCGGAAGGTCACGCGCCCGAAGCCGGGCCCGCCACCTCCCTGGCCGTACACGGTCAACCACGAGCCCGCGACGTCCGCCTCGGCGCGGACGAAGGCGGTGGCGGCATAGCTCGACCACGAGGTCGTGTCGTTGCCGCTGCCCACGCGGCGCTTCCAGGTGTCGTTCGTGAGGGTGTTGGCCACGAGTCCCGCCGTCACGTTGCGCGTGAGCGATCGCGTGACCCCGAGCGAGACGCGGAGCGACGGCGGATCGAGGAAGGGCCTGTTGGCCTCGTAGCCGAACTCGCGGAGGCGATCGGTGTAGGGGCCACGCGTGTAGAAGTTCGTCCCGAGGCCGCCCTCGATGCCCCAGTGCTCGATCTCGTCCAGCTCGCCCTTCCTCCGCGCAGGGACGTCCTTCACGGGTGTGCACGACGTGACGTCGAGGACGTGCGGCTCGCTCTCGCCGAGGGTCACGTTGCACGTGGAGATCAAGCTCCCCCGCCGCACGACGGCCTCGTAGGCACCGGCGACAAGGGCGAGGCCCACCTTGTGGCCGGACGCCTTCTGCACGTCGGCCACCGCGGACGCGCTCGGCTTGTGGAAGACGATCACGCGCGCGTCGAGCGCCGCGGGGAGCTCGAGGCGCGACTTCATGCGTGCAGGGTACGTGAGCGCGAGATCCCCCTTGCCACGGAGGTCGGTCTCGAGCGTGGCGTGCTGGCTGCCCACCTGGGTCCGGGAGGTGGAGGCGAGCGTGCGCTTGTACGCGTAGCGGTAGGCCTCGTCGAGCGACACCCTCCCGTCTCCGTCGGTGTCCCCCGCGCCGCGCAGCCCGGTGACGAGGTGGTGCGTGAAGTACGATCCCTTGAGCTCCTCGGACTCTTGCGACAGCTCCTGCGCCGTGGACGAGGACATCACGACCATGCCGTGCTGGCCGAGCTGCGCGACGGAGTTGAACGAGAAGTCGGCCGCCGGCTCTGCACCCTTCACGCGCGCGAACGCGCCGCTCTGGCACGCGTCGAGCACCACGAGGGTGAGCGCCGAGGGCAGCGTCATGAGCCGCTCGCGGAGCGCGCTCACCGGCAGCTCCTCCGCGCCGAGGTTGATCGCGTTCGCCCGCGCGTGACCCGAGTAGTAGAAGAAGAAGACCGCGTCCTCGCCGCGCTCCTTGTGGGCGCGGAGCTTCGCGGCCACGAGGTCCACCTCGCGCGCGACGTCGGCCGCGCGCGGCGCGGTGAGCGTCTTGAAGTCGGTCGCCCCGAAGCGCCCGAGCTCGGTGAGCACGGCGGACACGCGCCGCGCGTCCTCCTCGGCCCACCGGAGGGTCTCCTGCCCGGGCCCGCCCGCGTTGGCGCCGACGATGATGGCGTACGCGGCGGGCGCCGGCGTGGACGGGACGTCGTCGGCGAGCGCAGGCGTGGACGCGAGGAGGGGGAGCGCCGCGGGGAGCGCGCGGCGGGTGAGTCTGCGAAGGAAGGTGCGGGACATGCTGGACATCGAAGCGGTTCCGTCGTGCGGTTTCTCCATTAACGCGCAGGGCTGCGTTCGTGGGAACCTCGGCGGGTGTTTTTCTGGGGTCACACACCGGGTCCCCGGCGCGACAGGCGGACGGTGAAGCACGCCGCCTGGCTCCCGGCCCTCGTGCTCGTGCTCGCGGGCTGCCCGAAGGGCCGCGGGAGCACGCCGGACCGGGATCCCCGCGCACCCACCCCTCGAGCCCAGTCCTCCTCCGCGCCCGACGCGTCCTCCGACGCGGGGGCGGACGCCTCGGCGCCCGACGTCACGGCCAGCCCACCCGACGCGGGGCTGCCCCCCCTCGGCGCGCCGTCGTACTTCGACCACATGACCTTCGCCGACGGCACGGAGGCCTTCTACACCGTGCCGCTCGGCGCGACCGAGCCGCGGCCGATCCTCGTAGGCGTCCACGGAGCGGGCGATCGCGCCGACTGGAGCTGCTCCGAGTGGCACGCGACGACCGGCGGGTTCCCGTTCGTCGTGTGCCCGCGCGGCGTGCCCGCAGGCGGCGGGTTTCACTCGTGGGGCAGCGTCGAGCAGATCGCGACGCGCGCGGATCGCGCCGTCGCGAGGATCCGGGAGCTCTTCGGCAAGCACGTCGCGGAGGGGCCGCTCGTGTACGGCGGCTGGTCGCAGGGCGGGACGCTCGCGGCGCACGTCCTCGCCTCGCGCCCGGACGTCTACGCGGCCGCGGTGCTGGTGGAGGTCGGGCACACGGCGCTCTCGGCGGAGGCCGTGCTCGCGCTGTCGAAGAGGGGCGGCGTGGCGCGCATCCTGGTGGCCTGCTCGAGCGGTCCGTGCGTCACCTTCTCGCGGGACATCATGCGGAGGTCCCCCCGGGCCGGCGTGCGCGTCGACGAGGCCTTCGCGGGGATGCGCGGACACTGGTTCGACGAGCCCATGTTCCGCGCGATCGACGCGAAGCTGCCCTGGCTCGTGGAGGGAGACGCGCGCTGGACCGGGCTCGGGGGCGCGATCGAGGCGCGACACCGGGCCGCGGAGTAGCGGATGGGCGTTGTCGATCGCGCTCTCTGGCTGTAGCTTCGGTGCATGCGGCCCGTCCTCCTCGTCGCGATCCTGGGCGCGTGGCTCGGCGCGTGTGGCGGCGCGAGCGGCACCCGGCCCATGGCCGCCAACGCCTCCAGCGCCGAGGTCGCCGGCTGCCAGCACCTCGGCCAGATCAAGAACAACATCATGCCTCCGGGACAGCCGGACCGCCTGCGCATGATGAACTCCGGCGAGCGGACGACCATGCTTCGCGAGAAGGCGAACGGGCAGGGTGCCACGCACATCGTCCTCGAGGCCAGCGGCTCGGACCCCAACAACATGGGGAGCGCGCAGATGTACAAGTGCGCGCCGGGCGCCGGTCCCCCCGACGCGGGGCCGGACGGCGCCTGACCATGCTCGAGCGCATCGCCCTCCACCAGACCCGTCTGCGCACGCCGGGCCTCGGCCTGGAGGGCAAGGGCGTCGCCCTCGGCGCGAAGGGCCTCGTTCTCCTCCCCTCCATCGATCGCCTCGTCGCCTGGTTCTCCGTCTACACCCGCGAGCACTCGCTCGAGGATCTCATGCCCAGCCTGGAGATCCAGCTCGTACGCTCCAAGCTCGGCACGCGCGAGATCACGCTGGGCTTCGCGGCCGAGTCCAGCGATCGCATGGATCGCCTCGCCGAGACGGCGCGCCTCGTCGGCGGCTTCACGTTCACCGGCACGAGCCGCCACTTCGTCCAGTACCGCGACGCGGGGGCGCCCTTCGGGTATGACGCCACGCAGCTCATCTCGACCGACGCCGGGCTGGTGCTCTATCACGACAAGTTCACGCAGGTGTACGAGCTCGAGAAAGCCGTCGACCTCCGCGCGCTCCTCCTGCGCCTCATGCCGCACGTCGATCCTGGGACGCTCGCGGAGGGCGGCCCCCGCTTCATCGTCGCCGAGCAGGGCCTGGGGCCTGCGCTGATCCATTACCTCGTCCGCTCGCGCGTCGACGGCGAGGTCGCCGTCGGCGAGTGGCCACCCGAGAGCGCGTTCGACGAGGGCCCGATCCGGCGCACGATCGTGCGGCTCGCCGACCTGCCGCCTCGCATGCGGCCACTCATGGCCACCACGCCGGGCATCACGAGCTTCCTCCCGGCGGGCCCGGGCGTCGCGGTCCAGATGGGGTACCGGCACCCGGTCGCGCTCCGGGCGTGTCCCGTGTTCGATCCGAACGGCCTCGTCCTCATCCGCGGTGGCGGGAGCGATCCGTGGACGCTCGAGCGCACGCCCCAGATGGGCGACCTCCGCGCGTTCGCGCGCGTGGAGCTACGCGGCGAGGAGGCCCCCGAAGAGCTCACGGCGATCGGCGCGCACCGCCCCGCCGAGGTGCGCGTCCCGCTCCGCGTCGTGCCTTCCGTCGCCGCGTGGCGCAACGTCACCGCGACGTGGGTGACGCTCGAGCAGCTCACCCTCCTGCGCCGGATCGCGTACGCCCTCCCCAACCAGACGATCGCGCGCACCCAGATCGCCGTGACGCCGCGCGGCGCGTTCCTGCGCTGCCCCGCGGGGATCGAGGCGATCCCGCTCGGCACGTTCTTCGTCGAGATCCACCCGAACCTCTTCATCCCGGCCGGATACGACGTCATCCCGGCCGTCGCGCCCGAGGTCCTCTACCGCGCGCTCGGCGCGGCGAGCTCCCAGGTGCTCTTCATCGATCCGCTCGCGTCCGCCTACGCGGTCGACGACGCCGCCTTCGCGCCGCTCGAGACGATGATCCTCGAGTCGGCGTCCTGGGAGCCGCTGGTCGGCCAGGCCATCGAGCTCGCGCTCGCGGAGCACCTCGTAGACCTCAAGCTCGAAGGCCTCGGCGCGTTCCCGATGGGCGCCGCCGAGGTGCCGCCCGCGGCGACGGGCCAGACGGTGCCGCCGCCCCAGCTCCCCGTCGCGCCGGCCGGCCAGAAGTAGCGATGGCGGTCGACGTCGGCGCGGTGATGGATCGTCTCTACCGGGACTTCATGGCGCCCCTCGTCAAGGGTGGTGTGATGAAGCCGGGTCGCCCCATCGGCGGCAAGACGGCGCTCCTGATGACCCACGATCGGCCGTTCACCGACCCCGATCTCGTGAGCCACGTCAACCTCGGCCGCACCCGGGCGGCCCGCAAGCTCTGCCCGGTCGATCGACTCGAGAACCCGACGAACGAGGAGTGGGCCCTGTCGGCGGTGCTCCACGATCTCGTGCAGAGCACGCACCCCGGCTTCGACAGCGTGCTCCGGCGCAGCGCGCCCGGCCGGCTCCTCTCGATCGTGGAGAAGACGCTCCCGTTCGTCGCGCCCGTCCAGTCGGTGGGCGAGGCACTGTCGCGCCACACCTGGTTCCGCCGCATGTTCGCTGTGACGCGGACGGACACGAAGCTGTCCTGGTGGACGGGCTCGCAGACGTTCCTCGGCGAGGATCCTCCAGGCCGCCTGACCGCCTGGCCAGAGATCCGTCGCGTCCACGAGGACAAGATACCGCGCCCCCTCATGGAGCTGCCAGCCGCCGGCGGCGTCGTGGATGGGTACCGCTTCGGGGCGGCGGTCGCGCAGTTCCTCCAGCGCACGCCGCTCACCGATCTCGCGACCGCAGGGCGGACGAGCCCGATGTTCGCGTGGACGCCGGAGACCCTGTCGCTCGTCTCGACGCGCGCGGGCCGCACGCTCGCGCTCCGCTCCATGGCCCGCGAGAAGCCGCTCGCCATGGACGCGGGGCTCGGGCGCGCGACGCGCTGGCTCTTCATGCGCAAGGCATGGAGGGCGCTCGGGATCGCGCTCGACCTCATGGGAGAGCGGATCCTCGGCGAGGCCACGGCGCGACTGTCCCACGCGGCCGACGAGCCGGAGCCCCTGGTCCTCGGGGGGACCGCCGAGAGCGACGCCGCGTTCGCGCGGGGCGCCGGCGCGCTCGCGGCGCAGCGCTACATCGCCACGAGCGGCGACTGCTTCACGGAGAACGAGCGGCGGAACCTCCTCACCCTCCTCGGCCCGCTCGCGGAGACGCCCGCCGCGAAACAGATCGAGCAGCTCCTCGAGACCTGAACAGGAACGGACCCCCCCATGACCCAGAAGAACAAGGCGAAGATCCTCGTGGTATGCGGCACCCGCCCGGAGGCCATCAAGCTCGCGATCCTCGCGCGCGAGATGCGCGACCACCCCGACGTCGAGGGCAAGCTCTGCGCGACCGCGCAGCACCGGCAGATGCTCGACCAGGTGCTCTCGCTCTTCGAGCTCCGGCCCGACTTCGACCTCGACGTCATGCGACCCGGCCAGCAGCTGCCCGACCTCACGGCCCGCCTCCTCACGGAGATGACGGGCGCCCTGAAGAGCTTCCGCCCGGACGTGGTCGTGGTCCAGGGCGACACCACGACGGCCTTCGTCGCGGCCCTCGCGGCGTTCTACGAGAAGATCCCGGTCGCGCACGTGGAGGCGGGCCTCCGCACGTACGATCGATACTCGCCGTGGCCGGAGGAGATGAACCGGTCGCTCGTCGGGCGCCTCACGGACTACCACTTCCCGCCCACCGAGCGCTCGAAGAAGGCCCTCCTCGAGGAGCGCGTGGATCCGTCGCACATCTGGGTCACGGGCAACACCGTCGTCGACGCGCTCCTCTACATGGAGGAGAAGGTCCGCGCCGATCCCCCGATCAAGAGCGCGCTCGACGCGCGTTTCTCGTTCCTCTCCCCGGAGCGCCGCCTCATCCTGGTCACGGGTCACCGCCGCGAGAGCTTCGGCGCGCCCTTCCGCGACATGTGCTCCGCGCTCGTCGACATCGCGAAGGCGCGACCGGACGTCGAGATCCTCTACCCCGTCCACCTGAACCCGAACGTGCAGGAGCCCGTGAACGCCATCATGAAGGGACAGGAGCGCGTCCACCTCATCGAGCCCGTCGAGTACCAGCCGTTCGTGTACCTCATGGCGCGCTCCACGCTCATCATCACCGACTCCGGCGGCGTGCAGGACGAGGCGCCTTCCCTCGGCAAGCCAGTCCTCGTCACGCGACGCGACACGGAGCGGCCGGAGGCCGTCGATGCAGGCACGGCCAAGCTCGTCGGCACCGACCGCGAGACGGTCGTCCGGGAGGCCCTCCGGCTCCTCGACGACGCGTCCGCGTACCGCGCGATGAGCCGCTCGCACAACCCGTACGGGGACGGCAAGGCGACGCAGCGGATCCTCGACGTCCTGAAGACGGTGCGGCGGTCGCCATGAGCACGCCCGCGAGCGAGCTCGACGCGCTCGGCATGGCCGATCTCGTGCGCTCCGGCGGCGCGACGCCGCTCGAGCTGGTCGACGCGTGCATCGCGCGGGTCGAACGGGTGAACCCCCACCTCAACGCCGTCGTGACGAACCTGTTCGACGAGGCGCGCGCCGCAGCGAAGGGCGAGCTCCCGGACGGGCCGTTCCGCGGCGTCCCGTTCTTCGTGAAGGATCTGGTGCAGCCCGTGAAGGGGGCTCGCTTCACGCGGGGGAGCCGCTTCCACGCAGACGACGTGGCAGATCACGACTCCACGCTGATCCAGCGCTTCCGCGCCGCGGGCCTGGTCCTCGTCGGAAAGACGAACACGCCGGAGTTCGGGCTGACCCCCGTCACGGAACCGAAGCTCCTCGGCCGCTGCAACAACCCCTGGAACGTCGCGCACGCGACCGGTGGCTCGAGCGGAGGCGCCGGCGCGATCGTCGCGTCGCGGATCGCGCCGATGGCGCACGGCGGCGACGGGGGCGGATCCATCCGGATCCCCGCCTCGTGCTGCGGGGTCTTCGGGCTGAAGCCGACGCGCGCGCGCACGCCGGTGGGGCCCGACAAGGCCGAGGGGTGGTTCGGGCTCGCCCTCGATCACGCGCTGACGCTGTCCGTACGGGACAGCGCGGCGCTGCTCGACGCGATCGCCGGCCCCGAGGTGGGCGCGCCGTACGCGTGTCCGGCGCCCGCCCGACCCTTCCTGGACGAGACGGCGACGCCGCCAGGGAAGCTCCGGATCGCGCTCTGCCGCGAGCCGCCGCTGCCCGCGGAGCCGCACGCCGACGTGCTCGCCGCGCTCGACGACACGGCCCGGCTCGTTCGAGAGCTCGGGCACGAGGTCGCCGAGGTGCGCCTCCCGATCGACCGGGACGCGTTCGCGATGGACTTCACGATCCTCGTCGCGGCCTCGACCGCGGCGGACATCGCTGAGGCGGCGGAGGCGGCCGGCAGGGAGCCACGCCGGGAGGATCACGAGACGGTGACGCGCATCCTCGCCATGCTCGGCGCCACGTTCACGGCGCCCACGCTCGAGCTCGCGCGTAGGCGCCTGCAGGCCATGTCGCGAAAGGTCGCCGAGGTCCAGCGCGAATGGGACCTCCTGCTCATGCCCACGCTGGGCGCGCCACCGCCACGGCACGGAGATCTCGCCGCGAAGGGCGCGGAGGCGCGCGCCCAGGAGATCATCTCGCGCGCGCGCCTGTCGTCGGTCCTGCGCATCACACCGCTCGTGAAGGCGATCGCCGCGAAGACGTTCGCGTTCATCCCGTACACGCCGCTCGCGAACGCCGCCGGGCTGCCTTCGATGAGCGTGCCCCTCGCGTGGAACGCCGCGGGGCTCCCGATCGGCACGATGTTCACGGGGCGCTTCGGCGACGAGGCCACGCTGTTCCGCCTGGCGGCCCAGCTCGAGTCGGCCCGGCCGTGGCGGACGCGCCTCCCGCCGGTGTGCGCGGCCTGACCTCCGTCTCGATACGGGCCTGGACGACGGATCCCGGGCGCGCCGGCCTCGTATCGCGTATCCTGGACGGATGCTGGGAGTCCGTAGGCGCCCCGCGCGCGGCGGGGTGGTGCTCGCGTTCCTCCTCGCGTCGTACGGCGCGTTCGAGGCGTGCGCGCCCGCGGAGGTTCCGCCCGCGGTCGCCGTTCCGGGCGGCGAGCTCACGACGGCTCCGGATGCGACGATCGCCGACGACGGCCGCGGCGATGGGAGCTCCGGCCGGGACGGCGGCGCACCCGACGCCGAGGACGCGGCCGATGACACCGGGAGCGGCACTCCGCCGCTCGACGCGGGGCAGGACGCGAGCCCGCCCCTCGTCGGCCCGTGGCCCGGTCCCGACGTGGTCACGATCGTGGACGACGAGAAAGCCTTCGGCAAGAACGTGAGCGGGCTCGTCTACGTGCCCGCCGCAGGTGGCGCGCCTGCTCGCATGTGGGTGGTGCAGAACGAGCCGTCCACGCTCTTCCGGCTCACCTGGAGCGGCACGTCGTGGACGTTCGACGCCGCCGGCGGGTGGCCTGCGCCGCGGGCGCTCCGCTTCCCGGACGGCACGGGCGCACCCGATGCCGAGGAGATCACCGTCACGGATCCGTCGTCGTCGAACGTGTACGTCGCCTCGGAGAAGGACGGCTTCGCCCCCGCCCGCCCGAGCATCCTCCTCTACGACACGAGCGCGCCGGGGGACACCCTGGTGGCCGTCCGTGAGTGGCAACTCGGGAGCGATCTCCCGACCGTGACCTCGAACGGTAGCCTGGAGTCGATCACGTTCCTGCCCGACGCTTACCTCGTGGCGCGCAGGTTCCGCGACGAGCGGCTCGGCAAGATCTACTCGCCCGCCGACTACCCGAACCACGCCGGCGGCCTCTTCATGGTCGGAATCGAGGAGACCGGCGTGCTCGTCGTCTACGCGCTCGACCACGTGGGCGGCGGGTTCCATCGCGTGGCCACCGCGGACAGCGGGCTCGCCAAGATCATGTCGCTGACGTACGACCGGGACGTCGGCTCGGTCTGGGCGGCGTGCGACAACACGTGCGCCGGCGATCTCCGGGTCCTCGATATCGATCCCAACGCGGCCTCGACGACCTTCGGCCGCTTCGTCCTTCGTGCGTCCCTCTCGCGGCCGCTCTCGATGGATAACCTCAACAACGAGGGCATCACGTTCGCGCCCGAGTCGGAGTGCGTCGGGGGAATGAAGGACTTCTACTGGGCCGACGACGGCGAGAAATCGGGGCACGTGATCCGGCGCGACGCCATCCCGTGCGGGCGGTTCTACTGACGCGGGATCACCGTCGCGATCTTCGCCGCTTGCCCTTCCGTCGTGTCGACGGGCGCCGCTTGGGTTCCTCCTCCATCGAGAGGGGCGCGTCGTCGAGCAGGTCCGGAGCGCCCCCGGCCGCGAGGTGGACGCGACGGAACGAGATCCTCTCGCCGCCCTTGTCGAACGTGTCGGTCGTCACGCGGACGAGGCCCGCGCGCGCGAGCGCCCCCACGACGTGCTCGAGCATGCGACGGTCGACCGTCTTCTCGCCGAGCACGTCGCGGTGGATCTGCCCCACGGCGAGCCCGTCCCTCTTGCGCAGCGCCGCGAGGATCTTCCGCGCGGCGACGCGCTCGGCATCGCTCGGCGCGCGGAACGCGTGCGCCACCGAGGCCGAGGGCGCGCAGACGTCGCACAGCCCGCACGGAGTCCCGTCGTCGTTCCGGTCGCCGAAGTGGGCCACGAGCTGGAGCATCCGGCACGACGGCGTGGTCGCGAAGCGCAGGATCCGGTCGAGCTGATCGGTCCTGTGCGCCCGCTGCCGCTCGTACCCCGGCTGCCACGCGCGCGGGCCGCGACGCGCGTTCCGGTCCACGTCGACGGTCGCGCCGCCGTGGACGACGAGCTTCTGGAGCGCGATGTCGAAGATCTCCTCGTCGATCCCGGTCCTCCGCGCGAGGTCATCCGCCGGTATGCCCTCGTCCCGCAGCGCCGACGCGATCCGCGCGAGGGTCTCCACCGGGGGGTAGTCGCGCTCCAGGAAGTACGCGTGGGTCTTCGTGTCCACGAACGAGTGAAGCAGCACCGCCCGGGAGGGCGCGCCGTCGCGACCCGCGCGGCCGATCTCCTGGTAGTAGCCCTCGACGCTGCCGGGGAGCCCCGTGTGGAGCACCGTGCGAACGTCGGGCTTGTCGACCCCCATCCCGAACGCGATGGTCGCTACGATCACGTCGCGCTCGCCCCGCAGGAACGCCGACTGCACCTCGTCGCGCTCCCGCGTGGCGATCCCGGCGTGGTAGGGCGCGGCACGGAGATTCCGCTTCGCGAGCTTCCTCGCGAGGCCCTCGGCTTCCTTGCGCGTCGGGGCGTACACGATGGCGGGCCTGCGCGCCGGATCCGCGAGGAGCTCCAGGACGACGTCGGCGCGCTCGCCAGGGTTCTTCTCGACCACCTCGACGCCGATGTTCGTGCGGCGAAACCCGTGGATGAAGCGGAGCGAGTCCTCGAGGCGGAGCTCGGCGACGATGTCGTCCTGGACCATCGGCGTGGCCGTGGCGGTGAGCGCCACGATCGGGGCCGGGCGGAGGAGCGGGAGGCGCTCCTTCAGCATGCGGTACTCGGGCCGGAAGTCGTGGCCCCCCTGGGAGATGCAGTGCGCCTCGTCGATGGCGACGAGGACCGGCTTGCGCCTCGCGAGCATCTCGGGAAAGCCGGGCACCTTGAGCCGCTCGGGCGCGATGAACAGGAAGTCGAGCGCGCCGTCGAGGTAACGCACGCACGCCGCGCGCGACGCGCCGCGGTCCCGACCCGAGTGGATGCGCTCGGCGCGCAGGCCGCGCGCGAGGAGCTGGCCGACCTGGTCCTCCATGAGGGCGATGAGGGGACTGATCACGAGCGTCGTCCCGCCGCGTGCGAGGCCCGGCAGCTGGTAGCAGAGGGACTTTCCCGCACCCGTCGGCATGACGAGGAGCACGTCACGCCCGGCCTCGACCGCGCGACACACCGCCTCCTGGTGCGGCCGGAAGCCGCGGAAGCCGAAGGCGGTCTGGAGGAGGGCGGGGAGGGAGGCCGGCGCCCGAACGTCCTGCCCGTTCGGGCTGGGCCTCGGGCTCGGGCTCGGGCAGTTACACCATCATCGAGATCGATGA
>SXNL01000168.1 GCA_005777185.1 Myxococcales bacterium
CGAGGCGCACGACGATCCTCGCGCGCCGTGGCGTCCGCGTCGTTCGCCTCGAGAACGCACGACTGAACCGGGAGACCCTGCGAGAGGCGATTCTCCCGTTCACATGCCCCCTCTCCCTTCAGGGAGAGGGGGACGGGGGGTGAGGTCTGCGCGGGCTCCTCAATGGCGCGCGTAGCGCGCGATCGGGGGGAGGCCGGCGCGCGAAGCGCGACGGGTGGGGGCACCCTCGCTCGAACGAATGCCTTATCCGAACGGCATTGCGGTTAGCGCCCGTCACTCCTTCGGGGCGTCGAGGGGCTTCGCGTCCGCGGAGCCGTCCCCGGCCTCGGGCACCGCGGCCTCGGCCGCCGCGTCGGTGACGACGCGCGGGACGTCGCCAGGTAGACCGCTCGATCCCGCGGGCGGATCGTCCGCGCACGCGAGCGCGAGGAAGCCGACGCCGAGCGCGAGCGCGGCAGCGGCTGCCATGCGCACCACGCGGGCCGTCCTCCGCGAGCTCACCATGCCCCGAGCATGCCCCGTGCGCGGGGCGGGCGCCAGCGTGATCACCCTGGACACGGCAGGGGGCCTGGGCCACCATGTGGACTGGGCTGCGTCTCTGCCGAGGTGGAATCATGAGATCGGGTTGGGTCGCCCTCCTCACAGGGGGAATGTTCTTCGTGGTCGCCGCGGGCTGCGGCAGCACCGCGTCGCCGAAGAACTCCGAGATCGGGGGTGGAGCCTTCCAGAGCGGGGAGGTGAAGTGCGCCTCGGACGCGGACTGCAACACCGGGGAGGCGTGCGGCAACGGCGTCTGCCAGATGAAGCGCTGCGGCGACCCCAACTACACCTCCACCTCGCCGCTCGGGACGATGGGGTACTTCGCCCGGGACCTCGAGCTCGTCGTCGTGGGCGACGACACCCAGGTCCAGGGGTACTCGGCGCAGGATCGGGCCTTCGTCAAGCCTGCGAACGCCGCATGGTCGAGCGTGAACGGCAAGATCGTCGACATGACGGGCGGCAACTTCTTCGGATCGCGCCCCGAGGCGGTGGCCTGGGTCACGCAGGCCTCCCAGAACATCCTCGTCCAGGGCGGCGGCAACAAGAAGACGACGCTCACCCTGCCGTACTCGCCGATCGCGCTCTCGGGGGGCGACGTCAACGCGGATGAGCTGCAGGAGGTCGTCGCCTTCAGCGACAAGGGCAAGGTGTCGGTCTGCGACGCTGTCTCCTCGAAGTGCGAGACGACCGACATCATCCCGCCCCAGGTCCCCGGCGGCCCCCCGCCCACGGCGCCGGACGTGATCGACGGCGCGGTCGGCGACGTCGACGGCGACGGCTACGCCGAGCCGGTGCTCCTCACCAAGAAGTCGCTCATCATCGCGAACCTTGACGCGGCGAAGACGGGCCAGGCCAAGGTGATCGAGCTCGCGGTCGACAAGGTGTTCACGCGCATCGCCATGGGCGACCTCGACGGCGACGGGTCGGACGAGATCGTGGGCATCTACGACGGGACGTTCGGCGACGACCTCTACGTGTTCTCGGTCAAGGCCGGCCAGCTGGTCCCCAAGGGCAGCACGGGCACGAGCAACGGCTCCGCCGACCTCGCCGTGGGCCACTACTCGGGGCGCGACAAGCCCGAAGTCGCCCTCCTCCGGACCGACGGGACCATCGAGATGTTCACGATGGGCAGCGCCGGCAAGCTCGTGAGCGAGTACACCGGCCTGCTCGCCTCGAAGGTGACGTCGCGCATCGCGATCGCCGACGTGACGGGCGACTCGCCCGCCCGCCGCATCGTCTCCAGCAAGCCGCGGCTCGTCGCCGGGACGGTGGTGCCGGTCGCCGTGCTCTCGCTGCCCCCGTACTCTCGCACCTACTCGGACGGGCGCTCGTCGGTCTCCATGGGCCGCGAGGACAGCAAGAGCACGACGAAGCGGGAGGGCATGACCTTCAGCGCGCAGGTGGGCCTCGGCTTCGAGGCCGAGTTCAGCCTGCCGATCGTCAAGGTGGTGTCGGTCGAGGCGGAGGCCCACTACCGGCAGGAGCGCTGGAAGTACACCGGCGCGACGACCACGGTCTCCACGAGCGCCACCTTCGAAATCGAGGCCAAGCCCGAGATGGAGGGCTTCGACAGCGGCGCGGTGGTGCTGGGCTGCGGCTGCTACCACCAGTACGACTACAAGCTCGAGGATCCCGCGCGCAAGCTCGGCGCCACGGCCGACGGGAAGATCTTCTCCGTGTTCGTCCCCGTCGCCGCGCAGACGAGCGTGTGGTCGACCAAGCGCTACGCCGCGCTCGTGGACGCGCTCGGCACCAAGGCGCTCCCGCGCGTGAAGCTCCCTTACCAGATCGGGCAGGTCGCCTCCTACCCGACCCGGGGCCAGACCCTCGAAGGTCAGGTCATCCCGGAGGACGACATCGTCTTCAAGGAGCCGCCGACGCTCCGCGTGAGCGACGTCGCCGAGACGAGCTTCGAGCTCACCATCGAGAAGGAGAAGACCGAGGAGGAGTGGGTCTGGAAGGGCGGAGGCGCGTCGGCGTCGATCGGCATCTTCGGCGTGAGCGTGCAGGGCTCGATCGACGCGATGTGGGGCCGCGGCTACGAGCTGGGCGTCACCCAGGCGTCGAGCTTCGCGGGCACCGTCCCCCCGCTCCGCAACAACCCGAACACGCCGGAGGACGAGCTCAAGCTCTACGGCTACTCGTTCACCCCCATCGTGTACCGCCAGCGCTACAAGACGCCCACGGGCGAGGACAGCGGCTTCTTCGTGCTCACGTACGCGGTCGGGAAGTAGTCGCAAAATCCCTTGCGAACGGCGGGCGCTGCCTGTCTCCTTGACCGGTCGTGAAGCCACATGGTGCCCGCGCGCGCCGCGCGATCCTGCCGCTCGCCCTCCTCGCCGTCGCCGCCGTCGTGGCGCCGGCCGGGTGTGCGCAGGTGCCGGAGCCGGGGACCTTCGGACCGCTCCGGCTCGCGGGGCGCGTGGCCGGGGACGCGCCGCTCAACCTGCTGCCGCCGGTCGCGGATCGTGGGGGGAACGTCTACGTGCTGTACGGCGGGATCGACCTGCCTCAGACGATCGTCTTCGCGGGGAAGAACGGCGGCGGGTGGGCGAGCGGCTGCTCGCTGACGAAGGGGGACTCGTTCGGCGTCCACGGGTGGATCGGGTACACCGAGGACTCGCAGTGGTACTGGTCGGGGGACGCCCTCGTGCAGGTCTCGGGCGCGTCGGGTGACTGCCACCGCGTGCTGGACACCGATCCGGGCACGGACGCGAACCTGCTCTTCCGCGCCGTGCTCCCGTGGGTGAGGGACGCGCCCTCGCGGGTGACGACGGTGGCCCTCGTGCAGAGCCCGGTGGATCTCCTGCCGTTCACGGCGCGCGTCGACCTCGAGGACGAGATCCTCACGAACATCCGGGCCTTCGATCCTCCGGACGCCGCCAACGTGAAGGTGGTCGGCGTGGGCGCCGATCGCGAGACCAACGAGGGTGTCGTGCTCCTCCAGTACACGCGCGGAAGCGAGATCCGGAGCGAGGCGCGCTTCTACGACGCGGACGCCTCGCTGGTCGCGAAGGCCGCGGTCCCGCTCCCGGAGCAGACCACGGAGTTTGGCGTCCTCGGCTTCCTGCAATTCAGCGCGGGCGGGCTCGTCGCGGGCCTCCTCCGCTCCGGTGAGGTCGTGAGCTTCGACAAGGCCGGCGGCAAGGTGCGCCCGATCGACAAGATCACGCCGGCCGGCGTGCACCGGTGGGAGGGCAAGCTCTTCGTGGTGGGGACGGCGGACGCCCGGCCCGCGCTCGCCGAGCTGGACGACGGCGGCCGCTTCGGGCCGGTCCAGCTGTGGACGTCGAGCTTCCGCGCGTCCGAGAACCTGAGGCGCCCGCTCGAGGTCCGCGACGATCGCGCCCTGCCGAGCACGACGACCACGTTCGCGACCCCGCGGAGCGCGATGGGGGCGTTCCCCTTCCTCCACCCGCACGCGCTCACGCGCCACGCGACGGGGACCTCGCTCTGGCTCGTCGCGGGGCCCTCGTTCGACACGGGGGGGTCGAAGGTGACCGCTTTCGCGATGGCCCCCGTGGGAGTCTCGTACCCTTGAGCGGCGCCCGGGCAGCGGTCGTGGCCGTCGCGTCGATCGTCGGCGCGCTCGTGACGGGCCCGGCGCTCGCCGCGGACCCGCCCCCGAAGCCGCCCGACAAGAAGGACGCCCCGAAGGCAGACGCGGGCAAGAAGGACACGGACCGGAAGGACGGCGAGGAGAAGAAGGACGACGCGAAGGAGGAGAAGGAGGTCGCCTTCGCGCTCTCCGGGTACGTGAACCTCGGCGTCGGCTTCACGTCCGTCCCCCGCGCCGTGCCGCGCGATCAGCTCACGTACGGCCTCCGCTCCAGCGTCGCGGGCCTCATCGTGAAGGGGACGCCGCTCGCGGGCTTCTCCTATGTCGTCCACTTCGGCATCAACCCCGAGGCGCTCGATGTCGTGTCCGACGTGGACGTCGTCGACAAGAAGGGCGACCAGACGGACATCGACGCCACGACCCGGACCAAGGAGGTCACCCTCGTCAACGTCGAGGAGGTCTCGATCGCGTACGCGATCACGTCGTTCTGGAGCCTCAAGGGCGGACACTTCTACATGCCGTTCAGCCCCGGCGCGAGCGTGCTCGTGACCCGGCAGATGTTCCCGAAGCGACCGCAGCCCACGCAGGTGTTCATGGCGGGCGCCGATCAGGGGATCAGCACCGATCTCCGCTTCGTCGACGATCGGATCATCGTGTCCGCGGGCGCCTTCAATGGATCGAGCCTCGAGCTCAAGCTGCCCGACACGACCGCGCTCGGGCCGGTCTACTCGGGGCTCGTCGACGTGCAGCCGTTCGGGGCGATGCCCGAGACGGAGGGTGATCCGAAGCGCGGCCCCTTCCGGTTCGCGCTCGGGATGGGCGGGATGTTCCGGCAGGGCAAGCTGTTCGAGTCGACGGGCTACGAGGCCACGCGCTTCCGCGAGGTGCGGCTCGACGCGGCGGCGCGCGTTGCGTTCCGGGGGCTGTTCCTGCAGGCGGAGTACCTGCGCCGCTTGCAGACCGACGACCTGTCCTTCCGACCGGCGGCCGCGAACGGCGCCTACGTCCAGGGCTCGTTCTTCTTCCCCATCCCGACCACGCGCCTGGCGATCGCGCCGCTCGCGCGCTACGGCGTGGCCACGGAGGACGAGCAGTTCGCCGCCCGCCGCTCGATCGAGATCGAGGCGGGGCTCGCGTTCTTCCCGCGCGCCGACATCGACGATCCGAACCGGCTGCGCATCATCGTGCAGTACGAGGGGGAGCAGCGCCTGCCCGAGCGCGAGATGGCCCACGGCGGCGTCGCACACGTGCAGATGCGCTGGTAGCTACTTGTTGCCCTGCGCCACGAGCGTCCACTTGGCGGTTCCGCCGCAGGGGCCCGAGATGTGGCGCACCTCCACGTGGACGGTGCGGCTGTCGTCGGAGCCGTTGGGGACCGCGCCCTCGCCCCAGCTCAGGCTCACCGTGTCGCTGATGCCGGCCTGCTGCGTGCTCTTGGCGGTCGGCGGTGTGCACACGGTCGCGTCCTTCAGGGGGTCGTAGTACACGAAGAGATCGAAGTTCGCGGCCGGCGGCGAGACGAGGGTGAACGTCGCCTTGAGGCTCGCCCCCAGCACGGTCGAGTCCTCGGAGACGCGGATCTTGAGCCACTCGGAGGAGGAGCCCTGCGTGCTCTGCTGGTCGGCGTTGTTGTCCCCGCTGACGCGACCGATGTCCCGCGCGGTGGGGCAGGTGTTGAGGGTGGGGCAGCCGCCGCCGTCCGCCCCGCTCTCGGCGGGGGCGTCGCTCCCCGCGTCGACGACCGGGCAACCTTCGCCGCCCGGGCAGACGCGCGGGGCGCTCCCCGCGTCCTTTGCCGCCGGGGCGCTGGCCTCCTCCTCCGCGAACACGGGCGCGGGCGGATCGCTCGAGCACGCGGCGAGCCACGCGACGCCTGCCGTCGCGAGGGCGGCGACACCGCCGACGCAGAGGTTCCGGATGGCCGAGCCCGACCGAGCCATGCCATCAGCATACGACGCGCGGGCGACGCGGGCACGACAAGCGACAGGCACCAGAACGAACGGCGCGGACCGGGGGATGTGGTATGACGTGTGGAGGGGCTCTTCGTCGGAGGCACTGGATGACGGCTCGGACGATCTCTCGACTTCTCGCCTGGGGCTTCACGGCTTCGCTCGGCGTCGCGTGCGCGTCGAGCCAAGGAGGCGGCGAGCCGCGCGACTGGGGAGCGGACGCGGCAGCTCCGACGGCGACCGCGACGTCCTCCGACGGCGGTCCCTGCGCGCCGAAGACGTGCCTCCAGCTCGGCCAGATCTCCGGCAAGCACGACGACGGGTGCGGCAAGACGCTGGATTGCACCGCGCAGGCATGCACCCCCAAGACCTGCAAGGAGCTCGGGCAGACGTCCGGGAAGCACGACGACGGATGCGGCAACACGATCGACTGCAGCTCGGCTCAGGCGTGCGCCGACGCCAAGGAGAAGAACGACACCAAGGAGACGGGCACCGACCTCGGCGCCATGACCGACAACCCGAACACGACGCGGCTCGTGGCCGATCTGACGCTGTTCGACGGCGACGTGGACTGGTTCCGCTTCACCGTGACGGACCAGGGCTTCGGCGGGAACCCGCTCATTCGCGCGTCGGTGACCCAGAACCTCGACGTCGCGGTGTACTTCGTGTGCGACTCGCAGCCCGACTTCTCTACGTGCGGCGTGGCGACCGACACGCAGGACAACACCGTCGGTCGCGGCTGCCGCGGCAAGAAGACGGTGTCGCTCTCGACCGACTGCAGCGGCCTCACAGAGACCGGCAAGGCCTACGTGCGCGTCGCGAAGGCGGCGAACAACGGCCAGTGCACGGCCTACGCGCTGACGGTCGACGTGCAGTGACCCCGTCCGTGACCCGACCGCCGCGCTCCTGGCGCGACGGATCACGGGCGCCTGATCGTGACGCTCCACGACGAGAGCTGGGCGATCGCGGCGAAGGGTCTCCCGGGCTCCGGTTGACACGACGCCGAGACCCCCGCCCGGCTCTCTGGAGGGTATGGACGAGTGGAAGGCAATCGCCATCAGCCACGGGGACCCGATCACCGGGGACTGCGCGGGCCACCTGAAGCGGGCGGCGGAGCGGCTCTCCTGAGTCGAGAGGAGGCCGGGGGGCCCGCGCGCGCGCCCCTTCAGTCGCGCGGTCGCACGCCCCGGGAGGCGGGGACCGGGTCGTAGGGAGGGATGCTCATCCGCCCCGAGAGCGGGGCGGCCATGTCCTCGTGGGACGAGTCCTCGTAGATGCTCTCGCCGTGCTGGCTGATGTCGAGGCCCGCCTCCTCGGAGCCGCGCGAGACCCGCAGCGGGAGGGCCAGGTTGACCAGCTTGAGGAGCGCGTACGACCCCACGAACACGAACGCAGAGACGACCACGAGCGCGAGGACGTGATAGCCGAGCAGGCGGAAGCCCCCGTGGATCACGCCGCCTTCCTTCGCGAACACCGCGGTGAGGAGCATGCCGACCAGCCCGCCGACGCCGTGGCAGGGGAAGACGTCGAGCGTGTCGTCGAGCGTGGACTTCGTCTTGATGTGGACGGCCACGTTGCTCGTGATGGCGCCCACCGCGCCGATGACGATGCTCGCGCCGACGTCCACGTAGCCGGCCGCGGGCGTGATCGCGACCAGGCCGACGACCGCGCCGATGCACGCGGCGAGCGCGGAGGGCTTGCGTCCCCGGAGCGAGTCGAGCAGGAGCCACGCGAGGGCGGCCGACGCGGACGCGGTGTTGGTGGTGAGGAACGCTGTGATGGCCGTGCCGTTGGCGCCGAGCGCCGATCCCGCGTTGAACCCGAACCACCCGAACCAGAGCATGCCGGTGCCCAGCACGACGAACGGCACGTTGGCGGGCGTGTGCGCCTCGCTCGCCACGTGCGCGGTCCGGCGGCCGAGCACGAGGGCCGCCGAGAGGGCAGAGACGCCGGCCGCGATGTGGACCACGGTGCCGCACGCGAAGACGAGCACGCCCCACCTGTGGAGGAACCCCTCGGGGTGCCACGTCCAGTGGGCCAGCGGCGCGTAGATGAGGAGCGTGAACAGCACCATGAACAGGATGTACGCCGAGAAGCGCACGCGCTCCGCGAACGAGCCGGTGATGAGCGCGGGCGTGATGATGGCGAACTTGAGCTGGAACAGCCCGAACAGCATCAGCGGGATGGTCGGCGAGAGAGCCGGGTGCGTCGCGGTCCCCACGCCGCGCCACATCAGGAACGACGACGGGCTCCCGATGAGGCCGTGGAAGCTGTCACCGAACGCGAGGCTGAACCCGACCACGATCCACACGACGCTGATGACGCACATCGCGATGAAGCTCTGGAGCATCGTAGAGATGACGTTCTTGCCCTTCACCATGCCGCCGTAGAAGAAGGAGAGGCCGGGCGTCATCAGGAGGACGAGGCCCGTTGCGGTGAGCATCCACGCCACGTCGCCGGCGGCGGCGGGCTGGCCCTCTGGCGGCGTGGAGCCGGCGGGGAGGACGGCGGCGAGGGGCCCCAGCGAGAGCAAGAGCACCAGAAGAAACCACTTGAAACTGCGCTTCGACATGGCGCGCCGCCTCCTGCGCGCGGCGGTGTGGAGGGTAGTCGAACAGCCAGCCGTCGTCACCCGAACGTGCGGAGCACCATGTCGACCATCGGACCTACCGCCTCGGTCGCGCGCGCCTCGTCGTTGCGATCGACGTAGCGCATGCCGACGGCCTCCATCGCCGCGACGAGCGCGAAGATGCGGAGCTCGTCGGGCGGTCGCTTGGCGATCCCGAGGGCGTGCGAGCGCGCGACGCCCTCGAAGAGGAGGGACGCGAACCTCCCGAGGAGCGCCTCGCGGCGAACCTCGTGCTCGGGCCCCGCCGCGCGGATCTCCCGGAACAGGATGCGGGCCTGATCGCCGAAGCCGGCGATGAGCCCGAGCAACGCGCCCACGCCCGCGCGGAGCTGCGCGTCCGGATCCTGCTCCGCCCGCGCGGACAGATCGATGGCCCGGAACGCGGCGGTGGAGAGGCGCTCGTGCAGCTGGAGCAGGAGGTCGGTGAGATCGTCGAAGTGCTCGTAGAACGTACGTCGGCTGACGCCCGCCTCGGCGACGACGAGGTCGACCGTCGAGGCGCCGAAGCCGCGCCGCGCGAAGACCCTCGTGGCCGCGGCGAAGAGGCGGCGGCGCTGGTCCTTCACCCGCGCCTCCGGGGACTGCCCGCGGTCGTACTTGCCTCGCTTCGGGGCGCGGAGAGCCGTCACCCTGGCCATCGTGGCGGACGGGCGCGTCTCGATCAAGTCACAACGGGCGGTACGGTGATGTTTTCATTGACGCGACGACCGCGTAAGCTATGGGATATTTCAGCATGAACGCGCCGTACTTCCGGGGAACGCTGACGTTTCTATGTATGCTCGGCGCGGCCTGCGGCGGCGGAGCGACGGAGCCTTCCGGGGTGGCCGATCCGCCGGGGTCGGGGCCCCCCGCGGAGGCACCTCTGCCCATCGCCAAGAACCCGACCGGGGATCCGTCGGGTGCGGGCGCGGGCACCGGCGCGGGCACGGGCACGGGCACGGGGGTCGCGCTCACGGCGGCGAAGTGCTTCGAGGGGCTGACGGGCAAGGTGGCGGGGCCGGACTACGATCAGTTCAAGCCGGTCCTCTCGAAGACCTGCCTCGGCACCCACCACCAGGACATCAAGGGCGTGCAGAAGCTCGTGTTCCTCGGCGACTCGATCACGGAGGGCACGCCCCCCAGCCTGCCGGCGCAGTTCTACCGCAGCATCCTGACGGAGGATCTGCGGAAGAAGTTCGGCGCATCGCTCGAGGTGAAGAACTGCGCTGCATGGGGAGCGAGGATGGACGACCTCCTCGAGGGCAAGAAGGAGATCGCCGAGT
Organism: Myxococcales bacterium; assembly: GCA_005777185.1. Lineage (GTDB taxonomy): Bacteria > Myxococcota_A > Polyangia > Polyangiales > Polyangiaceae > SXNL01. The sequence continues at coordinate 9,940 of SXNL01000168.1, forward strand.
GCTTCCCGGCCGCGGTCGAGCCGAAGCGGACGCTCGTCGTCATGACCATGGGGGGCAATGACATCTCGAACTGGGCGAAGGACAAGCTCGACGCCAAGACCGCCATCGCGGAGGCCGACAAAGCTGTCGCCCTCCTCCGCGCCGCGATGGTGTGGCTGAAGAAGGATCCGAAGAGGTTCCCCGCGGGCGTCGACGTCGTGCTCACCAACGTCTACGAGTACACGGACACGACCGGCGACCTCATGAGCTGTCCCACGGCCGCGGTGTCGGGGATGAGCGGCAGGTGGGCCGAGGGCGCGCCGGCGGTGGTGCACTTCCAGGAGCAGATCATGAAGGTGGCCGTCGACGTCGGCATCGACATGGTGTTCCTCCTGGAGGACTTCTGCGGCCACGGGTTCAAGAACGACGATCCGAAGAACCAGTGCTACAGGGGACCGAACACGCCGCGCTGGTTCGACCTCACCTGCATCCACCCGAACCCGGCGGGCCACGCCGAGATCGCCAGGCTGTTCCGGGCCGTGATCGACGGGTAGGTCTCCCTGCTCGCGTCGGACACGGCGTGACGGACGAGCGACGCCTCAGCCGGGGGCGCGGGCCGAGCTCCGCAGCATGCCGACGAGCGAGGCGATCAGATCGTTGACGAAATCGTCACGCGGGATGTCGAAGCCCAGCGTGACGAGGCGGTGGTAGGACGCGATGGAGCCGTAGAGCACCGACGCGACGCGCATCATCCGGAGCGGCATCAGCGGCGCCGGCACGTTGTCGATGTGACGGAGGAGCGCCGTGGTGAGCGCCATGATCCCCGGGGCGTTGGTCGCCGGCAGATCGGTGAGGGGGAAGGTCCGGCTGCTGACGAGCTGCGAGACCACGATGAGGTAGTCGGCTCCCCCGTCCTTGTCGTCGAGCTTCCGGACGAGCGGGCGCACGAGGAGGGCGACGATCTCCTCGAGCGTCTCGCGCCCCTCCGCCCCGAGGTGTTCGAGCGCGACCGGCCAGGCGGCCTGGATGGGATCCGAGTGCCGCTCGAGCACGGCGTTGACGAGGCCGCGCTTGTCCTTGAAGTGGTACACCGCCGCCGAGTGGTTGCGCTGACCCGCGGCGACCGCGATCTCCCGCAGCGAGACGCTGTCGACCCCCCTTTCCGCGAAGAGGCGCTCGGCGGCCCGCAGCAACGCCAGGCGGGTGGTTTTCTCGGTTCGTGCCATCGGCCGGGCGATCCGCCGTTCACGGATGTCGCTGACATTACTTCTATTTCCGCGTGCCAGGGGGCTCTCTTGTACCGGAGCGGGAATGGGAGCTTGCATTTATGGCGTTCGACTTACACATTAGCCCAGTTGACTGAAAATCGCCTTTGCGCTCCACACACGAAGGGAATCGCACATGAAAATTCGCACTTTCGCCTCTCGCCGTCGGACGACTCTCGCGGCCCTGGGGGGCCTGGCGCTGTTGCTGGCCGCTTCCCCGGCGTGGGCCGCACCCGCGCCCGATCTGCAGATCACCTACCAGCCCCCCGCGACCACGGCGGTCTACGCCTCCGGATCGTACGGCGTGACGGTGGCCAACGTCGGCCAGCGCGACGCGGCCGGTGTCCAGCTCACGATCCAGCTTCCCGCCACCGCCACGTCCCCCCAGACCTACGTGATGGGCACCCTCGGCGCGTTCGACCCGAGGTGCGCGCTCGGGGGACCGCCGGGGACCGCCGCGGGGACCAAGCTCGTGTGCTCTCTCGGGACGGTACGGAAGAACAGGTCGACCGTCGTCACGTTCGCCATCGCGTTGCCGGAGAAGACGGGGCCGCTCCTCTTCTCGTCCACCGCGACGACCACGACGTCGGTGGAGAACAACCCCGGCAACAACACGAACGTCGCGCACACCGCCACCTTGAGCTACGTCGCAAACACGATCGCGGTGGACGCGCAGCAGCAGACCCTCGCGTACACGAACAAGCACTGCACGGGGACGTCCCTCACCGCCTACTTCGAGTGCACCCGCTTCCCGAGCTCGATCTCGTCGCACGCGACGACGTTCTCGTTCGACGGAACGCTCTCGATCGTGGGAGAGCCCGGCTACACGGGGTACTGGTCGCAGAACGGCGTGAGCCTCACGTTCGACTACGTCGAGATCTCCTCGGGGCAGGTCGTCTCGGAGTTCTCCGGCCGCGGCGTCCCCGGGACGGGCTGCTTCGAGGGCCTGACCCGCTTTCCAGACGGTATGGGCGGGTACAGCCCGTACGTCTCGCCGTACCGCGTGTGCCCCCAGTAGCACCTCGAACGCCGGCCGCGGCGGGCGCCGCTACCGCCCGTACGCGTTCACCGAGCAGGGCGTCGCGATGCTCTCGAGCGTCCTTCGGAGCCCGCGTGCCGTGCTCGTGACGATCCTCCGCCGCGCCGGGCGGGGGAGTGGAGACGATCGCCGCGCCGCCGTCCCACAAGGCCATCAGGACCTCGCGAGGGCGGCTGAACGCGGGGCCCCCGGAGGAGGCGTCGGTGGTGATGGCGGGCATGGGGGGGAGTGTACCGCGGGCCCGCCGCTCGGTTGCCCAGGAGGCGTCGCTCTCACGCACGGGGACGGTGGCGCGCGGGCGGCAAGAAGGCGTTGTTCTGGGCGGACGACGGCGAGAGGGACAACCAAGTGATCCGTCGGGACGCGATCCCTCGCGGGCGCTTCTGCTGAGGCGCCTGCCCAGGGGGGCGTCAGGGTAGGTTCGGCGTCGGCAGGAGCAGGCCCCGGCACTCGAGCGACTCGGGCGTGTCGAGAAGCTGACAGGTGCCATTCGCGGCCCGGACGCAGAACGGCTCGAGACACGCCAGCGGAACGCCCGCCGTGCACGTCGTGAGGATGGGAGCCGGCGGGGCGGCGCGGTCGCCGCAGCCATGCGCGACCCCACAACCGGAGCCGCCGCCCTGGACGGGAACGGAGATCGCGGCCGCCGTCGGTCGGCACGGCCCGACCAGCGCGTCGATGCGCTTGATGATCTCCGCGCTGGTCAGCGCGAGCGCCAGCACGTCCGCGGCCGAGGGCGACGCGCGCACCTTACCGAGGTGCTCGATCGCGTGGCCAAGGTCGCGCTCGGCGCGCTCGAGGCGATCGAGTGCGAGGGCGGGCCCGGTGGTCACCGTTCCTTGCGGAACCGACACGTTGGCGTCGGGTGTGTTCGCGAGGATGTCAGACATGCTGTAATCGTAGACCCCGAACAGGTCCGAGATGGCGTCAATGAGCTCGGCGGAGCCCGCGCGCAGAGCTTCGAGGCGGGTGGCCGTCTTCAATGGCACGTTGGAGACTTCGTGGGGAGCCCCGGGTCCGCCGCCGCACGCGGTGCCGACGACGCCGAGCGCGTTGTCGGCGCGCACGACGACTTGCTGGAGGCTGCAGGACGCGCCAGCGAGCGCGACCTTGGCCGCCTGAAGCGGGCCTTGGCCCTTCAGGTTCGATTGAGGTGCCTGGCTGGCGGCGGAGGTGACGACACCATGGCGGCGTCCATTAGCGTCCACCCCGGCTCCTTGCAGCGAGTGCTTGCGACGTGCGCCCGGGGCGGCGTTCCCGTAGCCGATCCATCGGTGCGTCGCGCCGCTGCTGGTCGAGGAGCGAGGGGATGAAGGGGCCTGC
>SXNL01000169.1 GCA_005777185.1 Myxococcales bacterium
CGTGAAGGCCGGTGTCATCGATCCGGCCAAGGTCGTGCGCTCGGCGCTGGAGTTCGCGGCGAGAGTCGCAGGCCGGATGCTCACCACCGAGGCGGTCATCGCAGACAAGCCGAAGACGGAGAAGTCCGGAGGCGGCGGAGGCGGCATGGGCGGCGGCGACTTCGACATGGACTGACCACCACCCCGTCGGTAGCGTCCGCCCGACGTGCGCGCGACGCTCCCGTCTTCCCGTGCCGCGGGGGGGCGGCGCGGGAGGAGCTGGCTTCACCGAGAAGCCCAGGTTGAAGGAGCCCGATCGGAGCGGACCGGCGGGCCGCTTGACGGCTGGCAGCCGCCACGTCCGGACGCGCTCCTCGACGCATGCGCAGAAGTTGAGCGCGCCGACCTCGCCCTCGGCGGTGAGGTCGCGCGCGCCGTTCGTGACGCCGCAGGTGGTCTCGACGACGGAGCCCTTGGCGTCGGTGGTGACGAGCAGCGTTGCGCGGCCGGTGAACGCCGCGCTGGTCTGGGTGCACGCGTCGATCTCGCGGGTGCGCGCGCGGACGAAGGTGGCGATCTCGTTCGGGGCCCAGGCCGCGGCGCCCGTCACGTCGGCGGCGGCGAGCGCGTTGGCCGGCGGGGGCGGCGGCGTGAACGTGGTCTGCGGGAGCATCTCGACCGGGCGCGGCCCGGTGGCCGCGACGGTCGGACTCACGGCCGGCGAGGGCCCTTCGTCGTGGAACTTGCTCGGCGGCTTCGCGAGCACACCCGCGTAGAGGAACAGCCCGAGCACGGCGACGAGCGCGACGGAGGCGACGACGAGGGGGATCGTCCCGGCGGAGCCCTCGGGCGGTGCGGGGGCGGCAGCGGGGACGGGGGCGAACGGGGACGGCGGCACGGGGAGGGCGTACGGCGCCCCCGTCGTGATGGCGTGCGGCATCGCGTCCGCCGATGCGACCGAGGTGTGAAACTGTGGCGGGGCGCCGAGCGTCGCCGGTTGCGGCATCGCGTCCGCCGGTGCGACCGAGGTGCGAAACTGTGGCGGGGCGCCGAGCGTCGCCAGCGGCGGCGGGGCGACCGACGGTGCGCGCGGCGGCAGGGGCCCGGTCGCGCGGTCCGCCTGGAACACGCGCCGCATCTCCTGGTACATCGCGGCCGCGTCGGGGAACCTGTCCTGCGGTCCGACAGCCGTCGCGCGGAGGACGAGCTCGTCGAGGCCGTGGGGGAGGTCCGGCCGGCTCGCGCGCACGCGGGGACGGTGGGCCGGGTTCGCCACGGCCTGCATCAGCTGCGCCATCGACGTCATGTTCGCGAACACCTGCTGCAGCGTGCAGACCTCGGCCAGGGTGAGGCCCATGGCGAACACGTCGGTCCGCGGGCTCGTCGGACCGAAGCGCGGATCCCACTGTTCGGGCGCCGAGTAGAGGGGCGTGAAGCCCGTCACGGTCGCCGACTGCATGAGCTGGGCGCTCGACCGCGCCGTGCCGAAGTCGAGGATCTTGGGCTCCATCGTGCCGCTCGGCCCGCGCGTCAGCATGAGGTTGGAGGGCTTGAGGTCGCGGTGCGAGACCCCCTGCGCGTGAGCGACGGACAGCCCCTCGAACAGCGGGCCCATGAGCTGCAGTATCTCGGTCGCCGAGAAGGCGCGGCCCTGCGCACGCCGGTCGACGAGCGCGCGATCGAGCCCGATGCCGTCGAGCAGCTCGAGGACCACGAACGGCACCATGTTCGGACCGAAGGGGAGGGTGCCCACCTCGTACAGGCGCACGATGGCGGGGTGCGTGAGCGAGAACAGCATCCGGGCCTCGCGAAGGAACGCCTCCGTGTCCTGCGGGCCGCCGCCGCCCTGGGGGGGCTTGATGAACTTGATCGCGACGGGCACGCCGAGCACGAGGTGGATGCCCGCGTACACGACCCCGTGACCGCCCTCGCCGAGGAGCCGGTCCACGCGGAACTTCTCGGCGACCACCCGCCCGACGAGGCCAAGCCAGTCGCTCACGGCGCGCTCACGAGGCTCGAGAGGCTCACGAGGCAAGAGTACCCTTCGAGGCGTCTTTCTCACTCTTTTTGACTTGCGGGACCACTCGTTCCTACACTCCCAGGGATGAAGAGCGGCCGGTCCGAGCGCCCCGAGAGCCGTTGATGGAGCTGTACGTGGTCGGCTGCCATGGCGGTGAGACGCCGCGTCACCGCACGAGCGCGTTCGTGCTCGACGGGAAGCTCGCGATCGACGCCGGCGCCCTCACGAGCGGTCTGGAGCTCAGGGCCCAGCGCAAGCTGGCGGCCGTGCTGGTGAGCCACGCGCACCTGGACCACATCCGGGATCTCGCGACCATCGCCGACAACCGCGTGCAGACCGGCGAGCCTCCGCTCGTCCTCGCGGGGACGAAGTGGACGGTGGGCGTCCTGCGAAAGCACTTCTTCAACGGGAAGGTCTGGCCCGACTTCGCGGAGATCCCCAGCCGCGACAAGCCCGCGATCCGCTACCAGGTCCTGAAGCCGGAGGTGCCGGCGGACGTCGTGGGGTACACGGTGCGCGCGATCCTGGTGAGCCACACCATCGAGACGACCGCCTTCGTCATCCAGCGAGGGAACAAGGCCATCGGGTACAGCGGGGACACCGGCCCGACCGACCGCCTCTGGGAGGTGCTGAACGCAACCCCGTCGTTGTGTGGCCTCATGATGGAGGTCAGCTTCCCGGACCAGGAGCACGAGATCGCCGTGGCGAGCGGGCACCACACGCCGCGCACCCTCGCTATGGATCTGAATAAGTTCGAAAAACTCAAGGAACTTCCAGTACTTCTGTACCATATCAAACCTGTATTCGAGGCCAGGGTCGAGCGTGAGTGTGCGCGCCTCAAGCTCGGAAACCTCGAGGTGATGCGGCTCGGGGACAGCTTCATCTTCTAGAAAGCGCTTGTGTCCCGGGCCCGGGGATACCAAGTTGCTCGCCCCCCATGAGCGAGCCAGCGACCACGGACGGTGCGACGATCCCCGGCCTGGAGACCGATCCCGACGGGGCGCGCGTCGTGGCGGAGGAGCTCAGGCTGCTCCGCACGATCGGCGACGCGCTGGAGCACGCCCGCCGGGCCGCCGGGAGCGCCGGCGCACAGCGGGTGGAGGACGACGCGCGCCTGCTCGAGCTCCGCGACGACATCGGGACGGCCAAGCCGGAGGATCTGCCGGCGCTGTTCGAGCAGATGCACACGCTCGGCGCGCTGCGGGCCCAGCGAGGCAAGAGCGCAGCCGGCTCGATCGACCGGAACGCACCCTACTTCGGGCACCTCCGCCTCGAGGAGACCTTCCCCGGCGATCCACGGCCGCGCCGCCGCGACGTGCTCGTGGGGAGCCGCTCGTACGTGGATCCCACGGCGGGCGTGCGCATCGTGGACTGGCGCAACGCGCCGGTGAGCCGCATCTACTACCGCTACCGGGAAGGGGAGGACTACGAGGAGCTCCTCGGCGGCCGACCCGTCGAGGGCGTCGTGCTCGCCCGACGGAGCGTCGGGATCGTTCGCGGCGAGCTCGTGCGCGTCGCCGCGCCGGAGGGTACGTTCGTGCGAGGCGAGGGCGGCGTGTGGCGGCGGGTCGACGCCGTGGAGGCGAGGCTCGTGGTGACGCGCCGGCCCGGGGATCCGGCGCGATCGGGCGCCACCGGGAACGGGGCGGCCGATCGGGGCACGCTGAAGGAGAAGCTCCTGCCGGCGATCGCGTCCATGCTCGACCCGGCCCAGTTCGAGCTCATCACGCGGCCAGGCACCGGCGTCGTCGCGATCCAGGGCAGCGCCGGCAGCGGCAAGACGACGGTGGGGCTCCACCGCGTGGCCTACCTCGCCGCGAGCGAGCCCTCGCGCTTCAAGCCCGAGCGGATGCTGGTCGTCGTCCCGACCGAAGCGCTCATCCACTACACCGCTCGGGTGCTTCCTGAGCTCGGCGTGCCGGGCGTGCGGGTCACCACCTTCTCGCGGTGGGCCGTGCGCGTCGTCGCGGATCTGTTCCCCCGGTTGTCATCCCGGATCTCCGAGGACACGCCGCCGGCGGTCATCCGCGCGAAGAGCCACGCGCGGATGCTGGGCGCCATCGAACGCCTCGCGCGTCGCGTCGATCGCGACACCGAGACGGCTCTCGCCGCCCAGATGGGGCGGTGGGACGGGGGCCGAGGCGTGATCGACGCGTGGCGCGCCACGGGCGGGCCGCCCGACGTGCGCCTCACGATGGTCGCGCAGTGGATCGCGGGTAAGCGTCCCATCCGCGGCGTCGAGGCCGCCATGCTGCCCGAGGCCACGCGGCAGGCCGCCATCCAGCTCGGCACCGAGCTCCGCAAGGTCACGCGCGACGTGCTCGGTGCGTGGGACGAGCTGACCACCAGCCGCCCGCTGCTCGAGGAGACCTTCGCGGGGGAGGCAGGCCTCGGCGTCGGTCAGCTCGATCAGGTGCACGCGTGGGGGGCGCTGCAGTCCCGCATCCGCTCCGAAGGAGAGCGCGACGGGGAGACGCCATCGATCGACGAGGAGGACTTCCCGCTGCTCCTCCGGCTCTACCAGGCCCTCCGGGGGCCGCTCGTCGACATCGACGCGGTGCCGCTCCGTATCGCGCACCTCTTCGTGGACGAGGTGCAGGACGCGAGCCCCGTCGCCCTCGCGGTGCTCATGGATCTCACGGGGAAGGACCGCTCGATCACGTTCGCCGGCGACACCGCCCAGCGGATGCTCGAGGACGAGGACACGCGTGGCGAGTTCGACTGGCACGGCCTCTTCCGCGCGCTGAATCTCGAGCACCCCGGCGAGCGCGAGCTCGAGCCGCTCCGCGTCAGCTACCGCTCCACGCGGGAGATCACGACCTTTGCCCGCGGCCTGCTCGGGCCGCTGGCCCACGAGGCCGAGCCGATCGCGACCCACTCGGGCCCGCCCGTGGAGCTGTTCGCGTGCGCGTCCCCCGGCGAGGCGGTCGCCATCCTTGCCGACGCCCTCAAGGATCTCGCGCGGGTGGCCCCGGACGCGAACGTGGCCGTGCTCGCGCGCTTCGGTCCCCAGGCCGACGTGTACCACGACGGCCTCGCGCGGGCGGAGGTCCCCAACGTGCGACGCGTGCGCAAGCAGGACTTCACGTGGGCACCGGGCGTGGAGGTGACCGAGGTGCGCCAGACCAAGGGCCTCGAGTGGGACGAGGTGGTGCTCGTCGACGCGAACCTGGCGAGCTACCCGGACAGCCCGCAGGCTCGCCACGCGGCGTACGTCGGAGCGACGCGCGCGGCTCACCAGCTGTGGTGCTTCGCGAGCGACGCGCCGAGCGCGATCTTCACGGCGGCGCTCCCGGTTCGGGGGAGCTGAGGGCCGCGGTCACTTCAGGAACGACTTGATCCACGTCTCCACCTCGGCGTCGTCGTACGTGCCGACGAGGGGCGACCCGGTCCACGTCGTGCCCGGGCAGCCGGGATCGCGCGCGCCGAAGCGGCGGGCCGATCGCTTCTTGCCCGAGCGACGCTCGAAGACGGACACGTTCGCGCTCGTGAGGGAGCGATCGATGGTGCGACGGGTGCCCGTCGTCTGCCCGACGTACGTGCCGCACGACGGGTTCGAGCGCTCCTCGTTCACGACCGCCACGAGGTCGATGTCCTTCGCGCGCTCCGCGCTCCCGAAGACCCGCGGCTTGTACCCCGAGACGAAGATGGACTTGTCGGCGGAGGGCCCGTCCGACTCGCCCGTGAAGCGCACGGGCCCGCGCGCCACGGCGCCGAGCGATGTGCCCATCGGGAATTTCAGCGCGCTGGCCGGGAACTTCAGCTTGGTCGAGAGCTTGCCGCCGTCCTGGAACTCCACCGCCATGGGCACCTCGAACTCGTCGACGGGGTACTCCTTGAAGACCTCCGCGACCTTCACCTGGTTGTAGAAGGCGGTCAGATCCGGGGTGACGGCGAGCGTCCGCCCCTGCGAGCGCGCCTTGGAGCCTGCGAGGTCCACCATCGCGCCCGCCTCGATGTCGCGGAAATCCAGCCGGAACGTCGTCGTGTTGATGGTGCCGGTGCACGGCTTGCCGATGCACGAGACCTCGCGCGTGGTCGGGTTGAAGAGGATGCGCGGCGAACGCTTCGCCATCACGGTGGCGTTGCCGTAGCGGTACTTCGGCTTCCCGATCGGTCGCTTCACCTGGCTGTCGCCGTAGACGGAGATGGACTTCTCGACCGCGCTGTCGGCCCAGATGGGCAGGATCAGGGTGGCCTTGCCCTTGGCGTCGGACTTCACCTTGCTGGAGTACGAGCTGCCCGGGTAGGTGAGGTTCGGGGTGCCGTAGGGCAGGGACGAGCTCGCCGTGTCGACGCCGCCTCCGGACGCGTAGAGGTCGATGTTGGGATCGGTCTCGACCTCGATGCGGATCTTCTCCTTGTTGTTGTCGACGACGACGGTGGCGGTCGGTTTGATCGGGATGGGCTTGGGCCGGCAACCCGAGGTGAAGAGGGCGAGCGTGGCACCGGCGAGGGGCAAGAGGGCGTTCTTGTTCACGGGACGGTATGTTTTCTGGTGCGTGTGAGGCTGTCAACCGATCCGAGGCGACGTATCCTTCGGGCATGATCCGGATGGCGGTGATCGGCGGAGGCGCGTGGGGGACGGCGCTCGCGACCCACGGGGCGCGGCTCGGGCACGAGGTGCGCATCTGGGCTTTCGAGCCCGACGTCGTCGCGGACATCATGGAGCACCACGAGAACCGGACGTTCCTGCCAGGCGTCGCGCTCCCGGCGAGCGTGACCGCGTCCTGCAGCCTCGAGGAGGTGCTCGGCGGTGCGGAGGTGGTGATCTTCGTCGCGCCCTCGAGCCACCTGCGCCGGGTGAGCGCGGAGGCCGCAGCCCACGTGGATCCGGGAGCACTGGTCATCGTCGCCACGAAGGGCATCGAGGAGGGGTCGCTCCTGCTCATGAGCGAGGTGCTCGCCGAGACCCTGCCGGCCGTGGGATGGGACCGCCTCGCGTTCCTCTCGGGGCCCAACTTCGCGAAGGAGGTCGCGCGTGGCCTCCCGACCGACTCGGTCGTGGCGTCGAAGGACCGGGGCGCGGCCGAGCGGGCCCAGAGGGCGCTGCACCACCCGAGGTTCCGCGTGTACACCAGCCTCGACCCCGTGGGCGTCGAGGTGGGCGGCGCGATCAAGAACGTCCTCGCGATCGCCACGGGCACGTGCGACGCGCTCGGGATGGGGCTCAACGCGCGCGCGGCGCTCATGACCCGCGGCCTGTCGGAGATGGCCCGGCTCGGCGTGGCGCTGGGTGCGGATCCGCTGACCTTCATCGGGATGGCGGGCGTCGGCGACCTGATCCTGACGTGCACGGGGGATCTCTCGCGGAACCGCGCGCTCGGGCAGAAGATCGCCGAGGGCGTGAACGCGCGCGAGTACCTGCGGACCCAGAGGAGCGTGGCCGAGGGCTTCACCACGTGCGTCGCGGCGCGGGCGCTCGCGCGCCGGCATGGCGTGGACATGCCGATCACCGAGGAGGTTCACGCGGTGCTGCACGAGGATCGGCCGCTCGCCGAGGCCCTCCAGAACCTGCTGACGCGGAGCTCGAAGGCCGAGCTCCACGGGCTGGGGCCCCCGTGATTCACGGGCTCGGGTCCACGTGATTACTTCGTATAAGATGCATTATGTAAACTAACGCCGCGCACCGGACGGACAACGGAGGGGCCGGGGCCCCGTGCGTCAGCCCTTGCGTGGTGGGGACAGCGCGAGGCCGAGGAACGTGCCGGCGTTCGTCATCACGTAGGCCCGGTTCCCGAACGCCGACGGCGTCTGCGCGAAGCCGCCACCGAGGTCGATGCCGTCGATGATCTTGCCGTTGCGTGGCGACAGCAGGAACAGGCCGTAACGGGTGGTGCCCACCATGAGCGCGCCGGACGCTTGCGTCGGCGACGTGATGCCGCCCTCCGGGACCTGGTTGCGCCAGAGGGCGCGCCCCGTCACCGGGTCGAGGCCCCACAGGCCACTCGTGGCGCTGGACGCGACCAGCACCCGGTACTCGGGCACCATCGGGCCGCCACCCTCGGGCTCATGGGGCGCGTCCCGGTACAGCATGAGGTCCGTCGCCCCCGTGACCTTTTCGTTGTACCATACACGGTTCCCGCTCGCGGCCTCGACCGCCACGACACCGCCCGCGTAGGCGGCCGCGAACACGATCCTGCCGTTCGTCGGGTGGTCCGCGAGCACGGGCGTCGTGTCGACGTCCAGGTAGCGAGGGGCCTCGGTGCCCTGCTCGAGATCCGCCGTCAGGTCGAGCGTCGGCCACTTCTCGGTGCCGTCCGCCATGGAGTACGCGCCGAGGTGGCCGTCCGAGAACGCCATGAAGACGATGCCGAGCTTCGCGTCCGCCGTGCAGCCGGCGTGCCCCGCGACCTCCATGCCGAGCGCGCTCGTTCGGTGGATCTGCCAGCGGGTCTTGCCGGTGCGGCGGTCGATGGCGAAGAGGTGATCGGCGGCGTTCGCGAAGAACAGGGTCTCGCCCACGACGACGGGCCGGCGCGCCACCTCGGCCCCCGAGCTGAAGCGGAAGACCAACGTGCCGTTGGACGCGCGGAGCGCGTAGAGGGCGCCGTCGTGGGACCCCGCGTAGACGACGTCGAGCTCGGGATCGTAGAGCGGCTCGGACTGCACGATGCCCAGGGTCTCGAACCGCCAGATCGAGCTGCCGTCGGACGCACGGAGCCCGTAGATGCCGCGGTCGGAGGACCCGACGAAGACGCGGTTGCTCCGGGGGTCGACCTCGGCGCGGCCGCGCTCGTACTCCTCGCCCGTCTGGCGTGTGATGGCCGTCAGCGGGCGGTGGACGACGACGCGCATCGCGCCGGAGGGCCGGGAGTACCACGAGGGCATCTCCGGGTTCGCGCGATCGCCCAGCGTCTCCGCGCTCGGGCAACCCGCGAGGGCGACGCTCGCCACGAGCCCCAGCGCGGCCGAGCCGAGAGCCGTCGGACGCCTCACGTCAGTGGCCCTCGGGGGCGCCGCCGTGACCGCCCGCCTTCATCTTCTCGATGAGCTGCCGGATCTGGGCCTCGGTCATCTTGTTTCCACCCGGGCCGCCGAGCGCGCCAGGGTTCTTCGGCGGGACCGCGTTCGGATCCAGCTGCCGCAGCCGATCGGTCGCGACCTCCTCGAGGTACGGGAACGGGTGGTTCTCGCCGGGCTTCGTCACGCGCTCGCGCACGTTCTTGAGGAGCTCCTTCGCCTTGTTGCTGTCGCCCTTGGCCTGGTGGACGCGGGCCTGATGATACATCGCGAGCTCCTTGAACCCGCGCACGTCGACCGACTGCTCGAGCTCGACGAAGGCCTTCAGCGCATCGTCCAGCGCCTTCGGATCCTTTTGACCTGCGATCTCGTACGCGAAGCCGAGGCCCTCCAGCGCGCGGCCGCGCACCTCGACGTCGGCCGCGGCGAGCGGCGAGCCCTTCACGTCGCGGAAGGCACCCGCGGCGCCGTCCGCGTCGCGCGCGTCGAGGAGGAGCGAGCCCTCGGCGAGGCGAGAGAGGATCGCCGCCCCGGACTTGGGGTGCGCCGCACGCACCGCCTGGTACTTCTTGAGCGCCGACTCGCGCCGGAGCTGCGGCGTCTTGAAGAGCGGGCGCGCGTTCTTGGGCTTGTTGTCGTCGTCGGCGTCCTTGTCGGGATCGCCGATGCCGCCGAGCTCGTCGCTCACCGCCTTCGCGTACTCGACGGACGCGGCCATCTCGGCCTTCCGCTGCATGTACATCCAGCCGAACACCGCCAGCGCGGCCGCGATGGCGGCGGCGCCGGCCACGCGGACCGCCTTCTGGTTCTGGCGAGCCCAGCCCGAGAGCTTCCGCGTCTGCGAGAGGAGCGGATCGTCCTCGGCCTGCCCGGTTGCCGCGGAGACGGGCCGCTTGACCTCGCGCTTGCCGATGCCCTGGAGACGCTTCGAGGCGGCGGTCTCGAGGCCACCCTTCTTGCCCTTCTTCTTGCGTCGTTCGGCGAGCTTCTCCTCCTCGGCGCGCGAGATCTTCTCGAGCTCGTCCTCTTCTCCGAGCGCGGCCACGCGGCGCGCGATGTCGTCGACGTTGGCGCGCTCGCCGTCCTCGGCGCGCTTGGTGTCGCCGTCCTCTTCGGCGGATTCCTTCGTCTTGTCCTGATCTTCGGCCACGTCGTCCTCCGGGGAGCCGGGGCAGATCTAGCACGCGGGCGACGGGGGTTGGCCGAATTCAGTCGAGCGGGAGGGCGACCAGATCCGGAGAGACGACCGAGGCGTCTCCGACGCCGAGCCCGCCGTCCTGGCGGTAGCGCACGAGGATGCGGCCGACCGAGCCGCCGCCTCCACCCCCGCGGTTCGGTGTTCCGGCGCTGGTCATCGGGCCTGCGTCCCGCGCCCCGCCCGCGCCGCCTGCGCGATCGGTCGAAGCGCCGCCTCCCGCGCCTCCCGGCGCCGCGCTGGCGTTCACGCCACCGTTGGAGCCGTTCACACCCCGCAGGCCCCCTCCCCCGCTCGTCGCGCCGCCGCCGGCGCCGCCGCCGTTCGCGGCCAGGACGCCGTCGATGCGGACACCGAGGAGCGCCTCGAGGAGGAGCGTGCCCGCGGAGCCCGCGCCGCCCCCGGAGTTGTCCCCGCACCCGCCCTGCCCCCCACCACCGCCGACGTCGAGGGCACCGGTGACGGTGATCCTGCCGAACGCGGAGATCTGGATCGCCCCCCCGCCCGCGCCGCCGTAGCCGCAAGCGCCCGCGAGGCTCGGGTTCGTGCCCGCGCCACCCGGTGAGCCGCCGAGGAGGGCCGGGGTCGCGCCGCCGTAGGCCGCACCGCCGTCGCCCCCGTTCGACTGCCCTCGCGCGCCTCCGCCCTTGTGGCCCGCGCCGCCCGCGCCCGAGCGCCGGCCGCCCGCGATGCCTCCCGGTCCGCCCATGCCGAGCCTGGTCCCCGCGTCGGGGAGGCCACCATCGAGTCCGAAAGCAGGGAGCGCGGCGTTCGTCCATCCTCCACCCGGTCCCGGCTCCACCAGCATCGCGCCTGCCGAGACCGTCTGCGCGATCGTCACGTTCCCCCGCGCGACGATGATGAGCGGGTACGTCCCGCGAACGCGCAGGGCCTTCGTGACGACCAGGTCGTTCACCACGAGGATCGCGTAGGGTGACGGATCCGGCGCGGCGCCGTTCGCGTGCACGAACGTCGCCGGGAGGACGCCCGCGCTGCCCGTGACGATCCGCGCGTCCGTGTCGATCGTCGTGGGATCGACGAGGTCGGCCACCGTCCCCGCATCGATCGCGGGGACGTGGATGGGGAAGCCCGGCGGCACCGTCGTGCCGCTGTCGAGGCCCGCGTCGAGCAGGGTCGCGTCGACGGTCGCGTCGACGGTCGCGTCGACGGTCGCGTCGTCCGAGGCCTCGACCTCAGCGTCCAGGGCCGGCGTCGTGCCGTCCGAACCGGTATCGGGATCGTGCTCGTCCCCCGTCTCGAACGTCGCGTCAACCACGGCGTCGGCGTCCACGTCGGGGAGCCCCTGCCCCTCCTCGAAGTTCCAGTCCAGTGCGACGCAGCTCGCGGGGCTCGCGAGGAGGACCGCCAGCACGGTGAGCGCGCGCGACGCTCGCATCAGAACGCCCCCTCGAAACCGAGCGCCCCGCCGCCAGGGAGCGCGCGCACGCCGACCGTCGTCCGGGACGACGATCCGCCCGACAGGAACACCACGTACACGCCCGCGGTCGCGGCCGCGGCGCCGACGATGAGCGCCGTCGTGCTCACGATGGAGAGCGTGCGACCGTCCCTGGCGTCGCGGGCCGTCTCCGCGCTGCAGCCCTGGTGGGAGGGACACGCGGACTCCGCCGCGTCGTGCTTCCGGAGCGCCATGAAGCCGGTCGCGGCGCCGACGCCGAGCGCGACGGCGCCCCCGCCGAGGCCTACCCACCCGCCGAGACGCCGAAAGGACGAGCTCGGGGGATCGAAGCTCGGGGTCGTGGCGGGGAGCGGCGCCGAGCGAACGGTCTCCGTGGCGCCCTCGGACACCGTCACGCTGTATCGCGTTCGCACTCCGGCGGCGGTGGTCGACGTGATCTCGTGGTGCCCGGGATCGACCGGGATGTCCCCCGCGAGCGCGTCGGCCGCGAGCGTCGCACCGTCCAGCGTCACCGTCGCGCCGGCCTCCGCGCGCTGCAGGTCGATGCGCAGGTGCGGAATGCGAGGCTTCAGCGCGGCCACGCGCTCCTGGACGATCGCGCGCCGTTCGTCCTGCGGGTCGAGCTCCAGCTGGAGCGCCTCGAAGTGACGCGTCGCGGAGAGGACGCGGCCCACCTTCTCCTCGCACACGGCGATCAGGAAGGCCTTTCCCCTGCCCCGCTCGAGCGCCTGGCTCTCCTGAAAGGCCTTCAGTGCCTCCGCGTGGCGCCCCGACGAGAGCAGCTCGGTGCCTCGGTGGAACAGGGCCTCGGCCTGCGAGTGGACCGCGCGCGTGGACTGCGCGAACGCACCGCCCGGGGCGAGAGCGATCGCCATCCCGGCGAGGAACGCGGCGGCATGGCGCGGCACCATCCACGAGATCTTGGCAAAGATCGGGCCGCCGCGCGTAGTTTTTCTCAGTTGTCTCCGGGCCCGGCGTCCCAGATCTCCGGCGGTGGGGGGGGTAGCTCGCGCGCGATCGGGACGAGCCAGGCGCCCGTGATCCCCTCCCCCGACACCGCGATACGGACGCGGTCGGCGCGCTGCGGGACGACGTCGCCCACGAGCACGCCACCGCTCAGGTGCTCGAGGAGGACCTCGGCGCCGCCGACGCTGGCTGCGGCCACCGCGTCCGCGCGCACGAGCAGGCGCAGCGGGACGTCGCGCGTCGCGGCGACCGTTGCGTCGAGGCCACGGGCGCGGCCCTGCCGGGCCCCTCCGCGTCTCGGCTCGAGCAGCCCCAGCTCGATCATGAGCCCGATCGACTCCGCGAGCGGCTCGGGCACGCCTGCGAAGCGGCGGAGACCGGGCACGAGCTCGTCCCTCGCGCCGAGGGCCGCGAGCGCCCGCGCCTCACGGGCACGGAGCGTCTGGTAACGCTCGCGCTCGAACAGGGCCAGGAGCTCCGGCCGGGCGTCCTCGTCGCGGAGGGCGGCCAGCGCATCGACGACGTGAGGCCTGAGGCGCACGTCGGCGAGGGACGGGCGGATCGCGCGGGACGCGCCGGGCGTCGCGACCTTGGCGAGCGCGGCGAGGGTGTCCTTCGCGGTCTCGAAGTCCCGGCGGACGGTGTCCCAGACCTCGACGAGCACGGCTCCTCCCCGCGGGTCGCCGCGCTCCGCGAGTACGAGGGCCGCGCGGGCGCGCCACTCGCGGTCCTCGAGGAGCTCCGCCACCAGGGGCGTCGGCGGGTCGCCCATGCGTACGAGCGCGAGGGCGCACCAGCGCCGTACAGTCGCGTCCTCGTCCCGCGAGAGCGTCCGGCGCGTCTGGGGGCGCGCGTCCGGCGCGCGCAGCCGGAAGCCGATCTCCGCGGCGGTCCGGCGAATGGACACCTGCGCGTCGTCGAGCAGCGCCGCGACGTCCAGCGCGGCGTCGGCGTCGCCCTGGAGGCCGCGCCGGAGGGCCTCGGGCAAGGACTGCGTCCGCATCTCGTAGCGGCCGTGCTCGAGCTCCAGGGCGCGCGTGCGCCTGCGGAGGGCCTGCACGCTGCCCGGGCGCTCCCGCGAGAGGTCCCGGGTCTCGAGGGGATCGACCGCGACGTCGTAGAGGGCGCACGCGCCGAGCCGCCGGTGGCAGACGAGGCGCTCCGAGCGCTCGGCCGTCATCGTGTACTCGTCGGTCTCCGCGAACGCGACACGCTCGCTCTCGGGCGGCGCGCCCGCGAGCAGGCCCCCGAGATCGCTCCCCGTCACGCGCGGGGGGCGCGGGATCCCCAGGGCGGACAGGAGGGTCGGCAGGAGGTCGATCGTCTGCACCGGGGTGGTCACGACGCGAGGGGCCACACCCGGACCGACGATCACGAGAGGCACACGCACCTGCTCCTCGTAGACGGTCGTCCCGTGATAGCGCCCGCCGTGATCGCCGAACTCCTCTCCGTGGTCCGCGGTGACGATGACGACGGCGCCCGACCGACGTCGCTGGAAGAGCGCAACGACCTTGCCGAGGACGTCGTCGGCCAGCGCGATCTCGCTGTCGTAGGCGTCGACGTCGCGCGTCCTCCCGGGCTCCCCGAACGGGAACGCGGCGTGGGCCTCGTACGGTTCGTGGGGCTCGAACGCGTGCATCCAGACGAACAGCGGCCGGTCGGCGGGGGCGCCCGCGAGGAAGCGCTCGACGTGGGCGATCGCCACGTCGGGCTTCGCGAACTCGACCTTGCGGTACTCGAAGTCGAGGCCACGATCGCGGAAGCCGGTGAAGCGCTCCTCGTCGATGAAGAACACGGCCGGAGGATAGAACGCGCCGGTGCGGTAGCCGTAGCGGCGGAGGTAGCCGGCCCAGGTCTCGGAGTCGTCGCCGACCCCGAGGGCGAGGAGCGGCCGGATGTGCTTGCCCGTCATGAGCGACGTCACCGAGTAGGACGTGTGCGGGGTCGGACAGTAGGCATGCGTGAACCGGGCGCCGGCCGCAGCGAGGCGATCGATCGACGGCGTCGTGCGGCGCGCGTAGCCGTACGAGGAGACGTGGTCGGCTCGCAGGGCGTCGATCGTCAGCAGCACCACGTCCTGGCCGGTCCAGTCGAGCGCGCGCGTGGCCGACGCCCTCGGGGCGTCCTCGCGCGCGTCTGGCTCGAGGGGTGGAGGGGGCGCCCAGCGTCCGGCCACGAGCACGGCACGTCCGAGCACGGGGGCGTGCTCCACGAGGACCAGGCGGAGGTTGTCGCACGGTGCGAGCCCGAAGCCTGCGAACCATGCCCACGCCAAGGATCCTCCCGTGAGGACCAGCGCCGCGCGCGCGATCCACGGCCCACGGGGACCCTCGGCGAGGAGCGGCGAGACGGCGGCGAAGCCCGCGAGCGTCGTGAGCGCCAGGGCGCCGTGGAACGCAGGGTAGAGCCGTGGCAGGACGAAGACGTCGGCGACCCAGGCCCCCGCCCCCGTGGCTGCGCCGACGAGGGCGAGCGCCCGCGGCGAGGCGCGGACGAGCAGCGGCACGAGCGCCTTCGCCGCGAGGCCGACCGCCGCGGCGACCGCGAAGACGAAGGCCACGCGGACGGGAAGGAGGCGGAAGTGCCGGCCGTACGTCACGCCGAAGCCGAGCGCGAGGCCGGCCATGGCGGCGAGGGCGGGCACCGCGCGCGCGCCACGTGGAGATCTCGCCAGCGCCGCGAGGAGGACGAACGCGAGGGCGATCGGCGCGAGCAGCGCGAGGGCGATCGGGCTCGCGTGCGTCCGGGCGATCCCCATCTCCCACGGGGCCACGAACAGGTGGCGCCAGCCCACCCCCACGACGAGGTTCTCGAGCGCGAGGAGGAGGATGAAGCCGGCGAGCACACCTCCCGTGCGCCGGGCGATCATCCAGCGTCCTCTCGCGCCACGCGGCCGTGGTCCAGGCGCGCGACGAGACGCCGCAGGACGGGGCTGGAGTCGAGCGCGGGATCCTCCTCCCGGAGGCGGCGCGCGACGGGCTCCACCTCGAGCGTCCAGGAGGGGGGCACCAGGGGGTCCACGTACGAGAACCCCAGATCCTGGCCCGACTGGCGCTTGCCCGAGAGCTCGCCCATGCCGCGCGTCGCGAGATCGTGGCGCGCCACGGCCTCACCGTCACGGAGATCCGCGAGGGCACGGAGCCGCGCCAGCCGTTCGCCGTCGAGTTTGCTCGCGTGCAGGAGAAGGCACCGCCCATGGGCGCGTCCTCGCCCGACGCGGCCCCGGAGCTGGTGCAGCTGCGACAGGCCGAAGCGCTCGGCGCCGTCGACGATCATCAGCGTCGCCTCAGGGACGTCGACGCCCACCTCGACGACGGTCGTGCACACCAGGATGGGGGCCGCCCCGGTCCGGAAGCGGCGCATGGCGAGCAGCTGCTCGACCGGGCGCAACCCCCCGTGCAGGATGGAGACGGCGTGCGCGGTCGCGCGCGCGACGGCCTCTCTGGCCCGCGCGAGCGACGGAGGCTCGTCGTCGCCGCCGTCGTCCTCGTCGAGATCGCCCACGCGCGGCACGACGAAAAATACGCGCTCGCCGCGGTCGCAGGCCGCCTTCGCGAGCGCCATCGCCTCCGCCCGTCGCTCGGACGGCCACACCTCCGTCCCGGCGAGCGCGCGCGCGGCGGGGCGCTCGTCGAGCGTGGACGTGGCCACCTCGCCACGGAGCGCGAGCGCGAGCGTCCTCGGGATCGGCGTCGCCGAGAGCGTCAGGAGGTGGGGTCGCTCGCCCTTCTGGACGAGGACGAGGCGCTGCGCGACACCGAGCCGGTGCTGCTCGTCGACGATGACCAGCCCGAGGCGCGCGAACCCGACGGCCGTGGAGAGCAGCGCGTGGGTGCCCACGACGAGGTCGACCGACCCGTCCCGCAGGGCCTCGAGGATCCTCTCGCGCTTCGCTCCGCCGGTGCTCGCGGAGAGGAGCGCCACGCGCGCGCCGGCGCCTTCGACGAGCGGTTCGATGGCGGTCGCGTACTGATCGAGCAGCACGCTGGTCGGCGCGAGGACGGCCACCTGTCGGCCCGCCGCGATCGCGTGCGCCGCCGCGAGCAGCGCGACCGCGGTCTTGCCCGTCCCCACGTCGCCGAAGAGGAGGCGGCGCATCGGGGCGCCTCGGGCCATGTCCTCGCGGATCTCCTTCACGGTCCGCGACTGCGACGGCGTCAGCGTGAACCCGAGGCTCGCCTCGACCCGGTGCGCCACGACCTCGTCTGGCACGATCGCGTGTCCTCCCGCCGCCCGCGTGTCCTCGTCCGCGAGCCGAGCGCGGACGCGGGCGAAGATCTCGACCCACGCGAGGCGCTCGAGCGCCCCACCCGCGGCCGTCGCGTCGCCGCCGTGGGCCGCCCGGAGAAGCCCGGCGAAGGGGCGGAACCCGAGCGCCTCCGCGACGCCGCGCGGGATGGGATCCCAGGCGTCGACGTCCGCGCATTCGAAGAGGTGCGCGAGGGCGGTACGCACCACGGACTCCCGCGCGAGCGCTCGGTCGTACCTCGGTAGGACGACGCGCCGCTCCGGACTGTCGGCGAGGACGTCCGGGTGGGTCATGCGCGGGGGCTTCCCGGGCGCGAGCTCCAGGCGTCCGACGAGGAGGACCGCCGAGCCTGCCGCGGCAGCCGACAGGACTCCGCGGGCCGCGAAGTACCACATCGCGTGGACGGTCTCCCCGCTGCTCTCGCCGATGACGCGGACGATCCGCTTGCCGCGGATGGGCAAGAGGTGCGCGGAGCGGACCGTGACGGCGATCGCGACGCGAGCCGTGCCGCCCGCCTCCGCCGCCCGCCCACGAGCCTCCGGCACGGTCAGCGGCGCCCGGAGGTCGTCGGCGCCCGTCGGGAGCGTCCACGCGAGATCGAGCACGGTCTCGATCCCACGCACGGCGAGGGACGCCGCGACGGCCGGCCCGATCCCTGCCAGCCGCGTCACCGGATCGCCTGGCTCGAGCGCCCCACTCCGGGACCTCGACGCTGTGCCCCGCGGCATCGGTCCGTCAGCCGCGGCGCGCGCGCGCGCGCGTCACTTGAACTCGACCTCGAGGATCTCGTACGATCGCTCGCCCGCGGGTGTGCGGATCTTGACCTCGTCGCCGGCGGACTTCCCGAGGAGCGACCGGGCGACGGGGCTCGTGATGCTGATGGTGCCCTGCTTGATGTCCGCCTCGTCGAGGCCGACGATCTGGTAGCGGACCTCCTCGTTCGTGTCGGTGTTCGACAGGCGCACCGTCGCCCCGAACGCCACGCGATCCCCGCTCAGCTTCGAGGGATCGATGACCTCGATGCGGGCCAGCTTGTCCTCGATCTCGCGTATCCGGCCCTCGTTGAAGCCGTGCTTGTCGCGCGCGGCGTGGTCTTCCGCGTTCTCCTTCAGGTCGCCCAGCTCGCGCGCGGTGGCCACCTGGTTCACGATCGCGGGTCGCTCCACGGTCTTGCGGTGGTGGAGTTCCTCGCGGAGCTTGGTGGCTCCGGCGGGCGTGATGGGGTTCTTCTCCATGAGCGGTGTATTAGCATGACCCAAACGGACATGGCGATTGTCGGAGACAGGCCACGGCACGGCGTCCGCGTGATCCTCGATCGCGCCGTCGCGAGGGCCGGCGGGGACGGGCCGCCGTGGATCTACGCGGGGCACGTTCACCTGCCCGACCGCGATCACGCCGTCGCGGCCCGCGTGTCCGCCGACGGCGCCGTCGAGGTCGAGGTGGAGGGCGGCGCGCCGCGGGAGATCGCCGAGCGGGTGCGCCGCATCGTCCGGTCCGTCACACGGGACCTCGACGGCGCGCCACCTCCGCGCAGGATCGCCCGATGGCGCGCCGAAAAATGATCATGTCGGCGTCTTTCTCCTGGTGTAGAAGGCTCGCCATGGCGCGGCGCGCGACCCGGTTCCACCACGTCGCCCGATGGTCGCTGACCGCGGCGCTCGTCGCGTCGGCGCTCGCCGGCCTCCCCGCGTGTGGCAAGGAGGAGCCGAAGACGGCCCTCACGTACACGCAGGATGCCAAGCTCGCGTACGAGGCCGCACTCGAGGAGTTCACGGCGCACAACTGGATCGAGTCGCAGAACCTCATGCGCGAGGTGAAGCGCAAGTACAGCTACTCCCGCTACGCCAAGCTTGCGGAGCTCCGCATCGCCGACGCCGAGTTCGAGCAGGAGAAGTACGCGGAGGCGATCCGGGCGTACAGGCAGTTCGTGCACGATCACAGGTCGGATCCGGACGAGGTGAGCTACGCCCGCTCTCGCATCGCGGAGGCCGAGTTCCGGCAGATCCAGGACTCGATCTTCCTCCCCTCGGGGGACGAGCGCGACCAGGCCTCCGTCATGGAGGCCTACCGCGAGCTCCGCGCGTACCTTCACGACTACCCGGCCGCGAAGGAGGCGCCGCGCATGCGCGAGCTCCTCACCGAGGTGACGGCGCGGCTCGTGCGGCACGAGCTGTACGTCGCGCGCTTCTACCTCGATCGCGACAACTACGACGCCGCGATCTCCCGCGTTCACTACGCGTTGCGCAACTTCACGGCCACGCGCCTGTCGACGATGTCCACCGGGGGAGAGGCCGGGAAGAGGAAGACGGCCAGCATCGAAGGCACGATCGACTCGGGGCTCGAGGCCGAGGCGCTCCTTTTGCTCGGCGAGACGTACCTCCGCATGCGCAAGTACGACGCCGCGCGGGAGGCCTTCCAGGCGATCCTCGCCGAGTACCCGAAGAGTGGCATCTCCGAGCAGGCGACGCGCTACCTCGGCTACATGAAGCAGAACGGCGTGTGAGGATGGGCGCTCGCCGCGCGGCCCCCGTCGCGTGCTCGGCCGCGCTCGCCTTCCTCGGGTTGCTCACGGCCTCACCGGTCGTTCGTGCGGACGGGCGGCCCGCCGAGCCTCCTCCCGCCGAGCCCTCTCCGCCGCCGTCGACGCCGGACGCGCCGGTCGCCACGCCGGCGCGTCGCGACGATGCGGCGCCCTGCGACGAGGCATGGGTGGGGCGGGTCTACGAGTCGTCCAAGCGCTCGGTCGTCCGTATCACCCGCCCGGACGGCGGCCTCGGCGCAGGCTTCCTGTTCTTCTCGTCTCGCCACGTCGCGACGGCGTTCCACGTCGTGGACCTCGGCCGCGGCGTCACCGTCGAGCTGCTCGGCGGCGCGAGGATCCCGGCCACGGTCGTCGCGACCGACCCCGAGCGTGACCTCGCGATCCTGGAGCTCGAGCGCCCCGTCCTGGACGCGCGCCCCTTGTCCCTGCGCTTCGAGGTCACGGTGGGCACGCCCGTCCTCGCCATCGGGCACCCCCACGGCGACTTCGGCACGCAGGGTTCGTTGAAGGGGCTGCTCAACCACTCTGGCTCGCGCGGCATGGTGAGCGCCGTCACGGAGACGCTTTTCCAGACGGACGCGATGCTCAGTCCCGGCAACTCCGGCGGCCCGCTGCTCGGGTGCGACGGCGCCGTGCTGGGCGTGGCCTCCTTGCTCCTCGACAACAAGATCGGGTTCGCGGTGCGGCCCTCCGCCCTCTTCCTCCTGTCCGGCAAGATCGGGGAGCAGCGCCCCTTCGACGGGATCTGGGATCTGCGCGAGCCGAGCCTCGGCCTCCTGCTCCACACGGACGTGGACGACTGGGCGGGCGCGTACGTGTCGGTCGACGTGATCGGGAAGGACCGCTTCGTCGTCGGCGCGCGCACGGGCCTCGTGGTGGCGTTCGATCCCGAGACGCGCGCGCCGCTCGTACACCGGCGGCGTTACCGCGTCGCCTTCGAGCTCACGATGGGGTACCGCATCCTGCTCTTCGGCTACACCTTCCCGACCTACGTCGTGCCGTCCATCGGCCTCGCCGCCGCGATCGATCGGGGCTCGGAGACACGCCTCGGCATCGAGTACGATCAGGGGGCCGGCGCCGCGAGCCCCTGCCCTGGCGCTCCCGCGTGCGCGCCGCGCCTCGCCGCGACGACGACCTCGATCCGGGGCGGCGGCGCGTTGCCCATGGCGGGCATCGAGCTCCGCTTCCTTTCCGTCGCGCTCGGCTACGCGTACCAGCTCGACGTGATCCACCCCAAGCTGTCCACGCAGCGGGCCCTCTTCGGCGTGGTGTTCTGAAGCGCCGCCGCGCTATGCTGCGCCGCGATGGATCCTCCTTCGCGCGCCGCGAGCGATCCGCCCGCCCTCGAGGCGACGCGACGGACCGTCCTCGTCGTCGACGACGAGCGCAACATCCGGCGGACGCTGCAGATGGTGCTCGAGGGCGAGGGTTACAAGGCCCTGCTCGCGGAGACGGCCGAGGACGCGCTCGCGATCCTCGCGGATCCCGAGATACCGGTCGATCTCGTCATCTTGGACGTGAAGCTCCCGCGCATGAGCGGGCTCGAGGCGCTCGAGCGGATCCACAAGGACGAGGGGACCCAGAGCCTGCCGGTCATCGTGATCAGCGGGCACGCCACCGTCCACGAGGCCGTCATGGCGATCAAGCTCGGGGCGTCGGACTTCTTCGAGAAGCCGGTGGCCCGCGAGCGCGTCGTGGTCAGCGTGCGCAACGTGCTCGAGGCCGCCCATGCCAAGCGGGCGCTCGCGGAGGCTTCGAAGGAGCAGCGCGAGCGACACGAGATGATCGGCAAGAGCGCGTCGATGGACCGCGTCCTGCACGAGATCGAGAAGGTAGCGCCCACGAAGGCGGGCGTGCTCATCAGCGGCGAGAGCGGCACGGGCAAGGAGCTCATCAGCCGCGCGATCCACCGGCTGAGCCCGCGCAGGGACGGTCCCTTCGTCAAGGTGAACTGCGCCGCGATCCCGCGGGAGCTCATCGAGAGCGAGC
>SXNL01000023.1 GCA_005777185.1 Myxococcales bacterium
AACGGGATGCGAGGCGCACGACGATCCTCGCGCGCCGTGGCCTCCGCGTCGTTCGCCTCGAGAACGCACGACTGAACCGGGAGACCCTGCGAGAGGCGATTCTCCCGTTCACGTGCCCCCTCTCCCTTCAGGGAGAGGGGGACGGGGGGTGAGGTCTACGCGGGCGCCCCACCGCCTCCACGGAGCCTCTTCGCCTCCCCCATCGCGCGCGTAGCGCGCGATCGGGGGGAGGCCGGCGCGCGAAGCGCGACGGGTGGGGGCACCCTCGCTCGAACGAATGCCTTATCCGAACGGCATTGGCGCTAGTCCAGGCTGCCGAGCTTCCTCTCGATCGCCTCGATCTGCGCCCGCACGTCCGCGCTGCTCGTGCGCAGACCTTCGACCTTGCGGACGGCGCTCATCACGGTCGTGTGATCGCGACCGCCGAACGCGCGTCCGAGCTCCGGGAAGCTGCACTTCAGACGCTGCTTGCAGAGGTACATGGCGACGTGGCGCGCGAACGCGATGCTCTTGTGCCGGTCGGGCGAGAGGAGGTCGCCGGAGCGCAGCTTGAAGTGGTGCGTGACGACGCGCTGGATGTCCTCGACGCTCTGCTCGCTGACGCGTCCCACGTTCGACGCGGCCAGCTCGGCCTTCACGAATTCGAGGTCGATGGGCTGCCCGAGGAGCGAGCTCTTCGCCGCGAGCCGGATGAGGCACCCCTCGAGCTCGCGGACGTTGCTGCGGATGGACTGCGCGAGGCAGAGCACGACGTCGGCGGCGAGCTCGATCTTCTCGAGCTGGGCCTTCTTGCGGAGGATGGCGATGCGCGTCTCGAGCTCGGGTCCCTGGATGTCGGCGACGAGGCCCCAGGTGAAGCGGGAGATGAGGCGCTCCTCCATCTTCTCGAGCTGCTGCGGGTACTTGTCGCTCGTCACGATGATCTGCTTGTCGGCCTGGTGCAGGGCGTTGAACGCGTGGAAGAACTCCTCCTGGGTGCCCGTCTTGCCGGCGAAGAACTGGATGTCGTCGACGAGGAGCACGTCGCAGCGGTCGCGGTAGCGAGCGCGGAAGTCGTTCATCTTGTGGTCCTGCAGGGCTTGCAGGAACTCGTTCACGAACTTCTCGGCGGAGACGTACAGGATGCGCGCCGCCGGGCGATCCTCGCGGATGCGGTGCGCGGCGGCGTGCACGAGGTGGGTCTTGCCCAGGCCCGTGCCGCCGCAGAGGAAGAGCGGGTTGTGCCTGGGCCCGCCGCCTCCCGCCGCCCCGAGGGCCGCCGCGTGCGCGAGCTGGTTCGAGGCGCCGACGACGAAGTTCTCGAAGACGTACTTCGCGTTGAGCGCCAGCGGAGGCGGCACCTCCCTGAGCTGCGTCCGCGACGCGCGCGTCGACGACGGCGCGGGGACGGCGTCCAGCCTGTCGAGGACGAACTGGGGTCGGGCGTGGCTGCGGACGGACACGGGCTGAGGGGCCGGCCCGTCACATACCGGCCGCTCGAGGTCGCCCCCGACCGTCCACGCGACCTGCACGCTCCACCCCGTCTGGCTGCGGAGGTAGTCCGACAGGGTCGGGACGAAGTGCTGCTCGACCCAGTCCCTGACGAACTCGTTGGGCGCGCGCAGGCTCAGGACTCCGTCGACGATGCCGTCGTACTGGACGCCCGAGAACCACTGCTCGAAGCTCTGGGGAGAACGCTCGCGCGTGTACAACACCGCGTCGGCCCAGAGCTTGTCCGTGTCGAAGTGACGGTCGTGCATGTTGTCTCGCCTGCTCACCCGCGCATCCCCATCCGAAAGAAAACCGAAAGCACCGCGCACACCCAACCCCCACAGCCTCTCCACACCCCTGTGGAGAACCGGCCTCGAGACGGGAGATGACGAACCCCTCCTCACGGGTCACAGCCCCGGGGTCTGCGCAACCGCACAACCCGTGGGGCTGCGAGACACCGGCGTTACCGTGAAGGGGTCCTGGCCAGGAGGACCAGGAGGCAACGAAGATGGAGCTACCACCACGATTCGAAGCTCGTCCACGACGATGCGCGAATCGCGGGTAAAAGCATGAAATGTTGATCTATTATTGCTTGTAGACCACCACCGTTTCCGCGTCGCGGGGGGGGCCGCTCCCGGGGCGCCGTGTAACCGCACGGCATCACGGGAGAATCGAGCCACTCGCAACATACACGCATCCTCCCGCGCTTTCATTTCCGCACGTGCGGGTGTCAAGAGGCACCGCGCAGCCGATTTCGCGGGGGAAAGCCGATCTCGCGATCCGTGCCGTCGGCCGCCGGCGGGCCAGGCCTCGCGGCCACGGAAACGGCTTGCCATCGCCGAACGCCCGTGATCTGGGCCCCGACCGACGTCCCGATCGTCGAAAATTGTCCTTTTTGGACGGGCTTCCGTAGACCCTTCCCCGTGGGCATCGACACGAGCTTGCGGCGCGGCCCGCTCCTCCTCTCTCTCGCGGCGCTCCTGTGGGCCGCCTCCGCGCGTGCGGAGACCTCGGCCACCACGCCGGAGCAGGGGTACGAAGGGGGCGAGGTGCAGCACCCGCGCCTCCTCGGGATGGCGGGCGCGCAGACCGCCCTCGGCACGTCCACCAACGCGCTCTTTTCGAACCCGGCGAACCTCGTCCTCGCGCGCGTCTACCACTTCGAGGGGCTCGCGGCCCTCGGGCCGGAGGCGCGCCGTCAGAGCTACGGCGGCGCCATCGTGGACTCCTCCACGAACCGCCTCGGGGGCGGGCTCGGCGGCGTGTGGTCCATGATGGATCCCGACGGGATCCGCCGGACGTGGACGGACCTCCGCGTCGCCCTCGCGTACCCGCTCGGGGACATGCTCGCGATCGGGCTCACGGGTCGTTACATCCGCGTCTCCCAGGCCGTGTCGCGCGGGCCGCTCGGGGCGAGCTTTGCGTCGGATGGCACGCGCGGAGATCCGATCTTCGCGCGCTTCACGTTCGACGCGGGGGCGACGCTGTCGCCCACGGAGGGCCTGCGGATCGGCCTCGTGGGCAAGAACCTCACGTACCCCGAGAACGGCTTCGCGCCGACGCAGCTGTCGCTCGGCGTGGGGTACGCGGCGAAGGTGTTCTCGGTCGAGGCCGACGGGCTCGTCGACTTCAACACGTTCGGGCGGCCGCGTGCGCGCGGCATGATCGGGGGCGAGGTCCTGATCGCGGATCGCTTCCCCGTGCGCCTCGGGTACCGCTACGACGACGGCCTGCGCGCCCACGCGATCACGGGAGGGCTCGGCTACGTCGATCGGCGGTGGAGCTTCGAGATCGGCGCCCGCCGCGACGTCGCCGCGGCGCATCCGGCCACCACCGTCGGCGCCGGCATCCGCTACTTCTACGATGGGCAGAGCGCGGCCGACGAGCCCGATCCCGCGGGAATGTAGCCGTGCGGGTGGGGCGGCGCGGGTTCCTCGCAGGCGGAGCGGCCCTCGCCGTGCCGATGGTGTGGGCTCCCTTCGCGCGCGGGTCGGTGGCGCGCGAGCTCGCCTGGGTGGAGCGTGGGCCGCTCGGGACCACGCTCGCCTTCCACCTGCCGGAAACGGCACCCTTCCCCTCGGCTCGCGCGGCGTACCAGGATCCCACCGTGCTCGTGTTCGTGCCGGGGCACTACGCCCCCTCGCGCGACGGGAGGACGGGGGTGGTCGTGCACTTCCACGGGCACCGGACGACCGCGGATCGCGCGATGGCGCAGCACAGGCTCCGCGAACAGCTCGTGGACAGCAAGCAGGACGCGATCCTCGTCGTACCGCAGGGCCCCGTGCTCGCCGCCGACTCGGGGATCGGCAAGCTCGAGGAGCCCGGCGGGTTCGCGCGCTTCCTCGTAGGGCTCTCGCGCGCGCTCGGGCAGCGGGACGCCGTGCAGGCCCTCGGCCGGGTCGTCGGGGCCGCGTTCGGGACGCTCTGCATCAGCGCGCACTCGGGCGGCTACCACGCCGCGGCGCAGTGCGTGCGCCACGGTGGCGCCGAGGTGATCGAGGTGTACCTCTTCGACGCGCTCTACGCGGAGGCCGACGCGTTCGTCGCGTGGGTCGAGGCCGGCCGCGGGCGTCCGATCCACACGCGGCACAAGCTCGTGACGTACTACACGGGGGGCGCCACGGAGCAGAACAGCGTGTGGCTCGCGAAGACCCTCGCCGAGAAGGGCGTTCGCGTCGCGCGCGAGGACGTCGAGGGCACGTTGTCGCGTGACGAGCTGACGCGCGCGGAGGTCGTCGCGATCAAGGCCGGCGAGAGCCACGAGGGGGTCACGAGCGAGCTGAACCAGCTGCGCGACTGCCTGTACGCCTCGGCCCTTCCCCGGAGGTTGAAGACCTCGTGGTTCGACGCGCGGACGGGATCGCGGCCCATGGAACGGCGCCGCTGATCTCTCGCGTGGCGGAGCTCGCGTTGGGGGACTCGCGTGGGATCGTGGGTGCGACTCACCGCGACCAGTCGAAGCAGAGGTCGTCGGTCGGGCGACGCGTCGCGAGGTACGGCAGCACGGTGAGGCTCGCGTCCCCGCGGCTCCTCGGCGAGAGCGTGAGCAGCGACGGGTCGGCGTCCGGGCCGCAGAGGCGCGCCGAGCCCTTCTCGATCGGTGGCTCGCCCGCGAGCGCGGCGAGCTCGAGGCGAAGCACGGCGATGGGTTGGCCCGCGGCCGCGCCGAGCCGCACCGGGAGCGGGCGCGCGGCGTCGCCGAGCGGGAGCACCTCGCGCAGCCGGAGCTGGGCCACGCCGCCGGGCGCGGTCGCGCGACGGAACGCGCCGTCCTTCAGCTTCAGCACGACGCCCGCCATGGTCGGCCTCCCGACGATGAGGTGGGCGTTCGCAGGCCTCCGCGGCGCGCGCTCGATCCCCACGGACTCGCCCGCCTCCGGGCCTCGTGCGGTCGCGTCGCCCTCGCCGAGGGCGACGATGCGGGCGTCGATCGCCGTCGGGAACGCCACGCCGAACGACGCGAACAGATCTAGGTCGCCGCCGGTCCAGTCGCCGCGGGGGAGGTTCACGTCGTGGAGCACGAGGCACCGGTCCTTTCCCACCTCCACGCGGACGCGGGCGAGGCTCGGCAACATCGGGTGCGGCGCGGCGGGCGTGGCCGCGTGCGGCGCGAGCAGCGCCACGATCGCCGCGCCAAGAACCCTCACGCGAGCACCTCCTGGAAGCGGCGCGCCGCGTCCTCCGCGGCGGGCGCGAGCTGCCCCTCGGGGTGCGGCTCGAAGTCGCGGGCAGGCCCCGACGCCTCGGCGAGCAGCGCGGCCTCCGCGCGTGGGTTCCTGAACCAGTCCTCGTCGAAGCGGCGGACGAGGTCCCCTTCGCGGTCGCGCGCGAGGAGCCACGCCTCGAAGCGGCACACGGCGTCCGGTCTCCGTCGCGGCCACGCACCGGCGAGCGTCGCGGGTACGGGCGCGCCGAAGACCCTGAAGGAGAGCTCGTTCCACGCGTCGGCGGAGGCCGAGGCCGTTCGCGCCAGGATCGCGTCGAAGGCCGCCTTCCGGCCCGCGAAGAGGATCGCCCTGGACAGCGCCCGGGCCTGGTCGCGCGCCGTGCCGGCCGGCTCCCCGAGGACGCGGGCGTGGAAGATGGCCGCCCCCGGGAGACCGGCGAACAGCGCGGAGAAGAGGAGCGCGCGCGGTGCGGTCGGGTCGCGCGCGAGGGAGAATGGCAAGGAGGCGGGGGGGCGCATGAGAGCCGCCCCGAACACGCCGAGCGCGCGCGCGAAGCTCGCACCTCCGAGCGCGGCAGGGAGGGAGTCGGGGGCGATCTCGGCCCGCTTCGCGAGCCCGGGGAGGATCTCGGCGAACCACCGCGCCGTGATCCGCGACGGCCATCCTCGTGGGGCGTCGGGCGCGAGCGCGAGGGCGAGCGTGTCGACCGGGCGCCAGACGGGAGCGGCCGCGCGGCGTCGCGCGTGGGCCACGAGGTCGGTCCAGAGCGCCTCGGTCCGATCGAGGAACGTCTGCGCGGCGCCGATCACGCCCTCCACCCCCTCGGCGCTCGCGACGAAGCGCGCCTCCGGATGGGGCAGGCCGAGCTGTCGCGCGGCCTCGAAGGAGGTCTCGCCGAGGCGCCTGTTGGCCGCCGCGATCGCGGGGCCGCGCGCCGCCATCGCGGTGAGCACGGGATCCATCGCGGGCGCGACGCGCACCTCGACCAGCGCGCGCGCCGCGTCGGTCCACGGGACGCGCGAGGGTGGCGTCCCCGCGATCTCGACCCCGGCGTCGGCGATCGCGCGGGCGGCGGCGACCTCGGCCCCGCTCTCGAACCCGATCCGCGCGATCGCGAGGTGGAGGACCATGCGCGCCTGCGCGCGGACGCGCGGCCCGTCGGCCGACGACGGCGCGAGCTCGTCGAGGATCTGGAGCGCACGCCTCCCGCTCACGGCGCGGTGCTGTGCGAGGGGCTGCGGATCGGACGCTTCCACGCCGCCCTGGGTCCGGCGGGCGCGCTCGAGCGAGGCGCACGCCCGCGCGAGGTCGAGATCCGTGCGCGCGAGATCGGCGTACTCCGCTGCAGCGCGCGTCACGACGCCCGCCTCACCCGTGGACCGTCGCGCGGGCGCGCGCGCTCCCGCCGAGGGATCGGACAATCGCCCCTTCTTCGCGGGCGAGGCGAGCGAGGGCAGCGTCGACGATCGCGTCGGCGCCCGCCTCGCCCGCACCGGCCGACCGGACGGCGCGCCGCGCGAGGTCGACGTAAGTTCGGAAATGGCGAGCCTCGCAGGCGAACAGCTCCTCGTAGAAAGAGCGGAGCCCCTCGAGCTCGGGCCCCCTCAGGCGCGCGGCGAGCAGCTTGAACCGCTCGCACGAGCGGGCCTCGATCAGCGCACCCACGAGCAGCCGCTGCACGAGCGGCGGCACGTCCGGCAGCGCCGCCCGCGCCGCGCGCCGCAGCGCCACGGCGTACGTGTCCTCGGGGGGCGGGCCGAGCGCGAGGCCCCGGCGCGCGAGGAACGCGATCGCCCGCTCGAAGTGCTCGAGCTCCTCGCGCGCGAGGAGGGAGAGCGACGTGACCATCTCGAGATCGTCGGGGTGCCGAGCCCCGAGCGAGATCGCGTTCGCTGCGGCCTTCATCTCGCAGTGTGCGTGGTCCACGAGGACCCGATCGAGGTCCGCCATCGCGAGCTCGATCCAGGCGTCGTCGGTGGGGACGGTCAGCGCGAGCACGCCCTCCAGGTACCACGTCCCGCGCTGGAAATCAGGGGGTTCTGCGGCGACGCTCCTGGAGCGTCGCGCCGAGCCACGCGGCCGGCACCGTCACCGCGAGCGTCGCGAGCGACACCACCGACGGCCCGGCGCTCGCCCACGAGAGCGCTCCCGCCAGGAGGCTCGTCGCCACGCCAGCGATGGCCGCCTCGCGCCGGCCCGCGGGCGCACCGAACCGACCGACGAGCGTCCCTCCGGCGAACGACGCGAGAAGGAGCGCGACGGCGTGCGGCGCGAACATCCAGAAGGAGAAGCGCGTCCGCTGCTCCGGGTCGAGGAGCGCGAGCCCCCTCGCCGCGTCCTCCGTGCTCGCGCCCGCGAGCCCGAAGCGGGGGAGCACCGCGCGGAGGACGACATACTGCGCCACGTACGCGAGCGGGAGCCACGCCGCGAAGATCGCGACGGTACCGAAGCCGACCCAGTGCCACGGTGGGCGCTCGTCGGACTCCTCCGGGTCGCCCGCTGGGGGGGGGCGCTCGGACAGGACGGGCAGGCGACGCTTCTCGGCCACGGGCCACGGAAGGATAGCAGTTTCCAGCGGGGCGCGGCCCGAGGATGGAGTACGCTCACGAGGAAGATGCGTGGCCTCACGACCCTCGCCGGCGCCGGCACCGCCCCCCTCGTCTGCGCGCTCCTCGCGGCGGGCTGCGGTGGCTCGGGCTCGCCGCGGCTCGAAGGTCACTGGCAGGGGACGGCCGCCGCAGGGGTGCCCGCCGAAACGCAGGCCGGCGCGACGACGTTCGCGACGTCGATGGACCTCGTCTTCAAGGGCGACAAGGTGATCATCACCCACCAGGGCAAGAAGACCACGAGCCCCTACAAGGTCCTCAAGAGCGACGTCGAGCAGATCATCATCAGCGCGGGCGGCGACAAGGAGACGTTCACGATGCTCTCGGGCGAGACCATGCGCTGGAGCGTCGTCCCGGGGCGGACGATCACCTTCCAGAAGCACAAGAA
Organism: Myxococcales bacterium; assembly: GCA_005777185.1. GTDB lineage: Bacteria > Myxococcota_A > Polyangia > Polyangiales > Polyangiaceae > SXNL01. The sequence continues at coordinate 8,133 of SXNL01000023.1, forward strand.
GTGACGCCGAGCGGGCGCGCCCCGCTCACCTCCGCACGGGCTCGCGCCGCACGCGCAGGATCATCGCCCGCTCGCCGCGTCGGACGCCCAGGGTGACCTCGAGCGCGAGCGGGCCTCCGAGGCGCGCGCGCGCCCCTTCCATGGTGTCCACCTTCGCGCCATCGACGTCCACGATCGCGTCGCCCGGGCGAAGGCCCGCGCGCTCGGCCTCGCTGCCCTCGACGACCGACGCGACGACGACCTCGCGCGGATCTCCGCCCGTCTCGCCGAGGGTGATCGCGACACCCCCGGGGGTACGGACGTCCGGCGCCTTCTCGCCGCCACGCACGAGGACGATCCGCACGCCGTCGGTCGTGCGGCCCTCGATCACCTGGACGTCGGATCGCCCGCTTCCCTCGTCGGGATGGAGCGCCTCGATCGGGCGGACGCCCTCGCGCAGGCCACGCAGGACGAAGCGACCGCTCGGGTCGGTCGTCGCGAGCCCCGCGGGTGGCGCCCCCCCCGGGACCCATGCGGGGACGGGCCCGTCCGCCACACGGGCGAGCGCGACGGGCTTTCCCTTCCCGTCGGTCACGACACCATGGACGATGCCCTCGGGCACGAGCTCGATCGGGGTCGCCTCGGTCGCGCGCCGGCCGCCCCGGTCGTCGACCCGGACGCGCGTCTCCGCGGGGGCGAAGCCGGTGGCCCGCACGCGGATGTCCACGGTTCCCGGCGCGAGCTCCCGCACGCGGAAGATCCCCGCGCGATCGGAGCGCGTCCGCCGGACCTCGTCCTCCGTGGCGATCGTGATCTCGGCCTGCGCGATGGGCTCCCCCCGACGCGTGCGGACGATCCCCTCGAGGGCCTCTTCGACCTCGAGCACCACCGTGGCGGCGTCGCCGTTGACGTCGACGAAGCGCGTCGCGTACCCCGGCGCGCGGGCCTCGACGCGGACGCGCAGACCGGACGCGTTCGAGAGCCGAGCCTCGCCGCGGCCGTCGGTGAACACCGTCGCGCGGAGCAGACCGTCCGGGTCCATCGCGTGGGCGGAGACCTGCGCTCCCTCGATCCCCCGCCCGCGTCGATCCCGAACCGTGAGGACGATCGCCGGGCGCCGCGCGGGCAGGACGAGCGCGAGACGCTCCGTCTTCCCTTCGGCGACCTTCGCCTCCACGCGAAGCGCGTGCTCGAGCGGATCTTCGGGGTAAGACACGAGGATCGTCACGACCTCGGGGACGGCCGCGAACGCGAAGGACCCGTCCTGCGCGCTGACCGCGGACTTCTCGAGGCTCCCGGCGTGCGCGACCAGGGTGACCCGCGCGCCCTGCACGGCGCGTCCGCGAGGGTCCTCGACCCGTCCTTCGATCGCCCCGCCCTGCCGCATCACGAGATCGACGTGGGCCGTCCGTCCGGGATCGAGGGTGAAGGTGTCGCTCGCGCTCTCGGTGTACTGCGGGTGGCGCACGATCACGCGGATGCGCCCGGTCGACACGGGCGAGAGGCGGAACGTGCCGTCGCGGCGCGACACCCACGGATCTGCAGGAGGCGCGCCGCGGCCCGCCGCCCCGGAGAACGCGGCGTGGGCCGCCGGGATCGGCGCGACGGGTCCTGGCACGACGCCGAGTTCGCCCACGCGGACGAGGGGCGCGGGGCCCGCGAGGCGCGCGGCGAACATCGACTCGCGAAACCCGATGCGCGCGGGATCCTCCTCGATCGGGCCGCCGTGCAGATCGGTGCCCAGGACCTCCAGCGTGGCGCCGTCGATCCCGAACCCCCGCGCGTCGAGGACGCGGCCCTCGATGACGCCGGCGCGCGTGAGCGCGACGCGCGTCTCCCCCGGATCGCTGGCGACGATCGGCCCGCGCGGCACGAACCCCTGCGCGGACACGGAGACGGACGCGGGGCCTGCGGAGATGGGGCCGAGCACGGCCTTGCCCTTTGCGTCCGTGACAGCCTCGGCGGGGAACGACGACACGCCTCCCTCGGCGAGCACGACGCGCGCCCCGGACACAGCCTCGGCATCCTCGCCGTCGCCGTCCGTCGCGCGCACCGCGACGAAGCGCCCGGGCGCGAGGTGGAGCGTGACCTCCTTCTCCTCGGAGGCGGAGACGGATAGCGCGATCTCGACCGGTGAGACGAGCGCACCCTTCGTCGCGCGGAGCGAGTACGAGCCGGGCTCGAGCGCGGCGATCCGCACCGATCCGTCCGCGCCGGTCTCCGCGCTCCGCGGAGCCGCGAGCGCGGGGGACGAGAGCATCACGCGCGCGCCCACGACGCGCCCGTCGGCCGTATCCACGACCCGCACGAGCAACACGCCCAGTCTCCGCAGCGTGATCTCGACCGACTCCCCCGCGCGCACGCCCCGACGCACGGCGTCCTCGAGACCCAGAGCGGCCGCCCGCACGCGCACCACGAACGGCCCCTCGCCGAGTCGCCCCACGCGTGCGCGCCCCGCCTCGTCCGCGCGCGCGCCGGTCGGCACGGGGTCCCGCGCGGACACCTCGATCTCCGCGCCGCTTGCGGGCCTCCCCGTCTCGTCGCGCACCGTGACCTCGACGTGATTCTCGGGCACGAGCGCGAGATCGAGCCTGCGCGCGCCGGGCGCGAGCACCACCATGGCCGACCCGCGCGCGTACCCGTCGCGCTCGGCGACGATCCAGTGCTCCCCCCGCGGGAGCCCGCCGATCCGCGCCAGGCCCGAGGCGTCGGACGCGGCGTCGCCGCCGTGGTGCGCGCGCCCTTCGATCATCGTGAACGCCCGTACGTGCACACCGGCGAGGCCCTGCTGCCCACCCACGCGCACCCACACGTCCAGCGACGCGTCTCGAGCGCCCATCGACGCGGGAACCGGCGGCGCCACCCACTCGATCACGAGCGCGCCCGGGACCTCGCCCGGCACCGTGCCGAGCAGGATCACGAGCAAGACCGAGAGCACGACCGCCAGCAAGCGGCGTGCGGACGGCGCGCGTGGCGGTTTTTCCTCGCGTGCGATCACGGGCTGGCCTGACGATACAGGAGCGAGCTTCCCCCCCGCGAGATTCCGGGCGGCGTCGCGCGCCCGCATGGGATATCCTGAGAAGGTGCGCGGAGCAGCTGTCATCGCCGCGTCTCTGCTCCTCGCGCTGGCGCTCGCCGCCGGCGGGTGCGGAACGAGCCACGCGCCGCGCATCATCGGTGGCCCCGAGGACAACCTGCCGGCCGGCCCGTCGAGCGGGAGCTCCGGCGGCTTCAACGCGGACGACCACCCCACGTTCAAGTGCAGCGACCTGAAGAGGGAAGATGGCAGCACGTGCGAGTGCGTGGAGTCCGAGCTCGAGGGCGATCCGCCGAACGTGTACTTCGTCCTCGACCGCTCGGGCAGCATGTCGATCGACAACCGCTGGTTCTTCGTCCAGGGCAACGTCCTCGCGACGGTGCGCGCGCTCGGGCCCCGGGTGAACGTGGGCGCGGCGGTGTTCCCCGCAGGGAGCCAGCAGTGCGCGGCGGGCAAGGAGGTCCTGGCCGTCAGACGCGGGGATCCTGCGTCGACATCGGGCCGCGATGGGCCCACGACCACGGCGCTCGCCCAGGCGATCAGCATCCCCACCGGCGGGGGAACGCCGATACGCTCCACGATCGAGGCGCTGAGCCCGCGCCTCCGATCCCTGCCCGGAAACACCTTCGTGGTGCTCGCGACCGACGGCGGCCCGAACTGCCAGAGCATCGCCTGCCAGGCGGCGACGTGCATCCTCAACGTCGAGTCCGTGAACGGCTGCAAGCCAGGCGGCGCCAACTGCTGCCTTGGCGAGCAGGCCATCTCGTGCCTGGACGCCGAGGCCACCGAGGTCGCGGTGCGCGCCCTCGCGGGCGCCGGCGTGAAGACGTACGTGCTCGGGATCCCGGGGAGCGCGAGCTACGCGCCGCTCCTCGACAAGCTCGCGCTCGCGGGAGGAACGGCCCGACCGACCGTGCCCTATTACTACCGGGTCGACTCCACCGGTGCGGAGCTCACCACCGCGCTGAAGAAGATCGCGGGGCAGATCCTCGCGCGCTGTCAGTTCGATCTGAAGACCGCCCCGGATCCCGCGTCGGTGAACGTGTACCTCGACGACAAGCTGCTGCCGCAGGAGCCCGGCAACTGGAGGTTGGAGGGGAAGACCGTCACGCTCACGGGGGCGGCGTGCGATCGGGTGATGGCCGGGGATGTGCTCGCGGTGCGCGTCGTGGCGGGCTGCCCGACGGTGCTTCGGTAGAGCGCGCGCGGATCAGTGCAGGGTGTGGAACACGCCCTCGTGCTCCACCTGCTTGACCACCGGCACCAGCACCGGGATGTCGCCCTCGAACGTCCCCCGCGCTGCCGCCAGGGCGATCGCGTCCTCCTCTGCCTCCTCGCGCGCCCACCTCGCGAGCGTCGCCTTCGCGCGCCGCCTGCGCTTCACGTAACCCCAGCCGAGCGCGACGATCACCATCACCCACAGGGCCGAGCCGAACGCCATCGCCGGGAAGAACGCGTGCGTGCGGCGTACGTCCTCGTGCCACTGATACTCGAGCGTCCGCGCGCTCGTGCCATAGGCCTGCGCGAGCGCCTGATCGAACGGCTCGCCCTGCCGCACGCGAAGGACGAGCGCCGCGAACCGCGCGCTGTCGGCGTCCCGCATGAGGAACCTCACGAAATCGGCCGACTCCGCGTACGCGAGGCTCACGCCGACGGTATCGTCGGGGAAGCGCCGGTCGAGCTCGTCGAGCGGGATCAGCGTCCCCGAGAGGCTCGCGCTCGACAGCACTTGCCAGCGATCCATGGCCTGCTCGCCCGACTCGTGGATGGCGATCCCCTCGTTGAACCAGCGCGGCACGTGCTTGCCCTGGAACGCGTCCTCGACGGCGACGTGCACGAGCTCGTGCTCGAGCGTGAGGAGCACGTTCGTTCCCTGGAAGCTCCTCGGCTCGATGAGCGTGATGAGGATCAGGTGGAGCGACGGGTAGGCCACGCCGCTCGCGTACCTCGGCGGCGGCATCCCGGCCGGGGCGAGCCGCGCCATCTCGTCCGGATCGCGCGCGATGCGCACGTCGACGTGGTCGAGGACCGCCTGGCCGAACCGCCGCGCGAGCTCCTCCTTGAAGGCGTCGGCCGCGTCGAGGGCGGGGCGCACGCGCTCGCTCGCTGCGCGTGGGTAGACGGCGCGCATCCAGCCGAGGTCGCGCGTCTCGAACCCCTGCGGCACCGGCGGGAGCACGATCTGCGACGGCTGCAACACCATCACCGTGTCCGACGGCTGGTTGCCGGACGCCGCCGTGTTGGCCAGCGCGGAGCGCGGCGCGAGGAGGACGAGGACGAGCCCGATCCGCGCGAAGATGGGGGCGAGTCGCCGCTTCATCGCCTCGATCGCGCGGATCGCCTTCGCCCGGTTCATCGAGGCACCTTCATCGCCACCTGGATGCCGCCGGACTCGCCGTCGCGCGTGAGGAAGTAGATGGCGCCACCGACGAACGTGGCCGCGCCGAGCGCGCCCCAGAACCAGCCGGAGGCGTAGAACGGGGCCTTCTCTCCCTCGCGCTTCCGCTCACCCCGGGGCGCGCCGACCGGCTGTGCTGGCGCGGCGCCGACCGGCATGTGCGTGGCGCGCGCGCGCTCGAGCGAGCGGACGAGCGAGGACCAGCCTGCGTCCGGATCGGCGCGGTACGCGGCGGCGTCGAGCTCGTCGGCGCCCGCGAACATCACGCGAGCGACCGGGACGCCCTCCTCGATCCTCAGCGTGACGAGGCCCTCGAGCGCGTACGAGGCGACGATGGAGCGGAGCAGCCGCCGCGACGGCCCGTCCATCGCGCCGATGGCGTCGCGCGTCTCGGCGAGCTCGACGAGGTCCTTCGGGGCGCCGAGCGGTGCCGGCTCGCCCGCGAGGACGCGAGCGTGGGCCTCGTCGATGGTGGGCGGCCGGAGGCTGCTCCCGTACACCGCCTGCGCGAGCCCCCATGCGCTGTCCCCGGAGCCGCCGAGGGCGAGGACGGCGAAGCCCAGGCTCCTCTTCGCTGGAGCCGCCGCGGCGGGCGGTGAAGGGCTCGGTTCCGCGCCGATGGCGGGGCTCGCGAGGGCGAGCGTGGCGGCGACGAGGGAGAATCCCGAGCCATGGCGCAGGGTTGCGAGCGCAGCTCGGGATGCGGGGGGGCTCACGGGTGTGCGCAATGTAAGGAGCGGGCGCGCTCCGTCAACGTGGGAGGATAGCAGGTCGCCCTCATCGCGACATCGCAGCCAGCATCCACAGGTGCGCCGGCGCCCCCGCGAAGGACTCGACGTTCACCTCCGCGCGCCGCACCACGATCAGCCCCAGCGCAAGGACACCGATCGCGAGCGGCGGACCTGCCGCCGCGAGCCAGCGCGAGCGCGTGATCTCGGGCCGCGAGAAGAGGCCGGACGCGATCGTCACCGCGAGGAGGTCCACCACGCACGCGCCCAGGGGCGACGCCTTTCCCTCGGCCGCGCCGCGCGCGAGGCTCGTGCCCAGCGCCAGGAAGAACACGAGCAGCGACCCGGCCGCGGCGGCGAGCGCGACGCGCTGCGTCGTCGATCCCCGGCCCGCGAAGAAGGCGGCGATCCGGTGCCAGACGAGCGCGAGCACGACCGACGCGACGAGCGCCGTGATCGCGAAGGTCACACCGGCAAGCGCGTGGTGGTGGGTCTTCTGCCGCAGGAGCGTCCCGAACGCCGTGAAGAAGACCAGGAGGGAGAGCGCCCACGAGAGCAGCGCCGCGACCCGAGCGACGACCGCCGGGCCGCTGAACGACGCGAGGCCCCGGCGGGCGCCGCGCAGGATGAAGACCATCGCCGTGGCCGGCAGCATCGTGCACGCGGCGAGGGCCGTCCAGCGGTCGAAGAAGCCGCCGGCCTCGACGACGCGGAGGGCCGCCGGCACCGTCGCGACGAGGGCGCTCCCGGCCCCCCCGAGGAACGCGGTGCCTGCGCGCGTCCAGCGCGGGATCTCGGCCTCGTCCGGGGATGCCACGCGCCCCTTCTGCCTCAAAACGGGTCGGGCGAGAAGTAGGGAGGTAGCGCGAGCAGCGCGTCCGCCTTCGCCAGGGCGTCGTCCGTGCCTTCGACCAGGCCGAGCGTGTGCGCCCCCGCGACGGAGAGGCCACCGAACGCGATCGAGGCCAGCGCGCGCATGTCCAGGGACAGGATGGGCAGCCCTTCAGGCTCCACGCGCGCCGCGAGCCCGCCGTCGGCGCGGATGGCGTAGGTGAGGTCCGGCCCCGCGCGGGCGCGCAGCCGGAACGCCAGCGCACCGTTCGCGGGCCAGCCGCGCACGAGGAGCGCTTCCGGTCCCACGAGGCGCAGCATCGGACCCGCGCTCACCCTCGCGAAAGCGTGCGGTGTGCGCGCGCTGCCGCTCCCTGGGTGGTCGGGGTCGCACAGCGAGAACAGGAGCGGATCGTCCATGGCGACGTCCATGCGCACGGAGTGGACCTGATCGCGCTGCGCGCGGACGTGGGCGACGAGGGCCCTCCGAGCGGCCGGGCCGTCCGCGACCAGGTCGTCGACGTCGAGCAACACCCTGCCGTGGGGGGCCTCCTCGGCCACGCGGTAGGCGACGTAGCCCGACAGACGCGGACTCTCCTCGACCACGAAGTACGCGAGGCGGGGATCCGAGAAGCGCGCATCCCACAGCGCCTCCGGACGCGCGACGTGGCCGGTCCGTGCCGCAGCGTGCGCCAGGTGGAGTGCCTCGATCGCCTCTCGATCGCCCCCCGTCGCCATCCGGAGTCGGCGCCGCCGAGTCGGGTCCTCCGGGAGCGCGCGTGGATCGACCTCGAGGGACACGTACGGCGCCGGCGGCGCGTACCCGAGTCGCTCGTAGAAGCGCGCACGCACCGCGTGCAGCACGGTCAGCGCGTCGCCCCTGGCCAGAGAGAGGGCGCCGAGCTCCTCCACGAGCCGGCTCGCCACGCCCCGCCTGCGCGCCTCGGGCGCGACGCCCACGCTCGCGATGGCGCCCACCGCGACCCGCCGACCGCCGAAGAACGCGTCGAGGGAGAAGAGGAACGCGTGCGCCACCACGCCCTCCTCGTCCTCCACCACCCACGCGTCGTCGAGGCCTCCGAGCGGGTTTCGCTCGAAGCGCCGTGCGCGCTCCGCGTCGTCGCGACCGTCCGGGTAACACCGCGCGTGGATCTCGACCAGGCGAGGCACGTCGGCCCTGGAGGCCCTCCGGACGGTCGCGGCCATGGCGCGTCCACCCTACCAGAAACCCTCCCCAGAAATTGGGCCTCCGCGATCCATGCATGATACCGCCATCGGGTACCATGCAGACCGAGCGAACATCCGGGACGAGACCTAGGTTGGGGGGAGCGCGGGCGGACTTCGTGGCGTCCCTCGGCAAGAACCTGCTGAGTGCCGAACGGCTGCTCGACGAGATCGAGCTTGAGCCGGCCAGCACGTCCGCCCACGAGGAGCTGCGTCGCAAGCTCCACGCGCTGCACGTCGGCGCGCGGTCCCTGCGGCTCGAGAGCCTCGATCGCGCGCTGGCCGAGGCGCTCGGCGTCCTCGATCGGCAGAGCAAGGTCGGCGGGAAGGAGGGCGACGTCGCGGGGCTGCGCGCGCTGCTCCGCGAGCTGCCGAAGCAGGCGTGGGGCGAGATGCCGGATCGGGACAAGTCCGCCGAGCCACCGCGTGTCGAGGAGGCCAAGGGCCCGTCGTACACGGCGCTCGTGGTCGGCGCCGCGCGCGTCGCGGACGCGCTCAAGGACAAAGATCCCGACGGGCTCCGCTTCGACGCCGAGACGACGCAGGACGCGCAGATCGCGTTCGATCTCGCGCTCGCGCTCGCGCCGGATCTCGTGATCGTGGACGCGGACGTGCCCGACACCGCCGAGCTCGTCGAGGCGCTCATGGACGACCCCTCGATGGAGCAGACGCCCATCCTCGTCATCGGCAGCTTCTCCGTGTCGGGGCAGGCCGCGCGCTTCATCGCCCTCGGCGTCACCAAGACGATCGGAAAGCCCATCTCGCACGCCACGCTGCGCGCCGCCTGCGAGGAGGCCATCTTCACCAAGGAGGGCCGGACGATCCGCCTCGTCCTGAACGAGCCCACGGTGGCCGAGCTGGGGCAGCGCCTCGCGGACGACATCAAGCACGCGCTCGTCGACGTGCTCGACGAGGCCGCACGATCCGAGAAGGTGTCGCTCGGCGAGGGCACCGAGGTCTTCGGCGCCCTGTGGGGCGCCATCGCGCGCGTGCGCGAGGTGATCACGGCGCGGACCGGGGGGACGGTGCGCTTCCTCGCGGGCGGACCCGAGGGCGCGATCGCGCTCGCACCGTCGCTCGAGGTCGACGAGGGTGTCGGCGAACGTCGCCCCGCCCGGGTGCGCGGGCTGGCCGAGGAGGTGTCGCTCGCGGGTCGGGTCGTGGTCGTGGCCGACGACGATCCCGGCGTGACGTGGTTCATCGCCGACCTGCTCCGTGGCGCGGGCGCGATCGTGCACGAGGCGCTCGACGGCGAACAGGCCCTCCGGCTCGCGTTCGAGAACTGCCCCGACCTGGTCGTGACCGACATCCTGATGCCGAAGATCGACGGCTTCTCGCTCTGCCGCATCCTCAAGCGGGACGTCGTCCTGCGCGACGTCCCCGTGGTGCTCTTGTCCTGGAAGGAGGACCTCCTCCAGCGCGTGCGCGAGCTCAACGTCGGCGCGGCCGGCTACCTGAGGAAGGAGAGCGAGTCGCGCGCCATCCTCGCCCGCTTGCGGGAGGCGCTGCGGACGCGCGCGCGCGTCGAGGCGCGGCTCGCGAAGCCCGGCGAGGTCCGCGGCCGGCTCGACGGCGTGACCGTGCGCACGCTCCTCGGCATCGTGTGCACCCTGCGGAAGGAGGCCCGCGTGTCCGTCCGTGACGCCTCGTTCCTGTACGAGGTCGAGATCCGCGGAGGGTCCCCCGTGCGCGCGACGCGCACCGCCGGCGACGGCAGCTTCGCGAGCGGACCGACCGTGCTGCAGTCCATGCTCGGCGTCGGCGCCGGGCGCTTCATGGTCGCGACGTCCACGAGCGAGATCCCGGTGGAGCTCGTGGGTGACCTCGGGCAGCAGCTCGCCCGCCCGGTCGCCGTCGCGCGCGCGTCGATCGGCCTGGTCACCGCGGCGTCCCTCCCGCGTGTCTCGAGCCTCGCGTTCGACGCGGATCTCCTGGCCGACTACTTACGCGCGACCCCGGAGCGCGCGCGCGGCCTCCTCGAGCGGATCGCGAGAGGCGAGGCGCCCGCGTCGCTCGCCCGAGAGGGGCTGTGCGAGGCGACGCTCCTGGAGGAGCTCCTGGTCGATCTCGCGTCCCGCGGCGCCGTGCGCGCGGTGTTCGACGCCGACGGCAAGGATCTCTTCGAGCCGGCCCTCGCGGAGGCGCTCTCGCACCTCGACGCACGCGCACGCGGGCTCATCGGGATGACGCCCTCGGGCGCGCCGGCCGCCGAAACGCGGGGGCGGCGGAGCACGCCCGAGGAGGGGGTGCCCTCCGTGATCGTCCGCGAGGCCCTCGACACGTCGCCGAGCGCGCCGATGCTGCTCGTGGAGCGGGCAGGGCATGCGGCCCCACAGACTGCCGCCGAGCCCGTCGCCTGCGACGAAGCCCTCGCGGATCGCGACGAGGCCGTCCCGGAGAGCACCGACGTCGACGAGGTGCGCTACCTCATTCAGTCCGTGCCGATCCCGGTGGAGGAGGCTTCCCTCTCCGCGCCCGCCGCGCGGGTCACCCATGAGCATAGCGCCACGATCCAGCTCGACTCCTTTCCCCAGGAGGAGACGCCGCCGCCCTCGGTGGCGGGCGAGGTCGGGCGCATCCCGAAGAAGAGCGGCTGGCCGCTCGTGCTGCTCGCCATCGTGATCGCGATGGGCCTCTGGGCGCTGATCAGCTACGCCGAGTCCCCGGGTCATGCGTCGCAGAAGCAACCCGAGCCGCCTCGCGCGACCGAGCCCTTGCCGGCCGATGGTATACATGTATCCTACACGGATATCCCCCAGGGCACGGCGCTCGAGCCCGGGCAGGGCCTGCTCGTGATTCGCCACGGCGGGGCTGACGAGGTCCGCGTGGATGGCGCGAGCCGCGGCCGCGCCCAGGAGATCCGCCTTCCCTTGTGGGTCGGCTCGCACGATGTCCGCTTCGGCACGCCCAGGGACGGCGTCGAGCGCATGGTGGAGGTGCGCCCGGGGCAGGTCGCGAAGGTCGAGCTCACCAGCCGCTGACTTGCTTTTCTCCCGTCGCCGCGGGACAACGGGGCGTGCGCCGCCCGCCCTTGCTCGGCCTCGGCCTCGCGCTCCTGCCGACCCTGGCGTGCTCGGGGTGCGGCAAGGATCGTGACGGCAAGGGGGCCGGCCCCGTCGCTTCGACCTCGCCCGTGGCTGCGGCGGATGTCGACGCCGGGCGCGAGCGCGTCCTCGACCTCGTCGCGCGCTTCGACGACTGCGCCGTGGGACACCACGGGCCCTTCGTGGATCTCGGCGGAGCCCAGGCCCGCGCCCTCCTCGCGACGGGGCTCGCGAACGTCGGAGGCGACGCCTTCGAGCGCGAGGGCGCGACGTGGTTCCGACCGAGGGAACGCACCCTCGAGATCCCCATCTTCTCGCCCGAGGAGATCAGGGCGTCCGACGGCGTCACCTTCGAGGCGCGGATGCGCGGCGGCCTGTCGAAGCACGTCGCCGTGCACCTCAACGGCAAGGCCCTCGGCTCGGCGCAGCTCCCCAGGGGGGAGTCGCGCACCTTCTCGTTGCGCGCGCACGACGTGGGCCTCGCGGCCGGGACGAACACGCTGTCGCTCCGCTTCGCGGCGGGCTCGAAGACCTCGGCGGACGTGATCGCCGAGATCGACTGGCTCCGGCTGGGGCCCGTGGAGCCCGACGCGGCCTACGCGGCGCCCACGCGCGCGGACGTCGTGACGCAGTCGAGCGTGGGCGGGGCGTCGCGACCCACGCTGTCGCTGCGCGAGCGATCCTACGTGCGGTGCCCGGCCCTCCTGCCGAGGGCCTCGCGCCTCGATCTCGATCTCGCGCTCTCCGGCAAGGGCGAGGCCGACGTCGAGGTGCGCCTGCTCGTGGATCGGCGGGACCCCGTCAGGCTGCGCGAGGTGCGCCTCGGTCCGCCGGACGCGGTCGCGTGGCGGTCGCTGACGATCGCGCTGCCGGAGGTCGAGGCAGTGGCGGCGATCGAGGTCGTCGTGCACGCGGCGCCAAAGGGAGCGCGCGTGTTCGTGGGCGCGCCCCGGGTCACGGCCCCGCCGCCCGCCGCCGCCGAGCCCCTCCCGACCCCCGCCAGGAATGCGATCCTCATCGCCGTCGGGAGGCTCCCGAGGCGCGCGCTCGCGCTTCACGGCGGCCCACGCGCGTTGCCCGAGGTCGACCGCCTCGCCGCGCGCGGCCTCGTGTTCGACGACTGCCGCGCGACGTCGCCCCTCGCGTCCGCGGCGCTCGCGTCCATGCTCACCGGGCTACCCCCCCGCGCCCACGGCGTCTCGGACACGACGTCGATGCTGCTGCGCTCGGCGGTCACGGTGCAGGACGCGGCACGGCAGGCGGGGATCACGACGGCGATGTTCACCGCGAACCCGGAGACGTACGCCGCGTTCGGCTTCTCGCGCGGCTTCGACACGTTCGGCACGCACGTCCCGCTCGAGGAGGCGCCCGCGACGAAGATCTTCGATCTTGGGTCGCGGTTCATCGAGGCGCACAAGCAGGATCGTTTCCTCCTCGTGCTCCACGCGCGCGGCGCGCACCCGCCCTGGGAGGCAACCGCCGAAGAGCTCGTGGCGCTGCCGCCGACGAGCTACAACGGCGGGCTCGAGCCCAGGCAGGCGGGGGAGCTCCTCGGGAAGGCGCAGCTCTCGCCGCCGCGGTGGCCGCTCGCCGAGCCCGATCGCGTGCGCGCCCTCGCGCTCGCGGGCCTCGCGCTCGCGGCGCACGACGCCGCGCTCGGACGCCTGCTCGCCACGCTGCGCGCGACGGGGAAGCTCGACGACACGGCGATCTTCCTCGCCGGTGACGTGGGCGCCGACGAGTCGCACCGGGTGCCGTACGGCCCGGCCGAGTCGTTCGACGAGGCGGGCCTCGGCGTTCCCCTGATCGTGGTCTCGCCGGGCAGCAAGGCGGGGATGCGCGTGGCGACGCCGGTCGAGTCGACGGACGTCGCCCGGACGCTCCTCACGTCCCTCGGCCTGTCCGCCCCGGGCTCGTTTCGCGGGCGGGATCTCTTCGCCCCCTCGTCGCGGCGAGAGCCCGTGCGGATCGCCACGATGGGGATCCGCGTCTCCGCCCGGCTCGGCGCGTTCGTCCTCTCCGCGGCCGGGGAGAGGGAGCCGCGCCTCTGTTCGCTCGCGCTCGATCCTGCCTGCGGGACGGACGTTCGTGTCACGCACCCGATCGCGGCGGGGCACGTCCATCTGCTCCTGCTCGACGAGCTCGCTCGCGATCGAGGCGCCCCGAGCGAGCCCGCCGCGCAGGATCCGCTGACGAACGCGTCCCTGCGCGCGTGGGGGCGGCAGATGTGACCCCTAGTCCCAATGCCGATCGGCTAGGCGCGATCCAGCGAGAAAGAAGGGGAGCCCCCACTCGCCGCGCTGCGCGCGTCGGTCTCCCCCAAATCGCGCGCTACGCGCGCTCAAGAGCTGTCCAACAATTGCCCGGGGCTGCCCTTCGTTGACGTTGACGTTGACGTGAGCGTTGACGTTGACGGCGACGGCGACGGCGACGGACTGGCGAG
>SXNL01000170.1 GCA_005777185.1 Myxococcales bacterium
GCCCTCGATGCCCTCCTCGAGCTCGATGAAGGCGCCGTACTCGGTGATGTTCTTGATCACGCCCTTGACGACCTTGCCCTCCTCGAGCGTCTCGAGGGTCTTCGTCTTCTGCTCGTCTCGCTCGCGCTCGAGGAGCACGCGGCGCGAGAGGACGATGTTCCCGCGCTTCTTGTTGAACTTGATGACCTTGAACTGGTAGCTCTGCCCGATCAGCTTGTCGAGGTTGCGGATGGGCCGGAGGTCGACCTGCGATCCGGGGAGGAAGGCCTTCACGCCGCCCTTGATGGTGACCGAGAGTCCGCCCTTCACGCGCTGGCTGATGGTCCCGTCGATGAGCTCGTCGCGTTCGCACACGCTCGAGATCTCGTCCCAGACCTTCATCTTGTCGGCCTTCTCCTTGGAGAGCATGACGAGGCCGTCGTCGTTCTCGCGGGACTCGATGAAGACATCGATCTGATCGCCCGCCTTCACGGTCACGTTGCCGGTCGCGTCGGCGAACTCGGAGAGCGGGATCATCCCTTCGCTCTTGCCGCCGATGTCGATCACGACGTTGTCGCGCTGGACGGCGACGATGGTGCCTACGACGATCTCGCCCTCCTTGCCGAAGGCGCCGCCGGAGATGCTCGCCTCGAAGAGGGCCGCGAAGGAGTCGTCCATCGCGCTGGTGTGGGTTGTGGTCTCGGTCATGGTGTGTGTGAGGTGCCTCGTGGTGCCCCTCGTGATGGAGGGGTGCCTTTCTCCCGGTCCGGGGCCCGATGGCGCCCGGGGGGATGGGGGTCATACCCCAAGGAAAACAGCCCGTCAAAGGCGATCAGAGCGCCAGATCGGCCCCCGAGACCCCCGGGAGGGCGTCCATGAGCTGCGCCGGGAGGGGCATCGCGATGGTCACGTCGGCCCCGTTCCGTAGGACCCGGGCCTTCTCGAGGAACGCCCAGCGCGCCCCGCGCGCGCGAAGCACCTCGACGGCCTCCTCGATCTTGCGATGCGCCCACGCCACCTGATCGTCGCGTGCGTAGTCGAGCCTCACCACCAGGCCCTCGCGCCCGGGCTGGAGGAGCACCGAGAGGGCCACGAGGCCGTCCCCCACCTTCTCGAGCTGCCCCTTCCGCAAGGCCGGAACGTGCGCGACGAGCGCCGCCCCGTCGATCCGCACGGCGGCGAGGGCCACCCCGGGGAGGACGGGCTCGGGGCGCCTGCCCGGGTGAGCGATCACCGCGCGGGCGCGGGCCTGCGCCGCCCCCGTGACGAGGATCCAAGTCCGGGCGGTCACGTAGAGCGTCGCCGTTCCAGCCTCGGGGCCCGTCCTCTCGAGGCGGCGAAGACCCGCGACCGCCGCCTCGCTCGCCGGCCTGAACAGCGGCGCGCCGGTCGCGTCGGCGATCCGTTCCGGATCGCGATCCGCGCGCGCGCCCCGGATCACGATCGCTGCATCTTGCATGTTCCTGCGCCCGACGACGAGGATCTCCTCCGCGTCGTCGATGGCCTGCAGGAGCGAAAGATGGGAGGGCGCGCCGCGCGCGACGGCGGCACGCAGGGCGCTCTGGTAGAGGGGGCCGTACACGGGATCGCGGAGGATCGCCTGGGGGTGGAGGACGACCATCACCTCGGGCGTCCCGTCGTAGAGATCCTGCCAGCGCAGGAGCGGCTCGCGAGGGGCTACGACGGCCACCGGTGCGGGCGCCCCGCACGACACGCCGAGCACCGCGAGGACCAGCGCCAGCGCCGCGAGGACCGGCCGGGCCGACCCTGCCGCTGGCCCCTGCGTCATCGCGCCCACGCCCGAACGATCGCCAGCATGCGCTCGAGCACGTCGTCGAGCGACATGGAGGACGAGTCCACGAGGTGCGCGTCCTCGGCCCGACGGAGCGGCGCGATGGCGCGCCCCTCGTCCTGCCGATCGCGCGCGCGCACCTGGTCCAGCGTCTCCTCGTACGAGACCTCCTGCCCCTTCGCGACGAGCTCGTCGTAGCGCCGACGCGCCCGGGTCTCCGCGCTCGCGGTGAGGAAGAGCTTCACCTCGGCGTCGGGGAAGACGACCGTGCCGATGTCGCGCCCCTCGAGGACGACCCCACCCTCGGCGCCCGCGCGGCGCTGGATGTCGAGCAGAGCGGCGCGGACGCCGGGGTGCGCGGAGACGGTGCTCGCGCCGAGCGACATCTCGGGGGTCCGGATCGCCTCGGACACGTCCTCGCGGGCGTCCGCCGGACCGAGGAGCACCCGCACGCCGTTGGCGGGATCGCGATCGAGTCGCAGCTCGTCGCGTGAGACCATCCCGCGCGCGACATCGCCCACGGACTCGCCGTCCGACAGCGGGATCCCCCGGCGACTCGCGGCGAGCGCGACCGTCCGGTAGAGGGCGCCGGTGTCGACGAGCACGAACCCCAGCGCGTCGGCGACACGGCGTGCGATGGTGCTCTTCCCTGCCCCGGCGGGGCCGTCGATCGCGACGATGGGTCGGCTGCGGCTCATCGCGCCACTGTATCAGACCGCCCGCACGTTCGCGCCGAGCGCGCGCAGGGTTCCCGCGAAGCGAGGGAAGCTCGTCGCGACGCAGGCGGCGTCCCTCACGACGGACGGGCCGCGCGCGAGAAGGCCCAGGATCGCCGCGGTCATGGCGATGCGGTGGTCGCCGCGACTGTCGATCTCGGCCGGCTCGAGGGGAGCCGCTCGCCCCGAGATCTCGAGGCCATCGGGGAGCTCATCGCACGTCACGCCGAACGCGCGGAGGACGCCCGCCATCGTGGCGATGCGATCGCTCTCCTTGACGCGGAGCTCGGCCGCGTCACGGATGACCGTCGTGCCGGAGGCGCGGGCCGCGAGCGCGCAGGCGATGGGGATCTCGTCCACGGCGCGCGGCACGAGCTCGCCCCCGATGCGCGCGGGCCGCAGGGGCGTGTATTCCACGTGGATGTGCCCGACCGGCTCGCCCGCCATGTCGCCCCGCGGCTCGACCGCGACCCGGCCGCCCATGTCGCGCGCGATCTCCACGAAGCCCGTCCGCGTGGGGTTCGAGCCGGCGTCGCGGACCGTGACGCGCGATCCGGGCACGAGGAGCCCCGCCGCGAGCACGAAGGCGGCGGCCGACAGATCCCCCGGGATCTCCACGTCGAGGGGAGGCATGACTCCGCTCCACCCCGACGGATCGAGCTCGACGACCGTGCCCACGGCACGAAGCGGCACGCCGAGCGCGAGCATCATGCGCTCGGTGTGATCGCGGGACAGGTGCGGCTCGTGCACGAAGGTCTTGCCGTGGGCGTACAGGCCCGAGAGGAGCAGCGCGCTCTTCACCTGCGCGCTCGCGACGTCGCTCGCGTGCTCGAGCTCGCGGAGGAACGTCCTCTCGGGGAGCGGGCCCACCGTGAGCGGCGCGGTGATGTCGTCCCTCGACGGGTGCGCCGCGCCCTCGATGGTCGCTCCGCGCGCGCGGAGCGGGCGCGCCACCCGCATCATGGGCCGCCTCGACAGCGACGCATCCCCCACGAGCGTCGTCGCGAACGGTTGCGCGGCGAGCAGTCCCGCGAGCAGCCGCATCGTCGTCCCGGAGTTCCCGCAGTCGAGCGGGCCCGCCGCCGCCTGGAGTCCGAAGAGGCCTCCGCCCACGACGGCCAGCTCGGCGTCGACCTCGTCGATCCCGATCCCCATCGCGCGCAGGGCACCCATCGTGGAGACGTTGTCCTCCCCGAAGGAGAACCGCCGGATGCGGGAGCGCCCCGTCGCGATCGCGGCGAGGAGGAGCGCGCGGTGCCCGATGCTCTTGTCCGAGGGCACCGGCACGCTGCCGACGAGGGGCCGCGTCGCCGGCTCGACCAGGAGATCCGTCACGCCGCCGACACTACGACGACCCGAAGGAGGCGACGACGAGCAACAGGGCGGCGAGGGCCATCGAGAGGGCGACCCCCCAGACCCCCAGCTTCTTGGTCTTCCCCCGACCACCGTGCTTGATGAGCGCCCAGCCGGCGAAGTTCGACCCGAATCCCACCGCGGCGAGCCCGGCCCACAGGACGTTCAGCCACGCCGTCCACCCCTCGTGAGCATGGGTGCGCCACGCGAACATCATGAAGAACGCCGCGTGTGCGATCCCGCCCGCCGCCGCGAGCGCGCCAACCGCCTTGTCCAGACCACCCTGCGCCATGAGACCTCCAGCGGGACAGCATGCGACCGCGACGCCCGCTTCTCAAGTGGTGGCGCCGCCTTCGCCCATGTAGGCTAACGTAGGCTACTGCAGCCGGGCGAGGATACCCCGGAGCGCCGCCTCGTCGACCCCGAACTTGAGCTGGGCGTCCGCCTTGTCGGCCTTGACCTCCAGGTTCCTGATCTGCGGCGCCCCCACGAGCGCCAGCATGTTCGTCATGCGGCCGGTGTTGTTGAGGTCCGCCACGGCTGCGCTCGCGAGGCGCTCGTCGGCGTAGCTGAGGCTCGCGGCCACGTTGAAGCCAGGCGCCTTGAAATCCGCGAGGACGCGCGCCGTCTTGAGGCCCTGCAGGAAGCCGAGCGAGATGAAGCCCTGGTTCCCCATCTGCGGCGCGGCCGCCACGTCCGCCGCGACGCCCACCGCCGCGCCGGGGCTCTCCATCGTCTGGATCATCCACGGGGGGATGTCGCGCGCGAGCCGGTTGTCGCGCACCCGATCGAGGGCGCGACGCATCCCGGCTTCCGTGCCGACGAGCGCGGCGCGCGGCGTCAGCACGGTGAAACCCACGTTGGACACCGTGTACACGTCGCGGCCCGCGTACTGCGAGGCGACCAGAGCACCCCCGCCCTTCGTCGGCCCGCGCGACGCCGCGAAGGCCTTCACCTTGGCCTCGTCGAAGCGCCCGACCAGCACGGCGACCACGTCGGCCCCTTGCAGCGAGTAGCTCGCGAAGACCACGCGATCGACGTCGCGCGAGGCCCGGAAGCCGGCCTCCTCTCCGATCGGAACGTTCTTCTCGACGAGCTGCGCGAGCTGCGCGCCCACGGTCGGGCTGGCGAAGAAGGTCTTGGCGTCGACGCTTCCGGCGACGAGCGCCTGGCCGGGGAGCAGCGCTACGGGATCGGCGTCGATCTCCTTCCTGACCTCGGCGGACGTCGCCTTGGCGTCCGGCTTGTTGCCCCCGCACGCGACCGCGCCGAACGTCAGGACCGAAACGGCGACCATCCTCGAAAGTCTCATCCTCGCACCCTCGCTCTCCGGGTGAGACGCTACCACGCCCCCCGTCGGTCGTGCGCGTGAACGTGCGCGCCCGCGTGCCTACGAAGCCTCGTACGATCCGAGGACCTTGAAGAACTTCGCCTGCCGCTTCACCTCCTCGAGGGCGCTCACCACGTTGCGGTCGGTCACGTGGCCGGCGACCTCGATGAAGAAGAGGTACTTCCACGCCTCGGTGGGGGTCGGGCGCGACTGGATCTTGGTGAGGTTGATGCCCTTCTCGGCGAAGCGCTGCAGGACCTGGTGGAGCGCGCCGGGGGCGTCCGCCACGCTGAACGCGATCGCGGTGACGTCGTCGCCCGTGCGGCTCGACGGGCGCGCACCGCAGATCGCATACCGGATCCGCTCGTCGCCTCCGTCGCGGATGTTGCGCCGCGCGACGTGGAGCTCGAACTGCCCGGCGAACGACTCGTCGCCGATTGCGGCGGCCCCGTGGTCCTCGACCGCCAGCTGGCACGCGACCATCGGGCTCCGCACGTCGATGACGCTCGCCTTCGGGAGCTCGGCCTCGAGGAAGCGCTCGACGAGCGCGTGATCCGCGGCGGTGGCGTACACCTTCTCGACGTCCGCGAAGTTGGCGGTGCGGCTCGCGAGCTGGAGGTTGTGCGCGACCTCGAAGCACGAGATGACGCGGAGCTCGCTCGCGATGAGGGCGCTGATCGTCGATTGCACGAGGCCGTCGGCGCGCGTCTCGAACGGCACGACCGCGAAGTCGGCGCGCTGCCGCTGGACCTCCTCGAACGCCGCGTGGACCGAGTCGAGGGCCACGACGCGCGCCGCCACGCCGAGTCGCATCCGCGCGGCCGCGTGCCCCGTGCCGCCCTCCTGCCCGACGACGGCGACGGTTGCGGGCATCTCCAGGGACAGCGAGCTCGCGAAGATCTCGCGGAAGATCTCGCGCAGCGCGGCGGGCGGCATGTCGCCGGAGCCGTGGCTCAGGAGGGCCGCGAGCTGACCCTCCGCGCCGGTCGGGAGGCTCGGCACGTCCTTGCGCAGGTCGCCGACCCTGCGCGCGACGCTCGCCCGCTTGTCGAGGAGGGCGACGAGCTGCATGTCGATCTTGGCCATGTCGGCCCGGAGGTCCTCGAGCTGCCGCTTCCGATCCATCGTCGTCGAGGGTAGCACACGGGGCGCGTGCTAACCTCTGGACCGATCGTGCCGCGCGACCCGGAGGCCCTCGAGCTCTTGCCTAAATACGAGGAGCTCCTCGCGCTGCGGCGCCTCCACGACGCGGGCGACGCGCAGGACCCACGCCCGCGGATGCGTGCGCTCGCTTCGCGCTTTCCGGGCGCGCTGCGGGAGCTGGACGCGCTGTCGACCCCCGAGCTCGAGCGGCGACGCGCCGAGGTCGCGATCGCGGCTACGGGCGCGGGGCCGACGCCGACCTGGATCGGAGTGACGGCCCGCTATCACGCGGACCTCGCGGGCGCGCTCGCCGATCGGAGATCGAGCGCGGTCCCGAGAGGGAGCGGTCGCGTGTCGATCGATGTCCTCGCGGCCATGGCGCGGCAGCTCGGTCGCCCGTTCGAGGAGATCGAGCGCATGGTGCGCGACGCCTCGGACGGGTGACCGGCATCACTCGCTCGGGCGCGGCGGAGGCTTCGGGTCGGCCTTCGGCTTCGGGTCGACCTTGGCCTCGCCCTTGTCCGCCTTGTCCGCCTTGTCCGCCTTGTCCGCGGCCGGGGTCGCGTCCTTCTTTCCCTCCGCGCTCGCGGCCTCGGGCTTCGCCTCCGCCGCGCCCTCCTTGGTCGCGGGCTTCGAGGAGTAAGCGTCGGCGTACCAGCCTCCCCCCTTCAGGATGAAGTTGCCGCCCGTGATCTGCCTCTTCGCCGTGCGCTGCGCGCACTTCGGGCAGTCCGGGACGGGGTCGGCCGTGATCTTCTGGATCTCCTCCCACTGATGGGCGCAGCTCGTGCACATGTACTCGTAGGTGGGCATGGCTCGTGAGGTACTGTCCGGGGCCCTGATCCGTCAACGTTTGTGCGCGAGAACGCCCTGGAGACACGTTTTGGGGTTGCGCTGGTGCCCCGTTCAGCGTAACGAATGAGCAGTGACGCCATGTGAAGTGACATGACGTCCTGTATATTGTCGTTCCAGGTTCGCATCACGTAGCAGCGCGTCGGGCGACGGGCTCCTGTCCATGGGGTCCGTCGAGGTGTAGAGCTTCGCCACGCCTCGTCCCGTCGGGTGCGACGCAACTCCAGGGTTGTCATGAAGATCAAGCGGCTCGAGCTCTGCGGGTTCAAATCGTTCGTCGACCGGACGGTCGTCAGCTTCGACGAGGAGGTGATGGGCATCGTCGGCCCCAACGGCTGCGGCAAGTCCAACATCGTGGACGCGATCCGCTGGGCCATGGGCGAGCAGAGCGCGAAGCACCTGCGCGGCCGAAGCATGGAAGACGTCATCTTCAACGGCTCCGAGTCGCGCCCCGGCGCGGACTTCGCCGAGGTCACGCTCACCTTCGACAACGACGATCCCGACAGCGTGCCCCCGGAGCACCGCGAGTACGCGCAGATCGCCGTCACGCGCCGCCTCCACCGATCGGGCGACAGCGAGTACCTGATCAACAAGACGCACGTCCGCCTGAAGGACGTGACCGATCTCTTCCTCGGCACGGGAGCGGGCACCAAGGCTTACGCGATCGTCGAGCAGGGGAAGATCGGCCTCATCGTGAGCGCCAAGCCGGAGGACCGGCGCATGCTCATCGAGGAGGCGGCCGGCATCACGCGCTTCAAGGCACGGAAGAAGCAGGCCGAGCGGAAGATGGAGCAGACCCAGCAGAACCTGCTCCGCGTGGGGGACATCGTATCGGAGATCGAGCGCAGCCTCGGCTCGTTGAAGCGCCAGGCGGCGAAGGCCGAGCGCTTCCTCGCGTACCGCGCGGAGCTCGAGGATCTGCGCCTGTACGAGGCCTCCCACCGCTTCCTCGAGATCGACGGATGGATCAAGTACGAGGGCGCCGAGGTCGAAGCGCACGGCGCCGTCCTCGCCGCGGCGAAGGCCGAGCTCGCGGGCCGCGAGGCCGGGATCGATCTCGTGCGGGAGGAGACCCTCCGGGCCGAGGGCGTGCTCGAGGCAGCGAGCAACGACAGCTTCGCCCGCGAGAACGACGTCCGCACCGTCGAGGCCTCGATGGACCGTGCACGCGATCGCAGGGTCGCGCTCTGCGAGCGCGAGGCCGCCGCCACCCAGGAGGCCGTGGAGCTCGAGGCCCAGCGCGCCGCGCTCTCCGACGAGCTCGCCCTCGTGCGGCGGGACCTCGGCGACCTGGCGCTCGAGGACGCCCTGGGGGCCGACGGGCTCGCGGCCGAGGAGGCCCACCTCGCGGAGGTCGCTCGCGGCCACGACGACGCGAGCCGCCAGGTCGACGAGGCGCGCGCCGCGATCGCGCAGGCGCAGACCGAGATCGCGAGCGCGGAGGCCAAGCTCGAGGGCTTCGAGCGCCGACGCGCCGAGACGGAGGCGCGGCACGAGAAGGTGACCTTCGAGCGCGAGGAGTTCGGCGAGCAGGCGCGCGAGCTGGCGCGGAAGGTCGTCGATCTCGGCCGGGGCATCGAGGAGCTGCGCGCGGGCAAGGTGACGAGCGCCGAGGAGAAGGCGCGCCTCGGGGAGCGGCTCTCCGTGCTGAAGCAGGAGATCATCGCGAGCGATCGCGCCGTCGACGACGCGAAGCACGAGGTGCAGAAGAAGCGCTCCCGCCTCCACGCGCTCACGGAGGTCGAGGCCCGGCTCGACGGCGTCGGGGCGGGCACGCGCGCGCTCGTGGCGACGCACGATCCGTGCGTGCTCGGGCTCGTGGCCGATCGGATCGAAGCCCCGCCGGAGCTCACCTACGCCCTCGCCGGCCTCCTCGGGCCGCGCCTGTCCGAGGTGATCGTGGACGATCAGGACCGCGCGGTGGAGCTGCTGCGGGCGCTCGCCGCGGGCAAGAAGGGCCGCGCGACGGTGCTGCCGCGCGCGCCGCGGTACGTCGCGGGGGCGCCGCTCCCCGAGCACGCCGACGATCCGGGCTTCATCGCCAGGCTGCGCGACGTGGTCGTCTTCGCGCCCGAGAACGAGGCCCTCGTGGCCAGCCTCGTGGGCGACGCGATCGTGGTCCGCGACGCGGACAGCGCCCGCCGGCTCGCGGGGCGCGTGCGCGCGGCGACGGTCACCCTCGATGGCACCGTATTCTGGCCCGACGGGCGTATCTCGGGCGGCACGGGCGACGAGCACGCGGCGGGAATGCTCGAGACGCGGCGCGAGATCCGCGAGCTCCACGTCGTCGTGGACGACCTGGATCGGATCGCGAGCCAGAGGCTCGCGGAGCACCAGGCGCTCCGCGGCGAGATCGGCGGCGTCCAGTCGGCGCTCGAGATCGCGCGCGAGAACCACCACGCGAGCGAGGTGTCCCTCGCCCACGCGACGCAGGCGCTGCGTGCCGCCGAGGCCCAGCACGAGTCCACGACGCGGCGCCTCGGCGCCCTCGCGGACGAGCTCCGCGAGCTCGACCTCGCCCTCTCCGAGGCGGCAGGCGATCGCGAGCGGGCGTCGGCCGTGCTCGACGCGGCGCGCGCCGTCCTCGACGAGCGCACGGTCGGCCTCGCCGCGCTCGAGGCGCACCTCGCCGCGTGGCGCGAGGACCTCGAGGGCGTGCGCGAGACGGTCCTCGAGCGCAAGATCAAGGTCGCCGGCGTCAAGGAGAAGCTCTCGGCCTCGGAGAAGGCCTCGGTCCGCCTCGAGCGGAGCACCGAGGAGCTCGCGGAGAGGCGACGACGCCTCGAGGACGAGATGGCGAGCGGCGCTGCCGAGATCGGCGAGCTCGTCGCCTCCCTGTTCAAGCTTGCCGAGTCCCTCCTCGTGGCGCGTGGCGTCGCGGCCTCGGCCCGCGCAACGCTGGCCGACGCGCGCGCCGCCTTCGAGGCGCTCCGCGAGTCCCTGTCCGAGCGCGAGTCGGGCCTGCGCGATGCGCGCGCGTCCGCCGAGCTGGCCCGCGAGGCGCTCGCGGCGCACGAGATGGCGCTCCGCGAGCGAACCCTCGCCCTCGAGCACCTCCTGACGACCGTGGCCGACGGTTTCCGCGGCCTGCGGCTCGAACGGGTCATCGGCGACCACCACCTGAAGCCGCCCCCGGACGAGGAGACGCGCGCCCGCATCGGAGAGCTCTCCAACCTCCTCGACCGCATGGGCAGCGTGAACCTCGACGCGATGCGCGAGCACGCCGAGGCCGAGGTCCGCCACACGGACTACGCCACCCAGAAGGCCGACCTCGACCAGGCCCTCCGCGATCTCGAGCGCGCGATCCAGCTCATGAACCGCGAGTCGCGCCGCATGTTCCGCGACACCTTCGACCTCGTGAACGCGCGCTTCCAGGAGATCTTCCCGCGCATGTTCCGCGGCGGCCGCGCGTCCCTCCACCTCACGAACCCCGAGGACATGCTCGAGACCGGCATCGAGATCATGGCCCAGCCGCCCGGCAAGAAGCTCTCGAGCATCGAGCTCATGAGCGGCGGCGAGAAGGCGCTCACGGCGGTGTCGCTCATCTTCGCGATCTTCCAGATCAAGCCGTCGCCGTTCTGCATCCTCGACGAGGTCGACGCCCCGCTCGACGAGGCCAACGTGGCCCGTTACAACGAGATGATCCGGACGATGACCGACCGGTCGCAGTTCATCCTGATCACCCACGTGAAGCGGACCATGCAGATGGTCGACACGCTGTACGGCGTCACGATGCAGGAGCCCGGCATCTCCCGCCTCGTCACCGTCAAGATGAGCGAGGGCGTCGAGAAGAAGAAGGGCCTCCGCGACACGACCGCCGGCGCGGTCGCGCCCGCAGAGGCGCAGGTGGCGTAGGCTCGCGACGAGCTACGAGCCCGCCCGGCTTCGCGCCTCGCCTTCGGATGGCTGCATCGGGCCTGAAGGTCTCCCCCGCGAGGAGCCTAGCCTCACCGACGGCGCCGGTCGTCTGGCGCGACGTCCGCCCGGAAAGGTAGAGTCGGGCACGTGCTGTTCAACTCGGTCGCGTTTTTCGCCTTCGCGGCGGCGTTCTTCGCGGCCTGGCCGATCGTGCGGAAACGGCGGACGGCGCGGCTCGCGACGATCGCGCTCGCGTCGCTGGTGTTCTATGGGTTCTGGGACCCGCGCTACGTCCTCGTGCTCCTCGGGACGGGGTTCGCGGATTTCTCGTTCGGACGGCTCATGGTGCGCTACCCGACGCGCAAGCGATGGCTGCTGTCCCTGTCGCTCGTCGTCAACCTGGGCGCGCTCGTCTCGTTCAAGTACGCGACGTTCTTCGCCGCGTCGCTCGACGGTCTGCTCGCCGCCCTCGGCGTGCCCGCGCACCTCGGCGCGTCCGTGCCCCCGTTCCTCGGCGTTCTCCCGCCGGGGATCAGCTTCTACACCTTCCAGTCGATGAGCTACACGATCGACGTGTACCGCGGGCGTCTAGAACCGACGCGAAGTCCTCTGCACTTCCTCGCGTTCATCTCGATGTTCCCACAGCTCGTCGCCGGCCCCATCGTGCGCGCCAGGGATCTCTTGCCCGCGCTCGAGCGGCCACCCACCGTCCCCTCGTCGGAGGCCCGCTTCGCGGCGCTCGGGCTCATCATCTTCGGCTACTTCAAGAAGGTCGTCATCGCGGACAACCTCGCCGGCTCGGTCGAGGCCGTGTACGGCGCGGCCGACGCGTCCTCGTTCCTGTACTGGACGGCGACGCTCATGTTCGCCTTCCAGATCTACTTCGACTTCTCGGGGTACTCGGACATCGCCCGCGGCCTCGCCGGGCTCATGGGCTACGAGTTCCCGCTCAACTTCGATCACCCCTACGCGTCCGGGAGCTTCCGCGAGCTCTGGCAACGGTGGCACATCTCGCTCTCCAGCTGGTTCCGCGACTACGTGTACATCCCGCTCGGGGGGAGCAAGCGCGCGCCGCTCCGCAACCTGTGGATCACGATGCTCCTCTCCGGGCTGTGGCACGGCGCGTCCTTCACGTTCCTCGCGTGGGGCGCGTGGCACGCGGCGATGCTCTCCCTCGAACGCGTCACGCGGTGGCCCGAGCGCCTGTCGACCTCGGCGCTCGGTCGGTTCGCGGCGACGTTGCTCGTGTTCCTCGCCACGCTCGTCGGCTGGGTGTTCTTCCGCGCGGGCACGATGGGGAAGGCGCTTCACGTCCTCCGTGCGATGCTCACGGCCATCCCCGTGATCGACCTCGGCGAGCTCTCGAGGCTCGGCGCCGTGGGTCCGACCATCTTCCTCCTCGCCGGAGCGATCGCCGAGTGGCTGTCCACGCGTGCGGACCGGGGAGGGTCACCGTCACGCCGCCCCGCCCCGGCGGCCCGCCGCGTGCTCCTTCCGGTGGGGCTGGCCTGCATGATCTGCGCGTCCATCTACCTGCGTGGCCCGGGCACCGCCTTCATCTACTTCCAGTTCTGACCCATGGGACCGTCACTCCGAACATTCCTCCTTGCGGTACCTCTCGTCCTCGTGGCGGGCGTTCTGCGCCCGAGGGAGCCCACGGTGCTCGAGAATCACGGCGTGCACCCGGCGCGCTTCTGGGTGCGGAAGGCCAGCGTGCGCGGCGAACTCGAGGTGGTGCTCGCGGGCGACTCGCGGGTGTTCCGTGGGCTCTCTCCTTCGGCGATGAAGGGTACCCTGGCCGGCCGGAGCGTCGCGAACCTGGGCTTCTCGGGGGCATGTCTCTGCGGCCGCTATCTCTCGTACGTCGAGGCCGCGCTCGACCCCCGCGCTCGAACGCCGCTCATCGTCCTCGGCATCACGCCCCACTCCCTGACGGCCCACGCGGCGAAGGACAACGGCTACGTCGCAGAGGCGCGGCGCTCGCGCTCCGAGGCGCTCGAACGCGCATACCTGACGCCCGCGATGGACTTCTTCGAACCCGTGACGATGAAGGCCGTCTCCAACGCGTGGACGGGCGCCGGCCGCCCCCCCACGCGTTACGTTCAGCGCTTCGCCGATGACGGCTGGGTCGCGTCCGACCTGGAGCCACCCGAGCCGGACGGCGCGCTGCGGGAATACGAGGCCGTGCTCGGCGCATCGCCGGTCGATCGCGGTCTCGTCGCCGCGCTCGTGGCGACGACCGCGCGCTGGGCGCAGCGTGGTGTGCGGGTGGTCGGCTTCCGTCCCCCGGTCTCCGCGCGGATGCGCGAGCTGGAGGATCGTCTCGGCGCGTTCGACGAGCCCGAGCTCCAGCGCCGCTTCGTGGGCGCGGGAGGCGAGTACCTGGTGTTCGATGACGCCGCGTATCCGACCTACGACGGGAGCCACGTGGGCGCGGCGGTGGCGCTCGCGCTTTCGCGGGACCTCGCCGCGCGGCTGGGTGGCGCACCCCGGGAGAGCGCGCCCGGGACGCCCTGAACGACCGCCGCTCCGGCGACGCGCTACCCCGCACGCGGGAAGACGCTAATGGAAGTCGCGGCTCATGTGGGGCAGCGCCTCGCCGCCGTCCGAGAAGGTGAGGCGGCGCGCGCGCTCCACGACGACGTGGACCACCCTGCCCTGCCGCTCGACCTTGCCCGTGACGTGGAGG
Organism: Myxococcales bacterium; assembly: GCA_005777185.1. Lineage (GTDB taxonomy): Bacteria > Myxococcota_A > Polyangia > Polyangiales > Polyangiaceae > SXNL01. The sequence goes on from SXNL01000170.1 coordinate 13,713, forward strand.
AGGCCCGACGTCGTGGCGACGTGGCGGTGCGTCTCGAAGACCCTCGCCCAGAAGACGAGGTTCGTGAAGCCGTGCTCGTCCTCGAGCGTCGCGAAGACGACGCCGCTCGCCGTCCCTGGCCGCTGCCGGCAGATGACCATGCCCGCCACCTCGACGCGCGATCCGTGGGGCTGATCGGCGAGACCCTGCGAGGAGAGGACCCGCCTGGGCAGGCGCGAACGCACGAGCGCCATGGGGTGATCCGCCACCGAGAGCCCCGTCCGCTCGTAGTCGAGGACGAGCTGCTCCGTCCGGGTGAGCGGCGCGAAGAGGGCGGGGGCCGGGTCGATCTCCGCGCCGTCGAGGAGTCCCGGATCGGCGCGCGGCACGACCACCTTCCACAGCGCCTCGCGCCGGCTGTCCGCGAGGCCGTCGAGCGCGCCGGCCTCGGCGAGGAGGATCATCTCGTCTCTCGGGATCCGCGCGCGGGCCGCGAGATCGTCGGTGCTCGCGAACGGCGCCGACCGGCGCGCGTCCTCGATGCGACGCCCCGTCGCCTCCGGCAGCCCCTTCACCTGGCGGAGCCCGACGCGCACCTTCGCCTCGAGACAGGTCGTGTCCCACGCGCTCGCGATGACGCTCGGCGGCGAGGCGGTGACGCCGTGGCGGCGCGCGTCCTCCAGGATCGTCGCGGGAGAGTAGAAGCCCC
>SXNL01000171.1 GCA_005777185.1 Myxococcales bacterium
CTCGCCGGGGCCGCGCGCGCGCACGGTGCTCGTCTCCATCGACTCCCTCCGGCCCGCGGATCTGGCGAGCGCGTCACTCCGGATCCCGCACCTGCGCAAGCTCATGACCCGCGGCGCACGCGCCAGGAGCGTCGTCTCCGTGTGGCCCTCGGTCACGTACCCCGCGCACGCCACCATCGTCACGGGCGCGACGCCGCGGGAGCACGGGATCGGCTCGAACAAGCCGCTCGACGCCGCGTACCAGAACGACGGCGCCTGGTACTGGTACGCGGAGGAGCTCAAGAAGACGACGCTCTGGCAGGCGGCGAAGGCCCATGGCCTGACGACCGGCAACGTGTACTGGCCCGTCACGGTGGGCGCCACGTTCGACTGGTCGTTCCCGCAGATCTGGCGCAAGAAGATCGACGAGGACGACAAGCTGATGCGCTCGCTCGCCATCCCGCGCGAGCTGCCCGGCGAGTTCCGCGCGCGCTTCCCGGCGCTGCCCGCGGAGCACAGGTTCGACAAGCAGCGCGCGGACGCGGCAGTGTTCCTCCTGGAGGAGAAGAAGCCCGACTTCCTCCTGGTCTACTTCACGGACCTCGACACCGAGCGCCACGGCTCGGGCCCCGACAGCGCGCAGTCGAACACGGTGCTCGAGCTGACGGACCACCAGCTCGGGCGCGTGCTCGCCGCCCTGCACGACGAGGACCTCGCCACGTCGCGCGTGTTCGTCGTGAGCGACCACGGCTTCGCCAGGGTGTCGCGGGTGACGCGCCCGGCCGTGTTCTTCCGGGAGTGGGGGCTCATCGTGACGGAGGGCAAGAGCAGGGTGAGGGCGCACGCCGTCGGCGTGAGCGCGGACGGCGGCATGTGCGGGATCCACGTGACGGATCCGAAGGAGAAGGCGCGCGTCGCGGAGGCGGTGGCGGCGCTCGCGAAGGATCCCAGATACGGGATCCACAAGGTGTACGACGAGGCCGCGCTCGCAGAGAAGGGCGGCTTCCCCGGCGCGACGTGGGCGCTCGCGGCGAAGCCGGGTACGATGTTCGACGGCGGCCTCGAGGGCAAGGCGACGGATTTCGCGACCTACAACGGGCACCACGGGTACCCGCCCGATCAGCCGGAGATGCGCGCGGTGTTCGTCGCCGCGGGGGTGGGGATCGCGCAAGGGAGGGAGGCGGGCGACGCGTCGCTCCTGGACGTGGCGCCCACGGTGGCGAGGGCGATGGACGTGCCGTGGGAAGGTGGCGCGGGACGGGTGATCACGGAAATGCTGAGCGGGGAGCGCTGACGAGCCGTCGAGGAACGCGCCAGGCGCTCCCCGGTCGCGATCACCGGCCCTCGGCTCGGCGCCCCGCTGCCGGCCCCGACCCGTTCTCGTGTATAGTATGCTGGATCATGCGCACCCTCGTCTTCGCCGCCTTCACGGTCGCGCTGGGCGTTTTCGCCGCGTGCGCGACCGCGCCGGTCGACGCGGATCCGGGGCCGGACAACGCGGACGGCGGCTCCTCCGGCGAGGGTGGCGCGGGTAGCTCCGGCGAGGGTGGCGCGGGTAGCTCCGGCGAGGGCGGGACGCCGAGAGACGGCGCGGTGAGCGGTGACGGCGCGAGCCTCCCCGGCGCGCGCATCCCTTGCGGCGCGACGTTCTGCCGCTCGGATCAGAAGTGCGAGGCGGGCACGTGCAGCTTCGCGTGCTCCGGGACGCAGGTGCCGGGCGACTACGCGACGCTCTCCGCCGCGGTCACGGCGCTCGCGCTCACCGGGCTCGACGCGACGATCTGCTACAAGCCGCAGCTCACGAACGAGTCCGTCACCATCACGGATCCCGCGAACCACGGGAAGGTGCTCAAGATCTACGGCGCGTCCGCCGACAGGTCCGCCGTCGGGTCGATGGCGATCAACCCGGGCTTCGCGAACGTCGAGGTCGTCGGCCTCAACGTCCAGCACGGCCTCACCATCACCGGCACGAAGGCGACCCTGCGCGCCCTCCGCGTGAGCATCACGACGACGAACGCGGCGCTGTGGGCGCAGCAGCAGAGCGGGAAGGTCACGGACGTCACAGTGGACGGCTGCGACATCACGGGGCTGGGGACCAACGGCATGGCCGTCCGCGTCGACAACACCTTCAGCGCGCCCACCTCGATGACGTTCGTCCTCACCAACAGCTACCTCCACGGCGGCGCGTACGGGTTGTACACTGCGGGCTCGGGCAACCAGCTCACCCTCAACGTCGTGAACAACACGATCGACAAGGAGACCTACGGACTCCACTTCGGCCAGGGCCAGGGGACGGTGCTGTACGCGAACAACATCATCTCGAACCACACGAACGCCGCGATCAACATCGCGAACGCGGGCGCTGCGGCCTCCATCACACACGGCCACAACGCGCTCTTCGGCAACGCGAACAACTACGCGGGCGTCGCGAGCGACGGCCCGGGGTACGTGAAGGCCGACTGCAACATGGACTCCGCGACGACGGTGCCGCAGACGAAGCCCGGCTCGCCGTGCCGCGGCGTGGGCGACAAGGCGAAGGCCCCGGCGATCGACTACTGGAACGCACCGCGCGGCGCGGCGGTCGATCTCGGGGCCGTGCAGGGACCGTAGTGCCATGCGCGCCCACCTCACCGCCGCGGCCGCGACGTTCGCCGTCGTGCTCTGCGCCGGCGCCGGCGCAGAGGACGGCGAGCTCGTCGACAGCACGTCGCTCCCGCTCACGGGCGTCTGCGACGTCACGCTCGGCGGCAAGGTCCTGCCGGTCGAGACCGACTACGTGCCTCGCGTCGTCATGTGCGAGAACGGCGCCGCGTCGCTCGAGGCGCTGAAGGCGCAGGCCGTGGCGGCGCGCACGTACCTCTACTTCAAGCTCGAGACGTCGGGCTCCATCACCGACGGTCAGGGCGACCAGGTCTACGGCTGCGGCAAGGCCCCGACGCCCAACGTCGTCGAGGCCGTGAAGGCGACCAGCGGGCAAGTGCTCCGGTACAAGAACACCACCCTCGCCTCGTTCTTCGTGGCCGGCGGCAAGGCGTCGCCGCCGGCGTGCCGCGGCGACACCGCGGCGGCGACCGAGAAGTACGTCACCTACAACGAGGGGCTCTCCGGCACCGCCGTGCGGCAGAGCACGATCGGCTTCGTGAGCCCCACCAACTACCGGAACCGCGGGTGCATGTCGCAGAACGGCGCGGACTGTCTGTCCGACGCGGGCCGGAAGTACGACGACATCCTCCGCTTCTACTACGGCGCGGACGTGGGCATCGAGGCGGCGACGGGCCCGTGCATCACGCCGCCGGGGAAGCCCGACGGCGGCGTCGCGGACGCGACCGAGGGCGCACCACCGACGGCGGCCGACGCGAGCGCAGGAGCCCCGACGGCACCACCGGCCGGGGGGCAGGGAGCGAGGATGGTGTCGGAGGAGGCCTCGGGGTGCCGAACGGCTGCGGGCTCGACGTCGAGCGCGCCCGGGTCCGCGCTCGCCCTCGCGCTCGCCCTGATCGCGCGCGCCGCGACCCTCCGACGGGCGAGGCAGCGTCGAGCGCTCACGCTCGGGCCGGGCGGCTCACGAGCCAGCCCATCGCCGCGGCCGTGAAGAACATGATCAAGCTGTAGATCGCCGGCGGGATCGCCATCCGCGTGTCGGTCAGGAGGAGCGGGCTCGACGCGATCGTGATGGCGAGCGTGCCGGTGTGGATGCCGATCTCCCTGCCGATCGCGTTCGACTGCGGCTTCGGGAGCTTCACCACGCGCGGCAGGAGGTACCCGACGGCGAGGCTCGTCAGGTTGAACGCGAGCGCCGCGAGCCCGACCTGGCGGAAGTAGTCGACGAGGTTCGCCTTCTCCTTCGCGACCGCCGCCGCGATCACCAGCGCGAGGAACAGCGCGGAGAGGACGCGCACCGGCCGATCCAGGCGCGCAGCGCGCGAGGGTGAGCGCGCGCGCACGAGCATGCCGATCGCCACCGGGACGAGGACGACGGCGAACACCTGGAGGATCTTCCCGAACTGCAGCGGGATCGACTGCCCGTGGCCCATGAAGGCCTCGAGGGACAGGTTGACGACGAGCGGGAGCGTGAACAGCGAGAGCAAGCTGTTCGTCGCCGTCAGCGTGATGTTGAGCGCGACGTCGCCCTTCGCGAGGTGGCTGAAGAGGTTCGCGGTCGCGCCGCCCGGGGACGCCGCGAGGAGCATGAGCCCGACCGCGAGGGGCGGCGGCAGCTGGAACGCGCGAGCGATGCCGTAGCAGGCGATCGGGAGAAGGAGCGTCTGGCAGGCGAGGCCGACGACGACGGCGCGCGGGTAGACCACGACGCGCTTGAAGTCCTCGAGCGTGAGCGACAGCCCGAGCCCGAACATGATGACGCCGAGCGCCACGGGCATGACCACGGTGGTGATGGCGCTGGATTCCATGGTCAGGGTAGCTCGAAGCCGAAGCTCTTCTTGTCGTCCGACGGTGTGAGCATCACCTCGGCGCCGAACGTACGCGAGCCCACGCGCGCCCCGAGCCGCACCTTCACGGGTGACTCCCCGCCGCGCAGGTCCGTCAGCTTCACATCGACCGCGTACTTGCCGCGCGCGGGCTCGAGGCCCTCGTAGAAGATGTTCTCGATGTTCTGCCCGTGACACCCGTCGTCGGTCGGACAGTCCTTGTCGAGCCGGAGGCCGCCCGGCGCCGCGCGCGATCCCTCATACACCTTCACCCCCGATGGATCCGTCACGATGAGGTCCACATCCGCGCCGCTCTCCCACGCGATCGTGAACTGGAGCACGCCGGTGCCCACGCCGCACCCCTCGTCGATGACGCCGTTGCAGTTGTCGTCGATCGCGTTGAAGCATCTCTCTGGCCCCGTCGGCATGCAGGCCATCTGCAGCTCCACGCCGGGCGTCGCCGTGATGTTGGTCGCCTGGATCTTCCGCGACGGATCCTCGACCCGGCCGGCAGGGCCGCACGCGAGCGCGGTCCCCACCAGCGCGGTCCCCACGAGCGCAGCACCGAAGGGCGCGCGCCTCACTTCGGTGCGACGAGGCTCGCGCCGCCCCCGGTCTTGGCCTCCGGGACGGAGTCGGTGATCGCCTTCGGGTTCATCACCTCGAAGAACGCCACGCGCGCGAGCTCGGCGTGCGGGCCCTTCTCGCCCTTCAGCGCCATCAGCACGCCCTTCTCCTTCATGAACTTCAGGATCTGGATCGCCTGCGCGCGCTTCTTCGCGTCTGCGCCGCGCGCGTCGTTCATCAGGCGCACGCGAAGCTGCACACGCGTGAGCGAGTGCGGCCCGTTGTCCCAGTCGATCTGCTGCAGCGATCGCCCCAGGATGACGCGGGGCCAGTCCTGGAACCCGTCCTTCACGCGCACGTACGCGCACGCCTGCGCGTTGTCGATCCATCGCGCGAGATCGCCGTTCTCGTAGTTGCGGTCGCTCCAGTAGCTGAAGGTCTGGTTGTAGATGACCTTCAGCTCCTCCATCGCCGCGGGGTCGAGGTCGTTGAAGGTCGCCAGCATGCGCCGGACCGTGTCGGTGTCCGAGCCCACCAGGATCGCGAGCGCCGCGTCGGAGCGGACGCCGGGATCCTTGAGCTTCTCGAAGAGCTGCTGGGACAGCTCGGGCGTGACGCCGCCGAACCCGATCGCGCGCGCCGCCTGGTGGCGCACTTCGAGGTCGATGTCGGCCTTGATGAGGTCCATCAGGCCCGCCGTCGCAGCGGGCACGGGCTTGCGGATGATGGCCTCGAGGTAACAGGTGCGGATGAGGGAGCTCTTCGGATCGGGCTTGTCGAACGCCTTGATCTTCTTCACGACGTCGCGCATCTGCTCGTCGGTCGCGACCCATCCGAGCGCGAAGCACGCCTCGACGCGGGACTGCTCGTTGTTCTCCTTGTCCTCGATGTACCGGACGAGGGGCGCGAAGCCGCGCGGATCGCCCCACTCGGCCATGCCGTCGGACGTGCCGACGCCGAGGCCCCGGAGCGTCATGCCGAGGAGCGCCACGCCGCCCTGCTGCATGGCCTCCATCGTGAGGTCGACCTTGTCGGGGCGGCGCCTGAGGTTGCTCTCGAAGACGGCCCAGCTCTGGTCGTCCTTCATGCGGCCGACGTAGCGGAGCGCGCTCTGCGCGGTGGCCCACGCGTCCGGCATCGGAGGCTGCGCGCCCACGGTCGGGAGCGGGATCTCCGGGTTGGACCACTTGCGCATCTTCGGCAGCGCTTTGGGGGAGTTGACGGCCGCGAGGAAGCGGAGCGCGTTGGCGTGCGGCTGCGGCTTGTCGGTCGCCCAGAACAGCACCGCGTCCTCGGCCTCGCGGAGGAGGTCGTCCCGCTTGCCGGGGTTGAGGATGGCGAGATCGGCGAGCATGCGCGCGCTGACGACGCGCTCGTTGTCGTCCCGGTTGAGCGGGTTGTCCTTCTCCGGATAGAGCTTGAGCGGGTCTTGCCGCATGCGCCACGCGAGGACCGGCACGGCGCGCAGATCGCCGACCTCGGCCATGCGCAGCGCGGCCTCCGTCTTCCAGTGGGCGCGGGTCTCGGTCTTCACGTACTCGGCGAGCGCGTCGCCGGCGCGCGGATCCTCGAGCTCCTTCATCATGTCGAAGAGCTGCTTCGTCTGGAAGCGCTCGTGCTCCTCGGTGTCCTTCTGGACGCTCTGGAGCGCGAGGGTGAGCCCCTTCGCGCCGACGCCGTCACGGAGCGCCTCGAGGAACTTCTTGCGTGAGTCCTTGTCGGCTTTGCGGAGCGCTTCCAGGAGCGGCGCCATCGCCTTCTCGTTCGCGATCTTCCCGAGACCGATGGCCGCCTCCCGGCCGACCTCGCTCGACTTGTCGGAGACGAGCTTGATGAGGTCGTCGGTGTATTTGGGGTCGGCGTTGCGCGAGAGCACGGTAGCGACGAGCTGGCGCACGCTCTCGCTCTCGTCCGCCTTGTAGCCGGCGAGCTTGTCCGTGGGGACCATGCTGCCGAGCACCTCGGGATCGAACGCCGGGTTCTGGTCGAGGCGCTGCACCTTGGAGAGGTGGCCGAGGCGGTACTCGGCGAGGACCTTGTCGAACGCCGCCGGCTCGTGCAGGGCGGCGAGCGCCCAGCAGATCTGGGGGAGGTCGCTCTTGTCGGCCTCGGCGAGGGCCTTCATGAGCGGGGCCTTCGCCGCGTCGGCCATCGGGGAGCCGTACTCGAGGATCGCCTGCGCGGCCGTGCCGCGGATGCGGTGGTCGGTCGACTCGAGGCCCTTGATGATGAAGGGGAGGCCGGGCTCGTCCTTGGCCCACGCGAGCTGGGCGAAAGCCTCCTCCTGCATCTTGGGTACGTCGTCCTTCTTGGCCCACTCGCGCCACTTCGGGATCGCCTGCTCGCGCGGGAGGAGCGCGAGGATGTTGCGCTCGTCGGCCATCTGCTTGGGCGTCATCTTGTCGGCCTCCTTCTGGAGGCCGATGAAGAGGCCGGCGCCGCCGCCGATGACGGCGATCATGCCGAGGATCGCCATGACGGGCTTCACGCGGCCGCGCTTGAAGTTGCCGTCGTCCCCGTACGGATCGGGGCCCAAGGAGGATTGCTGTGCCATGGTGCTTTTCCCTCGGCGCGCCGGAAAGGGGCGCGCGGCGCCGGCACGATAGTCGAAGTGCCCGGTCCCGTAAACGTGCCCGTGCCCGCGCCCGTGGCCGGCTCTCGCGGCCCTCGACGCCCTAGAAACCGAGTCGCATCGCGGACTCGACCTGCTCGCGCGTGATGGATCCGCGCTCGTCCAGGGAGTAGTCGTCCTTCTCGACCTTGAACGTGCGGGTCGCCGTCACGTCGGCCTTGCCGGTCAACCGGTAGTTGATCTGCGGGGTCGTGTACGCCTCGCGCACGAGGTTCACGGCGAGGTCCACCGGGATGGTCACCGGGACACGAATCGGCGTGGTCGCGTTGGCGGTGAGCCACACGCCTTCGCCGGGTGCCTGGAAGTCGACGGGGAGGGTGTAGCGCTCGGCCATCACGCACTGGCCGCGCATCGCGCGGATGGCGACGTCGTAGCTGTTGGGGTTGTGGACGTCCACCACGACGGTCATCACGACGCCGAGGCTCGGCGGGAGGCCGAGGCGCACGCCGCTGACCTCGGCGTGGTTGATCCTCAGCGTGGGCTTCTTCGTGCAGCCCGCCGCCCCGAGGAGGCCGGGCAGCAAGGTGGCAACGAGGAGGGTCGCGAACCGGGAGCGCGTGTTGAGCACGTCGACAGTCTATCCTCAGCGGGAGAGCGCGAACAGGGCGATCCCCGACGCGACCGCGACGTTCAGCGAATCGAAGTCCGGGGAGATCTCGATCCGGGTCCCGCCGTGGCTGGCGAGCAGCTCCGCAGGGAGGCCCGGGCCCTCGGCACCGAGGACGATCGCGCGCCGCCGACCCGCCCGCCGGGCGGCCTCGCCGATGTCGCGCGCTCCCCCGGGGCTGAGCAGGACCAGGTCGAAACCGGCCTGCGCGAGGAGGCCCACCATCGCGCCGGCAGACGGCGCGCGCGCGAAGGGGACCGTGAGCGCGCCTCCCGCCGAGACGCGGATCGCCTTGCGGTAGAGAGGATCGCAGGAGGCCTCGTCGAGCAGAACGAGGTCCGCGCCGAAGGCGGCCGCGTTGCGGAACACGCCGCCGACGTTGTCGTGGTTGGCGATCCCGGCGAGGGCCACCACGGTCGCGCCGCACCCCGGGGGGAGCTCGGCGAGCGCCCTGGCCGCGGTCGGGAGGGCGCCGCGCACGCCGAGCGCGAGGACGCCCCGGTGGATGTCGAAGCCGCAGATGGCGCTCATCAAGGCCTGCGGTGCGACGAGGACCTCGACCTCCCGAGGGAGCCCGGCGAGCACGTCGGCGACCTTCTCCACGCGGTTCTCCGCGAGCAAGAGCGCGCGGACGGCGTAGCGGCTCTGCCCCGCGAGGACGCGCAGCACGACCTCGCCCTCCGCGAGGAAGAGGCCCTCGCGCCCCACGAGGTCGCGCTCGCGGACCCGCGTGAACGCGTGGACGGCGGGATCGTCCGCGCCGAGGACGCGGCGGTGGGTCGGGACATCTCGCCAGGCCACCACCCCAGAATAAACGCGAGAGGCGGCGCAGGGGTGGTAGTCTCGACATGATGAACCGGCGCGCGCTCCCACGGGGCGTCCAGCAGGTCCGTCTGTGCGGCCCTGCGCGCGGAGGAAACCACCTGGAGCAGGACGGATGAGCGTCCTCCTGCCTGTGTTGACCGCGGTCGTCGGCGACCGGAGCGAGCGGGGGTACCTGGCGATGGTCGCGTTCACCCGCGAGGTGACAGAGCTCCCGCTCGAGACTGCGCCGATCGACTCGTCGGCGCACGCGCTCGAGATCCGCGTCGACGGCGACGCGGACATCGAGCCGCTCGTCGTCATGGCGGAGCCGATGGGCGGCCCGACGGCGAAGGGCTTCCCGCTCCGCCTCGCGCCCTTCGACGACGAGCACGCGGCGGCCCTCCAGCGGATGCTCTTCGGCGGCTCCACGTCATCGAGCCCGCCGGCGAACTTCAAGGACACGAACGTCGATACGGACCTCGTGCGACCCTCGCACGCGCCGACCCTCTCGGACTTCAAGCGCTCGGGACACGCCCCCAACATGACGGCGGAGCACGCCGCGTCGCTCGTCCGCTCGCCCGAGGGGACGACGCGGCTCCGCGCGCCCGGGTCGCTCGCCGGGAGGACGTTCGGCGACGGGCGGTTCGTGCTGGAGGCGCTCCTGGGCGGAGGGTCGAGCGGCGAGGTGTACCGCGCCACGCACACCGCCCTCCGGCGCCCGATCGCCGTGAAGGTGCTGCACCCGGCGCTCCAGCACAACCCCGAGTACTGCACGCGCTTCTACACCGAGGCGCTCGCCGCGAGCCGGCTCGACCACCCGAACGTGCTCCGCGTGATCGACTACGGGCAGGAGCAGGACGGCCTCCTCTACATCGCGATGGAGCTCCTCGAGGGACAGAACCTCGAGCAGATCCTCGTCTCGACCGGGCCGTTGCCCTTCGAGCGGCTCGTGCCGCTCATGATCCAGGCGTGCGCCGGGCTCGCGCACGCGCACGACACGGGGCTCGTCCACCGCGACATCACGCCCGAGAACATCGTCGTCATGCAGCGCCTCAGCGACGACGGCAAGCCCGAGGACTTCGTGAAGGTGTGCGACTTCGGCATCGCGCACTGGGACGTGCAGCCCCAGTCCGAGATCGGCGACGACGACGTGACGCTCGTGAACCGACCGGACGCGTCGAAGGTCGTGGGTACGCCGCTCTACATGGCCCCCGAGCAGATCCAGAACGACCGCGTCGACGCGCGCACGGACGTGTACGCCCTCGGCGTGGTCATGTACGAGCTGGCGACAGGCCGCGCCCCGTTCGACTCGCCGCGCATGCTCGAGGTGCTGAGGATGCACCTGCAGGACCCGGTGCCGCCGCCGTCCACGGTCGACCCGCGCATCCACCGCGGGCTCGAGCGCGTCATCCTTCGTGCGCTCTCCAAGAACCCGGACGATCGCCACGTCAACGCGCGCACGCTGCGGACGGACCTGCGGGGGCTCCTCGAGCCCTCGGGGGGACCGGCCTTCCCGTCGATGCGCCCGCGCGAGGACTCCCACCGCTTCCTGGACGCCGCGAATTTCTCGCACCGGGCGGGCCCGCTCGCCGAGCTCGAGCAGGCCGACCTCGGCACGCGCCTGGCCAACCTTCCCCTGGTCGGCCAGGCGCTGCAGACGGCGCTCGGCACCGGGGACGCGGCAGCCGCGCGACGGATCATCACCTGGCTCGAGCAGCGCCTCAAGGCCCCGCACATCGAGGAGAAGGAGGTCGACCTCGTCGAGCGCGCGCTCCGCATGGTCCGCGATCCTCAGCCCGTGGGCGTCTTCGTCGACAGGGTGATCGCGCCCAAGCAGGGAGAGCCCGTGAGCCGTGACGACGACGTGTTCCACGTGCTCGCGGCCGCGGGCCCCGTGGCGGCGCGCTCGCTCCTCGCGGCGCGGCGGCGGCTGCACGCCGGGCTCGAGCTCCGCGGGCGGTTCGTGATGCTCGTGCGCGCGGTGGGCCACGCTTCGCTGCCCGTGCTCGTGGAGGCGCTCGGGGCGGTGGCGGGCCTCGCGTCGTGGCACGAGGAGGCGCTGGCCGAAGATCTCCTCGCGAGCATCCCGGACGGACGATCGGACACGGCGGGGGAGGTCACGGTGCGGTTCGTGCGGACCGACAAGCCGGCGCTCGGGAGCATGGCGCTCAGGGTGACCGCCGGGCTGTGGGGGGTGCGCGCGCAGTCGCTCCTGCTCGGCGTGCTCGACAGCCCGATCGACGAGCTTCGCGTCGTCGCGGTCGAGATGCTCGAGCTGTACGGCAAGGTCGACGACTGGGCGATCGAGCGTCTGGTGCGGATCGTGGACACGCCATCCTCTCCCCAGGAGCTCCGCTGCCGCGCCGCCTCCGCCCTCGCGTTCGCAGCGCCGGAGAGCCGGGGAAACGCGCTCATGTTCCTGCACCAGCGCCTCGATCCCGCGAACCAGAACATGATGAGCGCGATGCTCCACAAGCTGGGCTCGAAGGAGCCCGCCGCCCTGGTGCTCGCGCTAGCGAGATCGCTCGCGACCCTGGATCCGCCGGGGGCGCATCCGTTGCTGCAGAGGCTGGCGGTGGCGCGAGGGGACCTCAGGAGCCCGATCGAGGCGCTGCTCCGGGGATCGGGGTAGCTCGATCGTCGGTTGGCACGACTCCGCCGCCTCGGGCGCGCGGAGGCTCTTGCTGTAGATGCCCGAGCGGTCGAAGCAGCACGCACGGCGCTTGCCGCACGCGAGCATGTCGCAGGCGGTCGCGATCCGTTTCACGCGCGTCTCGGCCTTCTTGCCCGACGTGATCCAGCAGACCCAGTCGCGGCGCGCGACCGCCGTGATGTCGGACCACGTCGCCTTCGCGGCCGGGTTCGCCGCAAGCGCCGCGCGAAGGTCGGGCGGGACCCGGGCCTCGGGCTCCTGCTCGACCGGCGCGATCTCCAGGGCGACGGTGTCACCAGCCGCGACGCCAGCCTTCTCGCGCAGCGCCCTCCCCACCCGGAGCCAGTGGCCACCGCGGCCATCGGGTCGGAGGGTGGCCCGGAGAGGCTGCCCTTCGAGGGTGCCCGCGACGGTGACCATGCTGCGCGTCGGCAGCTGCGCGCTGGCGCGCGCGGGTATCACGAGGAAGGTCCACGCCGCGCCCTTCGGGGTCGACGGGCGGTGCAGCTCGACGGTGAAGCGGATCGTCCTGGGCCTCGGCATGGAGAGCGCGCTCCTCGAGGGTGCTCGTGCGTCCCTCCTCGCGGCGTGTCTGGGACATTGTAGGCCGGGCGCGGGGCCCGCGGAACACCCTTCACGGGGGCCGGACGAAGAGGCCCCGGAGCGTGCTGAAATCCAGCCCGAAGCGGGCGAGGTACTTGCGCAAGGTGAGGCTGGCGAGAGGCCTACGCCGCCGTCCGACTCGCGCCGAGGTGTTCGCCTGGCGGCTCCTGCGCGACCGCAAGATGCTCGGCCTGAAGTTCCGCCGGCAGCACGTGCTCTGCGGCTACGAGGTGGACTTCTACTGCGCCGCGCTCGGGCTCGTCGTCGAGATCGACGGCGCCGTCCACGACGACGCGGAGCGGTCCGAACGGGATGCGAGGCGCACGACGATCCTCGCGCGCCGTGGCCTCCGCGTCGTTCGCCTCGAGAACGCACGACTGAACCGGGAGACCCTGCGAGAGGCGATTCTCCCGTTCACATGCCCCCTCTCCCTTCAGGGAGAGGCGGACGGGGGGTGAGGTCTGCGCGGGCGCCTCAAGGTCGCGCGTAGCGCGCGATCGGGGGGAGGCCGGCGCGCGAAGCGCGACGGGTGGGGGCACCCTCGCTCGAACGAATGCCTCATCCGAACGGCATTGGCTCTAGGCCGCGATGCGGTGGACCGACGGGCCCGGGTCGCGGCGGACGCGGACGAGGGTGCTGTCGGGGATCTCGGCCCACGCCTCGTCGGTCAGGCGCTCGCTCGCGACGAGCACGGCCGACGTGCGCGGCCTCCAGCCCGGCTCGATCGAGAGCCGCGAGCCGGACTCGCGGAGCGGAGCCGCGGGGAGGGAGGCGCGTCGCGGGTCGGGCGCGCGCTCGAGGATGTAGAGCGATCGGCCGAAGCGGTGCGCGTAGAGCGTCTTGCCGTCCGACAGAACGAAGTTGAATGCACCGACGTCGGCCACGGCCCGCAGCGTGCGGCACGCGTCGAAGAGGGCGCGCTCGACGGCGCGCTCCGTCCCGTCCGTCTCGTCGACGCGCGAGAGCAGGAACGCAAACAGCCGCTCGCTGTCCGTCTCGCCGCGCACCTCCGCCGCGCGTACCGGCGACGTGCCGCGCGCGAGCGTGGCCATGTCCCTCATCGTCCCGTTGTGCGCGAACACCCACGCCCCCTGGGTGAAGGGGTGGGTGTTCTCGAGCGTCGTCTCCCCCACGGTCTTCTGCCGGATGTGCGCGATGAGCAGGCTCGCGCGCCCGCGGCTCGCGAGCGCGTCGTAGCGGGCGCAGCGCGCCGCGCAGTCGGTGTTCTTGTGGACGCTCCAGGCGCCGTCCTCGTGCATCGCGACCCCCCAGCCGTCCTTGTGCTCGAGCGAGAGCGCGAAGAGGCTTCGCGGAGCCTCCCGCAGCACGACCCTGAACTCGGTCGGGTGGCTCGCTACGATTCCCAGCAATCGACACATCTCTACGCCTCGGCTTACGGCTGGAACGGCGAGTCTCCGCGAGAGTTGCGTCGCTGGCCAAGTCCACGGCGGAAACGTCCGACCTCGGTCGCGCATTCACGCCAGGGGCTCCGCTTCCATCGCACCTTTCCGCCCATGGCGGTGTAGCGACCGGCATTCCGGCTGCGCTGGCCGTTTCCGGTGGCCCGGAGGGGCGCACTGGGTACACTCACCGGATGCATAGCGCCGACTACCTTCGCCTGGGTCTCGTCTCCGCCGCTGCGTTCGGGCTCGCGGTCTCCACCGGCGCTGTCGCGTGCTCGGACGGGGCGACCTCCCAGTTTGCGATCGGCGACGGCTCGGACGGCGGCACCACGCTGTTCGGGGAGGGTGGCTTCGGCGGTGGCGACGGCGCCGTGAGGCCGTTCGTGTGCGTGCCCGATCCCAAGAACGCCGAGGTGCCCGGGAACAACTGCGACGACGACGCGGACGGGAAGGTCGACAACAAGGTCGCTTGCGACTCCGGCGCGACGGGGGGCAGCGCGGAGGCCTTCGCGAAGGCCATCGGGCTGTGCGATCTGGCGAGCGGATCGAAGGGGTACGGCCTCGTCTCGGCGACCTTCACCCGTGGCTTCGGAAGGAGCGACCCTCCGCAGGCGGAGCAGCACGGCACGCTCGCGAAGTTCGGCAGCGCCGTGAAGCCGCGGGAAGGGACCCTGCTCGGCGTCCTCAGCACCGGGTACGCGCAGGAGTTCAACGGCGGTCCCGGCATCCCCTTCGGAGGTGAGTCCCTCGGCGGCGCGTCGAACGGGAAGGACTGGTACAATTTCGGCCGCTACACGCCAGGCGCCAAGTCGAACGGCGCGGTGCCGCCCGGCTTCCCGAAGCCCGCCGGCGGGTGCGACCAAGCTCCCACCACCAACGACGTCATCGATCTCAAGCTCGTCGTCAAGGCGCCGCCGAACGTGAGCGGCATCAAGTTCGACTTCAACTTCTACTCGGGCGAGTGGCCCGCGTACATCTGCTCGCCGTTCAACGACGGGTTCATCGCCTACCTCAGCTCGAAGGGCTTCAACGGAGGCATCGCCGACAACATCTCCTTCGACGCCAAGAAGAACCCCGTCAGCGTCAACAACGGCTTCTTCGACCGCTGCACGCCCAACGTCGACATCGGATGCGCGCCGGGCGCGAAGAGCGGGACGTCGCAGTGCCCGGGGGGCACGGGCGAGCTCCTCGGCACCGGCTACGGCATCGACGGCGCGTGGTGCGCGCCCTACGGCACGGGCAACAAGCGCAGCGTGAACGGCGGCGCCACGGGGTGGCTCACGTCGACGGCGCCCGTCACGCCCGGCGAGACCTTCACGATCGAGTTCCTCATCTGGGACACGGGCGACGCCGTGCTCGACTCGAGCGTGCTCATCGACAACTTCTCCTGGGCGACCGGCGTGGTCACGAACGAGACGGTGCGCCCGCCGCTGTAGGCGTCAGTCCTTGGTGAAGCTCACCGTGCTCTCGCCCCGCAGGCCGGCGAGCACGCGGGACGCGGCCTCGACCACCGGCGCGGTCGGCTCGTACTCGCACGTGAGCGTGGCGTGGCCGGCGAGGATCTCGATCCGCGGAATGCTGCACCGCACCAGCGACGTCAGCGCGTTCACCACCTCGATCCGCTGGAAGAGGGGCGCCGTCTCCTTCGCGCCGTCCATCCAGAGCAGGGCATCGAGCGCGTCGTCGCCGAAGGGGCCCACGCCGCGGACGAGGAGACCCTCGAGCCACGTCCGCTCGCGGACGACGAGCGGTCCGTGGCCCCTGGAGACCGCCGTCCGCAGCGCGAGGTGCGCGCCGTTCGCAGCCACGACGAGGGGCGTTCCGGCGAAGGCGTAGCGGACGAGCGCATCCGTGGGCGTCACCCGGATGGCCGCGTCGGGGTCCCGGCCCGTGACGAATCGGACGAGCTCGGCGGGATCGAAGGGGATGGCGTTGTGTGGCCACTCCGGGATCCTCGGCGGGGGGACGTCCTCCGGGACCTCTTCGCGTAGCCGCTCGAGGACTCCGATCGCGTT
The DNA here is from genome assembly GCA_005777185.1 of Myxococcales bacterium. Classification (GTDB taxonomy): domain Bacteria; phylum Myxococcota_A; class Polyangia; order Polyangiales; family Polyangiaceae; genus SXNL01. The sequence continues at coordinate 15,691 of SXNL01000171.1, forward strand.
GCCCACGGCCTCGAGGAGGAGGAGGTGTTCGCTCGCGGTGGCCAGGTCCGAGAAGACGTTGCCGCACGCCTCGAGGAGCCTGAAAGGGCCCTCCGGAGGGAGCCCGAGGCGGGCGAAGTCCCCCGGGGCGCCGTCTTCCCGCAGGTAGGACCAGAACGCGTCGTTGAACCGCTCCTCGGCAGCCTCGATCTCCTCGCAGACGACCTCGAGCCTCGCGAGGTGACCCGTGGAGGGCTCGCGGTAGACCACGCTACTCGGTGGGACCCTGCGCGGCCCTCCAGCCGCGCCAGCCATCCGCCATCGACTTGACGCGCGTGTAGCCCATCTTCTGCAGCGCCTCGGCCGCCAGCACGGAGCGGAACCCTCCTCCGCAGTAGAGGACGACTTCGGCGTCCTTGTCAGGGACCCGCGACTCGATGTCACGCTCGAGGACGCCCTTGCCGATGTGCCGGGCGCCGCGGATGTGCCCCGCGGCGAACTCGCTCTCCTCCCGCACGTCGACGAGCACGAACTCCTCGCCGAGCGAGAGCCGGGTGAGCACGTCCCGGATCGAGATCTCCGTGACGTTTCGTCGGGCATCCTCGACGAGCTTCAGGAAGGCCGGCGCGTGCTCCATGGGCCCGTAAGTACCACGAAAACCGCTTTTCAGCCGTCGCGATTGGGGCGATCATGAGGGAATGGCAAAGAAGGCGCGAACCACCACCGCACCTCTCGCATGCAAGGCATGTGGCAGCAGGTGCGTCGCCGAGGAGGTTGCGGCGGGGCACACGCGACTTCACTGCACCCGGTGCGACGAGAGCTACGATCTGTGGATCACGCCGCCGAGCGCCGGAAGGTGGACGGTCATCGATCCGGAGGGCCGCGTGGCGTCCTTCGACTCCAAGGACGCGCTGACGGACTCCCTCAGGCCGCCGATGGAACCCCCGGCGCCGTCGGGCCCGCGCGTCTCGATGCTCGAGCTGATCCAGGAAAGCCTGGGTAACGAGGTGTCCGAGCGGCCCTCCTCGGGTGAGGTCCCGATCGCGGATCTCGCTCCGGGAAGCGATCTCGGGGGCTTGCCCCGCGTCCCGTCGGCCCTCCACGATCGGCCGGAGAGCCCGGAGGCGCAGCCAGCGGCCACCGCCGAGGCGTTCGCTGCCCGGGCCTCGTTGGAGGTCGAGCGTCAGGCCGAGGAGGCGCGCGCGCTGGAGGAGGCCGCGAAGGAGGCGGAGCCCTCGGCCGAGGAGGCGGGTTCGTCGGAGGAGGCCGCGAAGGAGGCGGAGCCCCCGGCCGAGGAGGCGCGCGCGCTGGAGGAGGCCGCGAAGGAGGCGGAGTCCCAGGCCGAGGAGGCGGGTGCGTCGGAGGAGGCCGCGAAGGAGGCGGAGCCCCCGGCCGAGGAGGCGGGTGCGTCGGAGGAGGCCGCGAAGGACGCGTCGGAGGAGGCCACGAAGGAGTCGGAGCGACGCGCGGCCGAGGAGCGCGAGGTGGCGACCCGCGCTGCGGAGGAGTCGATGGCGCGGACCGCCGCGGAGGTGGCGGCGCGCGAGGCCCTCCGGAAGGCAGACGAGAAGGCGACGGCCTCTCCGGACGCGGTCCGGGAGGCCGCCCGCGAGGAGGCCGCCGCCATGCACCAGGGGGCCGCGCGAGCGAGCTCGCGCCCGCCGCCCGCCCCGACCGTCGTCGAAGAGGAGGGGCAACCCGTCTCCCTCGAGGAAGTGCTCGAGATCGCGCCCGCTCCGGCCCGGACCTCGGGGAAGGTGCGCGTTGAGGGGGTCTCGGTGCCGCCGCCGCTGCCCCGGCGGATCCCGCCGCCACCGCCCAGCAGCCGATCTAGCCTCTCGAGCCTTCAAGAAAGCGGCCGGGCCAGACTCCCGCCCCCCACCATCAGCGTCGAGGAGAAGCGGAAGTCGGAGGCCCCGAGGTTGGTCTCGGCGACGCTCGCGCCTCGAGAGGAGCGCGGCGGACGCGGGTGGCTCGTGCCCGCGGCGGCGATTCTCATCGTCGGCGTCGGCGTCCTTTACATCGCAAAGGGCCCCGAGCAGGCCGACGGGGGCCCAGCTGCGCCTCCCCCGACGATCGCCGCCGCGATCCCCTCGCCGACGACGCCCGCCGTCACCGCGACCACCAGCGCCAACGCGGCGGTCCCCTCGCACGCCATCCTTCCCGCTACGGGCGATCCACCGAGCGCCAGCACGGTGAGCCCGGCGCCATCCGCCCCCGCACCGATGGACACGCAGCCCACGCGTGGCGCGGCCTCCGCCCACAACGTACCGCCCAGCGGGCGAGGCAACGATCCGCTGTCGAAGGCGGCCGCTTTCCGTGAGAAGGGCGACCTGGCGCACGCCAGGGAGGCCTACGAGAGCGTCCTCGCGCACGACAGGAGCAACGTCGAGGCGCTCGCGGGGCTGGGCGAGATCGACCAGCAGCAGGGCAACCTCCAGGGCGCGAAGGGCCACTACGAGCGCGCGCTCCAGGGCGCGCCGTCGTACAGCACCGCGCTCATCGGCCTCGCAGATGTGCTCTGGGCGCTCGGGGATCGCGCGGGGGCGCGCGTTCACTACGCCGCCCACGTCGACCGCTTCGGCGGGCCGGAGCGGGCCCGCGACCGCGTGGCCGTGACCGCGCCGGCCCCCCCCGCCCCCGCAAGCGCCACGGCGACCGCGACGGTGGTGGCGCCTCCTTCGCTCACCGTGCTCCCGAGCGCGCCCGTCCCCCCGGCGGCCACGAACGAGCTCGTCCCGCCCGCGCCTCCCTGAGCCGCCGGCCGCTACCTCCGGTCGAGCTGCGCCTCGAAGAGATCCCTGTACACGCCGGGCTTCGCGAGAAGCTCCTCGTGCGTCCCCGTCGCGACGATCGCGCCGCGTTCGAGCACGACGACGCGGCTCGCGTCCCGCACCGTCGAGAGCCGGTGGGCGACGACGAGGCACGTCCGTCCCCTCGTCAGGCGGGCGAGGGCCGCCTGGATCCGCGCCTCGGTGCGCGTGTCCACGCTGCTCGTCGCCTCGTCGAGGACGAGGATGGCCGGATCCGCGAGAACGACGCGGGCGATGGCGAGAAGCTGCCGCTGGCCCTGGCTGAGCCCGCCGTCCGGACCCTGGAGGACCGTGTCCCATCCGCAGGGGAGCTGGCGAATGAAGCCGTCCGCACACGCGATCTCCGCCGCGCGGTCGACCATCGCGTCGGTCGCCAGGGGCCGGCCGTGCCGGATGTTCGCGCGGACGGTGCCCGAGAACAACCACGTCTCCTGCGGGACGAGCCCGATCCGGCGCCGGAGATCCTCGCGGCGAATCTGCCTGACGTCCACGCCGTCCACGCGGATGACGCCGGCTTCGACGTCGTGGAGCCTCGCCAGGAGGCTCACGATCGTGGTCTTGCCGGCGCCGGTCGGGCCGACGATCGCCAGGGTCTCGCCGGGCGCAGCCTCGAGGGTCAGGTCCTCGAGCACGCGCGGTCCGCCCTCGCGGTGCCGGAACGTGACGTGCTCGAAGCGCACGTCTCCGCGGAGCGGCGCGGCGAGGTCGTGGGCGCCGTCCGCGTCGCGCTCGGGCGAAGCGTCCATCATCTCGAACACGCGCTCGGCACTGGCGAGGGCCGCCTGCAGCGTGTTGTAGATGTTCGACATCTGCCGCAGCGGCTGCACGAGGCCGACGGCGTACGTGATGAACGCCGCGACCACGCCCACGGTGGTCTTCCCGTCCAGAGCGAGCCAGCCGCCGAGCATCGCGAGCACCACCACGAGCACGTTGCCGAGGACGGTGGTGAGCGGCATGACGACGAGCGCCCAGGTGCTCGCGCGGACCCCCGCGTCGTGCGCGGCGTCGTTTGCACGTCGGATGCGATCCATCGCCCACGCCTCGCGCCCGAACGCCCTGATCACTTCGTGACCCGCGATGGACTCCTCGAGCGCGCTCGCCAGGTCGCCCGACGTCGCTTGCAGGGCCCGGAACCCCTCGCGCGTGCGTCGCGCGACCGTACCCGTGAACACGACCATGACCGGGACCAGGAGAAGCGCGGCGAGCGCGAGCCGCCGGTCGAGGGCGAACATGGCGAGCACGATGCCGGCCATGGACAGGCCTCCGCCCATGAATGCGACCGCGCTCTGCGCGGCGGCCTGCGCGATAGCCTCGACGTCGACCGAGAGGCGGTTCGACAGCTGCCCTGCCGGGTGGGCCGAGAAGAAGGCGACGGGCAGCGTCTGGAGGTGGGCGAAGAGCGCGCGCCGGATCCGCGAGACGGCCCGTAGCGACGCGCGGGCGACGAGCCAGCTCGAACGGGCGGCGAGCGCGCTCGCGGTGATCGCGAGCGCGAACATCAGCGCGCAGACCGCCGCGAGGCCGGACGTGTCGTCCGTCGCCACGAAGCGATCCAGCGCGACGGCCATGAGGTAGGGCCCGAGGAGGCCAAGACCCGTCTGGAGGATCACCAGGGCCGCGGCCAGGGTGATGTCCTGGCGGAAGGGACCGAACGCTCGCGCGAGGCGGCCCAGCGTGGCGCGAGCGTGCCGGGGCGCGCGCGCGTCCACGACGGCGCGAGCGGGCGCGACCACGTTCACGACGCGTCCTCCCGGTCGATGGGCGCTTCGCCCGCCCCTGCCCCCTGACCCGGCTCCGCCGCGAGGATCTCGCGGTACAGCTCGCTCGAGCGCACGAGCTCCGCGTGGGTCCCCTGTGCCACCACGCGTCCGCGATCGAGGAGGACGATACGGTCTGCGCGGCGCGCGGTCGCGACCCTCTGGGTGGTGAGCAGGGTCACCCTCCCTGGGGCGCTCGCCGCCAGCCGCTCCAGGATGCGCCGCTCGGTCGCCTGGTCCACCGCCCCCGTCGCGTCGTCCAGCACGAGGACGCGAGGCCGGGCGAGAAGCGCGCGCGCGAGGGCCAGGCGCTGGCGCTGGCCGCCGGACAGGTTCGCTCCCCCGCGCGTGAGGGGCGCGTCCCAGGCGCCCTCCATCGCTTCGACGAAGCCGTCGGCGTCGGCCGCGCGCGCCGCCTCCGTGACGTCCGCGTCGGTCGCGTCCGGCCGCCCGAAGCGGATGTTGTCGCGCACGGTTCCCGAGAACAGCGTCGTCTCCTGTGGGACCCACGCGACGTGCCGCCGCAGGGAGCCCGGAGCGAGATCCCGCGCATCCACGCCGTCGTAGAGGACACGCCCCGACGTCGGCTCGCCGACCTGCGCCACGAGACCCGCGAGCGCGGATTTTCCCGAGCCCGTCGCTCCGACGAGCGCGACCGTCTCTCCCTCGTCGAGGACGAGGGCCACCCGATCCAGCGCTGGCTCGGCGCGATCGCCGTGCCGCACGACCACGTCGTCGAGCTCCACGCGCGCGCGCGCGTCGGGGGGCAGGGCCATCCTCCGGTCCGTCCCTACCCCCTCCGGGACCATCGCCACGAGCGCGTCGATCCTGCGCGCCGACGCGAGTCCGGCCGACCAGGTGGTCGCGAGGAGCGTCACGAGGACGAGCGGGCCCAGCGTCGCGAGGACGTAGCTCGTGAACGCGACGAGCTGGCCCAGCGAGAGGCCCCCGTGCGCGACGGCGATCCCGCCCCGGTACGTCACGATCACGATGCCCACGTTGACGCAGCACGTGACCGTGGGCGACATGAGCGCCATCAACCGGTTCGCGTCCTCCTGGCGCGTGGTCATCTCCTCGTCGACCGCGTCGAAGCGCGCTCGCTCTGCCTCCGCGGCGACGAGCGCGCGCACCGCGATGGCGCCGGTGACGTTCTCGAGGATCACCGTCGCCAGGGTGTCGAGGCGATCCTGGGCCGCGCGGAGCCGCGGCTCCGTCCGGGCGACGAACAGGGCCACGAGCACCGCAGCCAGAAGGAGGAGCGGCACCATCGCCGCCGCGAGAGCCGGGCTCGTCGCGAACATGAGCGCCACGCTGCCCGCGACGACGAGGGGCGCTCGCGTGCCGATCCGGAGGCTCATCTGCACGAGCGCCCGGATCTGGGCGACGTCGCTCGTGAGCCGGGCGAGGAGGCCGCCTCGGGTCAGCTGCTGGACGCTCCCGGACGGGAGGGCCAGCACCCTCTCGAAGGACGCGAGGCGGAGATCCCGCGCGAAGCCCTCGCCCACGCGCACGGACGCGGAGTTGTTGACGAGCGCGATGGCCGCGCTCGCCGCCGACAGGGCGAGCATCAGCGCGCCGGTCCACAGGACGACCCCGCGATCGTGCGCGAGCACCCCGCGATCGACGATGCGCCCCACGAGTCCCGGCAGCGCAAGCTCGAGCGCGACGTTCGCGACCAGGGCGGCGAGGGCCACCCACGCCGTCGCGCGGTGGGGCGCCACGAACCGGAGCAGTCCGAGCAGGGCGCGCATGCGTCAGTGGACGATGCGTGTCTTGATGCTCGTCTCGAGGCGGGCGATGTCCGCGAGGACGTCGCTCGACACTTCGTCGTTCATGTCCATGAGGAGGTAGCCCACGTGCGGATCCGTCCCGAGGTGCTGCGCCTCGATGTTGGCGTTGCGCGCGGAGACGATCTGGTTGATGTCCCGGAGGACGCCCGGCACGTTCCTGTGCACGTTGACCACGCGGTGTGCGCCACGCCTCAGCGGGAGCTCCGCCCACGGGAAGTTCACCGCGCCGGTCGTCGTGCCCAGCGTGGCGAAGCGCGCGAGGCTCGCCGCCACCTCCCGCCCGATGGCGGCCTGCGCCTCGACGGTCGAGCCGGCGATGTGGGGCGTCAGGATCACGTTGGGCAGCCCGCGGAGCGGCGTCGCGAAGTCCGCGGTGTTCGCGTCCGGCTCCTCCGTGAAGACGTCGACGGCGGCGCCGGCGAGGTGCCCGCGCTCGAGGGCCTCGCGGAGGGCTCCGATGTCGACGACCGAGCCGCGGCTGGCGTTGAGGAGGTAGCTCCCCGGCTTCATCGAAGCGAGCTGGCGGGCGCCGACGAGGCCCCTCGTCTGCGGCGTCTCGGGGACGTGGAGGGTGACGAAGTCGGACGCGGCGAGCAGCTCGTGGAGCGTGAGCGTCGCCCGGGCGTTTCCGATGGGGAGCGTGGTGCGGATGTCGTGGGTGAGGACGCGCATCCCCAGCGCCTCCGCGAGGACGCCCACCTGCGATCCGATGTGGCCGTAGCCGATGATGCCGAGGGTCTTCCCGCGCACCTCGAAGCAGCCGGCCGCGACCTTCTTCCACGTGCCGGCGTGCACCTCGAGCGAGCGGTCGACGAGCTGCCTCGCGAGCGCGATGATCTCCGCGATCACCAGCTCCGCGACGCTGCGTGTGTTGCTGAACGGCGCGTTGAACAC
>SXNL01000172.1 GCA_005777185.1 Myxococcales bacterium
CCGAACGGGATGCGAGGCGCACGACGATCCTCGCGCGCCGTGGCCTCCCCGTCGTTCGCCTCGAGAACGCACGACTGAACCGGGAGACCCTGCGAGAGGCGATTCTCCCGTTCACATGCCCCCTCTCCCTTCAGGGAGAGGGGGACGGGGGGTGAGGTCTGCGCGCGCCCCACCGCCTCCACGGAACCTCTTCGCGCGCGAAGCGCGACGGGGGGGCACCCTCGCTCGAAACGAATGCCTTATCCGAACGGCATCGGCGCTAGCCGAGGATGTCGAAGCTCGACTTGCGGCGTGCATCGTCGAGACACCGGGCCAGCTCGTCGTGGGTCTTGCCGCCGAATCGAGCCCGGAGCCGGACGGCATCTCCGGTCCGGCGGCGCAAGACAACCTCCTCGCCGACCGCCTCGATCGCCGCAAGCTCGGCCCACGGCAGCAAGAGCACGGGCTCGGGCTCGAGGTTCAGGAGCAAGCCATCGGTGCGTACGGCGACATAGACGTCGTGCTTCAGGAGCGTCGGGAGCTGCATGAAGCCCGTGACGAGCGCATGGCCGAACAGGATCGCGCCGGTGAGCGACAGGGCCAGGCGAACCGGAGCCGCGAGGTGGAGCCTCTCCGTGAGCGCGCAGAGGAGGAGGAGCAACGCGCCGACCGAGAGGGAGACCCCGCCGCGGACGAGGATGCCGCGGATCCGGGGCTCGTCCCGCCGGTAGAAGGCGAGGAGGCTCGGGCTCGTGGCCACTCAGTAGACGGGCGTGGGCCGGACGCAGCGCGCCCCGAACTTCCCGTACTGGAAGGTCGAGACGAAGCCGCTCAGGGACCCGTGCGCGTAGTTGTGGCCCTCCCAGCTGCGCCCGATGATCCCCACCCTCGGGATGTTGGTGTGGAGCGTGCCGACGTCGCCACCGGCGCGCGTGCACGTGGGCTTGCCAGGGACGGGCCCGGCCGAGAAATCGCAGAACGTCCCCGCCTGGGGCTGGAAGTCGCCGGTGTACTCCGCGAGGTTCGCGAAGAGATCGTACCAGGACTCGCCCCCGCTCAGGATGGACGTCTTGTCCGTCACGAAGCGGCCGGGCGCGCCGATCAGCGGCTCGTTGTCACGCGTGCGATCCGTCATGCGTGGCCACTCGTAGAAGACGCCGAGCTCCCCGGTGAGGTTGTTCGCGGTGTTCTGGCACGTGAAGCCGCCGTTGTTGGGTGGTCCGTTGCACCAGTTGTAGCTCGGGTACGGGAGCCCGCCCGCGCAGAGGTTGGCGTTGCCCCAGGGGAACGTCTGCGCGGCGGGCCACGCGTCCAGGTAGTCCGCGAGCGTCGCCATCTCGCCGCCGTCCCACGCGCAGAAGGCCGCGAACATGATCGGCATGGCGCAGTTGAGCGACTTCTCGTCGGAGAAGGAGCGGGCGAGCGAGCGCGGCGGCAGCAGGAAGTCGGCGAGGTGCATCGCGTCCTGCCAGTACGTGTTGGCGCCCGACGCGCCGATGCCGTTGAAGCAGCCGCGGATGCCCCCGTAGTTGTCGATGTCGAGCGACAGGTGGGCCGTGAGGCTCAGGTTGTCGAACCGGTCGGCCGCCGGGTAGATCTCCTTGATGCTCGGGCTCGCGTTCGCCGCGAGGGCGAGCTGCGACGTCGGGTTGGCCGCGATGTAGGCCGCGACCCACGCGCGAATGTTGGGACCGGCAGCCTTGATGAAGCTCCGGTAGCGGCCTGCCGTGATCTCGTACTTGTCGAGCCTGCGCGCGGTGCGCGTGGGGAGCACGAGGGACTTGCAGCAGCTGTCGTGGGCGGCGCCGACCTCGCCCGTCTCCTTCGCGCCGCACGAGACGATGCCGGCCGTCTCCGCCGTCGCGCACGAGGGGAGCGTGCACTTCCCGGTCGGCGCGCAGCCCTTGGCCAGGCAGTCGGTGGCGGCGGCGCACGTCTTCTCGAAACCGCAGCGCGGCGCCTTGTACGTCGTGCCGCCCGCGGAGACGCCGGGGCCGCCGCAGTCGACGTCCGTCTCGCTGCCGTTCACGACGCCGTCGGAGGACGTGGGCACGACGCACTTCTTGGCGGTGCAGGCGAGGAGGTCGCAGTCGGCGTTGACGGCGCACACCTTGCCCACGGGACACGCCGGGGCCTTCGGGCCGCCGCAGTCGACGTCGGTCTCCTCGTTGTTCTTCTTGCCGTCGGTGGCGCCGGGCTCGTCGCAGACCTTGGCGGTGCAGGTCGACACGCAGTCGTCGTTCGTCTTGCACGGCGCCCCGCCGGGGCACGGCTGGGTCGCCGCGACCTTGCCGCCGCAGTCGACCCCCGTCTCCCCCGCGTTGCGTCGCTTGTCCTCGTGCGCGGCCGCGTTCGGCGGACCGCATTTGTTCGCCTCGCAGAAGTCGGACACGCAGTCGGCGTCGGTGCCGCACCCCTCGCCGTCCTTGCACAGCGCGGCCTCGGCGAGGCCACACTTCGGCGGTGGCGGCACCGCGACGGTGCCGCCGTCCTCGAGCACCCGGACGAAGCCGCCGTCGCCGTCGGGAACCACCGTGCCGGGCTTCCTGATGATGATGGGCGGGCCGATCTCCTCCTCTTCGACGCACGACGCGGCGGCGACGGCAGCGATGACGGCGAAGCTCCCCACGAAAGCGAGACGGCGCATGACACCTCCAACCAAGACCCGAGGTCGCGTGCGTGGAGTGTACGCGACCGGGGCTCGGGGCACCACCCCGATGATGCGCAGGTGACGCCCGCGTCAGGCGCGCCGCTACTTCATCATCCCGCGCAGGGTGGACGCCATCTCGCTGGGGTTCGGCGCGATCTTCGCGCCAGCCGCGACCAGCGCCTCGATCTTCGCCGCGGCCGTACCCTTCCCTCCCGCGATGATCGCCCCGGCGTGGCCCATCCGCTTCCCCGGCGGCGCCGTCGTCCCGGCGATGAAGGCCGCGACCGGCTTGGTCATCCGGGTCTTGATGAAGGAGGCGCCGCGCTCCTCCGCGCCGCCGCCGATCTCGCCGATCATGATCACGCCGTGCGTGTCCGGATCGGCCTGGAACAGCTCGAGCACGTCGACGAAGTCCATGCCGGCGACCGGGTCCCCGCCGATCCCCACGCACGTGGACTGACCGATTCCGAGCGCCGTGAGCTGCCCGACCGCCTCGTACGTCAGCGTGCCGGAGCGCGAC
>SXNL01000173.1 GCA_005777185.1 Myxococcales bacterium
AGGCCTTCGCGGCGCAGTCGATCGCCAGCAACCGCGGGCTCTAGCTCGATCCCGCACGCGTCAACGTAACCGGCGGCGCCATCGCACTCGGCCACCCGATCGGCTCGTCGGGCTGCCGCATCCTCGGCACGCTCGCGTGGGGGATGAAGCGACGCGGCCAGCGGCGCGGGCTCGCGGCGCTCTGCGTGGGGGTGGGGCAGGGGATCGCGATGCTGGTCGAGCGGTGAGCCCGCTCGCCGGGACGCCGCTCGCGTTCCTCGACCTCGAGATGACGGGGCTGGATCCGAAGATCGACCGCGTCGTCGAGATCTGCGTCGAGCGCGTGACCGACGGCGTCCTCCAGGGTCGGCTCGAGAGCCTCGTCTGTCCGGGCGAGCACCTCGTGGGCGGAGGCTCGTTCGTGCACGGTCTCGGCGCCCTGACCCTCTCCACGGCCCCGTCGTTCGCGGAGCTGACGCCACGGGCCATGGCGCTCCTCGACGGCGCCATCGTCGTCGCCCATGCCGTCGCCTGGGACCTCACGTTCCTGGAGAAGGAGCTCGGCCTGGCCGGCGTCGCGTTCACCCGGCCGCGGGCGATCGACACGCTCCAGCTCTCGCGCCGCTGCTTCTCGCTGGCGAGCCACTCGCTCGACTCCCTCGGCGTCCACCTCGGGCTCGGGCCGCGCCGCGCGCACCGCGCCGGAGACGACGTCCGTGCGCTCCGCGCCCTCTTCGACCGCTGCGTCGAGATCCTGAGACCCGCGAGCGTCGAGGATCTCCTCGAGGTGCGCGTCGCCGAGCGCCACGCGCGCCCGCAAGTGATGGCGGCGTGCGAGGAGGCCGTCCGCACGGGAGAGCCGGTCCTCGTCACGTTCCGGCGGAGCGGTAAGCCGCTCGAGACCATGCGCATGGTGCTCTCCGCGATGGACGTGGGGCGCGAGCCGCCCCACGTGGTGGGCTACGAGCTGCCCGGCCGCGGGCGCCGGGAGCTCAGGTGCGACCGCATCCTGCGGTGCGAGCCGTTCATCCTCGACCCCCCGCGCCGGTTGGGGTAAACGGGACGACCCGATGAGCTCCCGCCACGGCCTGCACCGCGCGCTCGAGGCTGCCTCCGTGGTCACCCTCGTGACCCTGACCGCGGCCTGCGGGACGCCCGATCCCACGACCGCGAAGCGCACGCCGCTCGCGGAACAGTGGCTCACGCGCGCGAAGCAGAGCTACAAGGGCGGCGACATCGACGACGCGCGGTCGTCCATCGATTCGGCCCTGCAGGCGGCCCCCCTCGATCGCGACGTCCGGGTGATGAAGGCGCGCGTCGCGCTCACGCGGCTCGAGCTCGCCGACGCTGTGAAGCTCACCGAGGGTATCCCGACGACCGAGGCGCACCAGCTCCGCGGTCGCGCGCTCTGGTACTCCGGCGATCTCGACCAGGCCGCCGACGAGCTGGAGGCCATGCTCAAGGATCCGCAGGTGAAGGACCCGTGGGCCCGCGAGGTCGCCAAGCTCGCCCGCTGGGGCACGGGCCGAAAGCCCTTCCGCACCGAGGGCGGGCTCCTCGCGTCCGTCGAGATGCCGCAGGCGGGCGCCGCGCTCGTGGTGCCCCTGGAGATCGAAGGCGAGCAGGTCCTGGGGCTCGTCGCGACCGCCGTGGGCGAGCTCGTGATCGACTCCACCACGCGCCGCGAGCCCGCCTGGGTCAACCTCCGCTTCGGGCCCTCGTTCGAGGTCAAGGACGTCCCCGCCCTCACGCAGGACCTCACGCCGCTGTCACGGCAGTTCGGCGCGCAGATCAAGGCGCTCCTCGGGGTCAACCTCCTGCGCCGCCTCCACGTCACGTTCGACCGCCGCGGATCGCAGTTCGTGGTGCGTCGCGACGATCCGCCGCCGCCGCCCGACGCGAGCCGCGTGAGCCTGTTCTACGTGCGCGGCGGCGGCATGATGATGCGGGCGAGCGTGGCGAAGCGCGAGGACGGCGAGTCGCCGTTCCTCGTCGACACGTCCGCCTTCTATCCGCTCGCACTCGAGGACGCGCTCTTCAAGCGCGCGGGGATGGACCTCGGGTCGCTCAAGCCCGATCCCGCCGTGCCCGGGAACCTGAAGCTCGGGATTCTCCCGACGCTCCACCTCGGAGCGTTCGATCTGCCGCAGGTGCCCGCCGTGCAGGGCGCGCTCGGCGACGTGCGCGCGCTCGTGGACATGGACCTCGGGGGCGTCATCGGCGCCGGGCTCCTCTCGGTGTTCCGGGTCACGTTCGGCGCCGACGGCCGGTTCATCTGGATGGAGCCCGACCCTGCCATGGCGACGGAGCCGCGCCGCCCGCCGCCGCGCCAGCCTCCTCCCGATCCCCCGGTGGACGGGACGAAGCCCGCGAAGCCCGACGCCCCGAAGCCTGCGAAGCCCGACGCCCCGAAGCCCGACGCCCCGAAGCCCGAACCGAAGAAGCCATGACCGCGCCGCCGGCCCCCAACCACCCGCCGGTCGCGCGGCTCGCCGTCTACGCGGGCAGCTTCGATCCCGTCACGCTCGGGCACCTCGACCTCATCGAGCGGGCCAGCGCGCTCTTCAGTGACGTCATCGTCGCGATCGGGATCCACCCCACCAAGCCGCCCCTGTTCTCGGCCGAGGAGCGCATCGCGCTGCTCACCGAGGTGACGCGCCCCCTCCCCAACGTGACCGTGGACCAGTTCTCTGGCCTCCTCATCGACTTCTGCGAGGCGAGAAAGGCCCGCGTCATCGTGCGCGGCCTCCGCGCCGCGACCGACTTCGAGTACGAGCTCCAGATCGCCCACGCCAACGCCGATCTCAAGCCGGAGATCGACACCATGTTCCTCCCCACGCGCACCAAGCACGGCTTCGTCTCCGCGTCCCTCGTCCGCGAGATCGCGTTCCACGGCGGTGACGTGAGCCGCTACGCCCCCCCCGTGGTCGCAGCGGCGCTCCGCACGCGGTTCGCGAAGAAGGGCGGGGTGGCCGCCCCATGACCGACTCCGTCTCGCGTCGCCTCGACGAGACCGTGACCGCCGTCCGCGCGCGCGGCCCGTTCTCGCCACGCATCGGTCTCGTCCTCGGCAGCGGCCTCGGGGCCTTCGCGGACTCCCTGGAGGACCTCGTCAAGATCCCCTACGAGGAGCTGCCCCACCTCCCCCGGTCGCGCGTGGTGGGCCACGCGGGCAACCTCTGCTTCGGCCGCGTGGGAGACGTCCCCGTCGTGTGCATGCAGGGCCGCGTGCACATGTACGAGGGCCACCCGATCGCCGACGTCGTCCACGGCGTGCGCGTCCTGGCGCGCCTCGGCGTGGGCGCGGTGCTCCTGACGAACGCCGCCGGCGGGCTCGAGGCGAGCTGGGCCGCCGGCGACCTCATGCTCATCTCGGACCACCTCAACCTGATGTTCCAGAACCCGCTCACGGGCCCGAACGACGACGCCCTCGGCACGCGGTTCCCCGACATGACCCGCGCGTACGATCCAGGCCTTCGCGACGTGCTCCGCGAGGTCGCCGGCAGCGAGGGCATCGATCTCCGCGAGGGCGTCTACGCGGGGCTCCTCGGCCCGAGCTACGAGACTCCCGCCGAGATCCGCATGCTGCGCGGCCTCGGCGCGCAGGCGGTCGGCATGTCCACCGTCCCGGAGGTGATCGCGCTCCGGCACATGCGCGTGAAGGTCGGCGCCCTCTCCTGCATCACGAACCTGGGCGCGGGTATCTCCGCGGTCGAGCTCGACCACGCGGAGGTCGAGCAGACGGCGAAGGCGCGTCGCGCGGATCTCCTGCGGCTCCTCTCGGGCTGGGTGCGGGGCGCGGGGAGGATCGCGTGAGCAAGAAGGAGGATCTCCTCCTCGATCGTCTGGTGGACGAGGCGATGAAGGTACGCGGGCGCGCCCACGCGCCCTACTCGCGGTACAAGGTCGGCGCCGCGATCGCGACGCGGAGCGGGCGCGTGTTCGCGGGGTGCAACGTGGAGAACGCCTCGTACGGCGCGACGATCTGCGCCGAGCGTGGCGCGATCATGCAGATGGTGGCGGCGGGCGAGAAGGACATCGTCGCGTGCGCCGTCGTGACGCAAGGCGAGGGGGGCTCGCCGTGCGGGATCTGCCGGCAGACCCTGGCCGAGTTCGCGAGCGACATGCCGATCGAGCTCGTCGGTCTCGACGGCGCGAAGGTCCACAGGAAGCGGACGCGGCTCGCCAAGCTGCTACCGGACATGTTCACGCCGGCGACGCTGCGGAACGCGCTGCGGAAGGGGCGACGGCGGGGGGGCTGACCCCCAGCGTTGGGGGGCGCCAGGGAGGCCGTGAGGGTGAGCGCTTGCGCGCGCGAACCATGCCGTCGGGATTCGGGCGGATCGGCCTTCTGGCCCGATCCGTGCTCCCATGGATCCCCCAGGGTCCATCCTTGAGACGCTCCTTCTTCCCCTTCGCGCTCCTCGCCCTCGCGATCGTCGCCCCCTCCCTCGCGGCGACCTCAGGGTGCATGCGTACGGAGGCGTCCGCCTCCGTCGACGCCGGTGTTCGCGCGATCGTCTTCATCAAGCGCCAGCACACCCGCACCGACAACGGCAGGACCACCGTCGACGTCGCCGGGGGCAACACGCAGGTGCTCGATTACCAGCGCTACGTGCCGGGCGGCAGCCTGAACATCATGTCCCCGGCGAACCGGGAGGGCGTCGTCAAGAACATCACCGTCGACTTCCCGCAGGCCGACTTCAACGGCGCGGATGTCTCCTTCGACGCGCGCCAGGTCGTGTTCTCGATGAAGCGCGACGCGAACGATCGCTATCATATCTACACCGCCGAGGTCGCCGACGTGGAGGGTCGCTTCGAGCTCCACCAGAAGACCAACGGCCCCTACGACGACGTGAGCCCGATCTACATCCCGGGGGGCCGTATCGCGTTCGTCACCAACGAGGCGTACACCCCGATGGGCACGCGCGCCGACGAGTACGAGCATGCGCGCGAGGTGACGCAACTCGCGACCATCTCGGTCGAGGGAGGCGATGCCGACCGGAGACGCGCATCGCAGAACCTGTCGCACACGGTGGCGCCGTTCCTCAGGGGGGACGGCAGGATCGGGTACTCGCGGTGGGAGCACCTCGGCCCCGTCAACGACGTCAAGATCCTCGCGGCCAACCCCGACGGCACCCAGATGGTCGCGGTGGCGGGCCAGCACGGCAAGCCCTCGAACGCGCTCTTCTCCGTCCGCGAGGTGAAGCCGAACGTCATGATCGCCGTCGCCACGACGCGCGATCGCACGATCCACGCGGGCGCGCTCGTCCGCGTGGACGCGCGCAACCAGGCCGACCCGGCGTGCATGGACGACAGGGCCAGCAAGGCCGGCCACGCCTGCCTCGACGAGGAGAACGTCCGCTACGACATCCTCACGCCGGACGTGCCCACGTCGAGCGCGCCCTCGCCCGTCGGCCGCTACAGGGAGCCGTCGATGCTCCCCGACGGGCGCATCCTCGTGTCGTTCGCGGATGGCCCCGTCAACGACCAGTCGGAGCAGAGCGCCACCCCACCCAACTTCGGGGTCTACATCTTCGACGAGAAGACACGGAAGAACCTCCTCCTCTACGACGATCCCCGCACGTGGGATCTCGGCGCCCTCCCGGTCGCGCGGCGCCCCGAGCCGCCCGTCCTCCCCAACGTCCTCACGAGCAACGACACGACGCTCCCGGTGCGCATCGGGTCGATCAACCTCGCGACGACGAGCCTGAAGGAGAGCGTCACCGGCGCGCAGTTCGACGGCACGCCCCTCGACCAGGCGCTCGGCGAGGCGGTGAAGGTGCGGGTCATCGAGGGCTTCTCGAGCGAGGCCACGAAGGGCGTCTCCATGTTCGGCCTGACGATGGAGGAGGGCGCCGCGATGCTCGGCGAGGCCGACGTCTACGCCGACCGCAGCTGGCTCGCGGAGATTCCTCCGTACGTCCCGGTTCACCTCCAGCCGATCGACAAGTTCGGCCTCTCCATCCGCAACCAGCGCCTCTGGATCCAGGGCCTCCCCGGCGAGGATCGGCGCTGCATCGGCTGCCACGAGGGGCGCACCGGCGGCGGGGTGCCGAGGTTCGGACAGAACCCGACCGTGGCCGAGCAGCGGGGCGCGCAGCGGCTCGACATGCCCGTCGCCGATCGGGTCGAGTATCCGTGGGCCAGCACCGCGCAGTACCCCGCGACGAACGAGAAGAACGTCGTGCAGCGGCTGCTCACGGCGAAGTGCGTGAGCTGTCACGGGGGCGGGGCGGGCGACCCCTTCGCGGGGCAGAAGTACACGCTCTCCATGACGGATCCGGCGACGGGAAAGGCCTCCGTCCACGAGATCCCGATCCTCGATCTCTCCGATCGGGAGATCACCGTCGTGTACGATCGGCAGCCGGGTAGATACCCCGTCTCGTACGTCTCGCTCTTCTACCCGTCCGCGATGGACATGGGCACGGGCAAGACCACGGTCACGGGGAAGACGCCGATCCGGTGGGCGATCCCGACGAACGCGCGCGGGTCGGCGCTCGTGAAGAAGCTCAACGTGAAGGCGGCCGACGGCACGTTCGCGTTCCAGCCTCCGGTGCTCCACCCGGAGGACAAGGGCACGACGCTCACCCCCGAGGAGCGCGCCATGCTCATCCGGTCGATCGACATGGGCGGGCAGTTCTACGCGCGCCAGAACACGGACTTCAAGCCGATCGCCAAGGACCCGGTGGGCGGCCGATGAGATCGGCGGCCCTCGCGTCCCTGATCCTCCTCGCGGGCGCGTCCGTGCTGTCCGGGCGCGAGGCCTACGGCGAGGGCGCGGAGAGACCGGGGGGGGTGGCCGCCGTGTACGGCAGCCTTCCGCCCGATCAGGTCGAGTTCCTGTCGAGCGCCGACCGCATCAAGGCCGCGGCGGCGTCGGGGACCATGAGCGTCATCTGGGAGACGCTCGAGCACGCCGAGCGCGTCGAGTGCCTCGACTGCATCCCGGCGGTCGAGCCGCTCGTCTACGACGCAGATCCGCGGACACGCGAGATCGCTGCGTGGTGGCTCAGACGTCGGACGTTCGGCGTGTTCGGGCCGGGCGAGATCTACGAGCGGACGATCGCGGCGCTCGCCGGCGCGAAGCGGGATCCCAACCCGGTGCGCCGCGCGTACGCCGCACAGGCCCTCGGCGAGTTCCTGTACGTGGGAGGCGTGGCGCCGTGCGCGGAGGCCCTCGGCTCGGATCCGGACGCGATGGTCCGCGCGTCGGCCGCCGCCGCGCTCGGCCGCATGGGCGAGGACGGCAAGGGCGCGCTGTCCAAGGCGTTCGCGGACGCGGAGGCGCAGGTCAGGCTCGCGGCGCTCGCGGCGTCCATGAAGGTGAACGGCTTCTCGGACGCGGCCGGCGTCGCGCGCCTGCTCGGGGACAGGGACGCGGCCGTGCGCCGCCGCGCCGTCGAGGTCACGGAGCTCATGCGCGTGAAGGAGTCGGCGGCCGGCGTGGCCTCGCTCGCGCGGTCGGATCCCGACGCCACCGTCCGCGGCGCTGCGTGCCACGCGCTCGGGGCGCTTCGCGAGCCCTCCGTGCGCGGCGACCTCGAGGCGATCGCCGCGAGCGACAAGGACGGGTTCGTGCGCGACATGGCCCGGATGGCGCTCCGCAGGTTATGATCGCTCTTCGATGAGGCCCGCCGGGCTCCTCCTCTCGGTCGTCGTTCCGGCGTGCGGCGTGATCGTATGCGCCTCGGCGTGCACGCGCGAGCAGCCCGCGCAGAGCACCTACTTCGAGCGCACGATCGCGCCCATCCTGGAGGGCTCGTGCTCGCGATCGAGCACCGGGGCGGCGTGCCACGTGGCGAACGCGAAGGGGAACGCCTTCGGCAACCTCGACACCACCACCTACGCGATGCTCTCGAGGCGCAGGGATCTCCTGCTCGACCACGGGCCGTACGGGCAACCCGCGTTCCTGCTCAAGAACGTCGAGCCGTACCCCGTCGAGATCAGCACGAGCGACGACCAGCGCGTCACCGTGACCGTCGACGTGAGGCACGGGGGTGGCTCGATCCTCGACCCGTCCGGGAGCGCCTACCGGACGCTCCGCCGCTGGATCCAGAGCGGCGCCACCGAGAACAACGCCGGCCTTCCCCCCGCGGTCCTGGAGCGACAGCCGTGCACGACGATCGTCCCGCGGCACCCTGGCTTCGACCCCGCGAAGCCCGCGAGCGCCGACTTCGCGACGTTCGTGGACCGCGTCGCCCCCGTGCTCAGGGCGTCGTGCGCCGCGGGGAACTGCCACGGCACCCCCTCGAACGACCTCCTCCTCACGTGCGGCGACACGCCAGACGGGGCGCGGTGGAACCACTTCGCCGCGAGCGAGTACCTCGCGAAGGATCCCGAGAAGAGCGAGCTGTTGCGCCGCCCGCTCTCGCCCGCGCAGGGCGGCGCGTTCCACGAGGGCGGCGTCGTGTTTCCGTCGGCCGGCGACGCCGGGTACGTCGCCCTCCTCGACTGGGCCCGCCAGCGCGGGCCCGCGTCGACGGCCCCCACCGACGCTGGGTTCGCCTTCTTCGCCGCGAAGGTGCAGCCCGTCCTCGCGAAGAAGGGCTGCATGCAGGTGCAGTGTCACTCGTCGGCGATGTTCCACGACTACCGCCTCCGGGGCGGTTCGGGCGGCTCGTTCTCGGTGTCCGCGACGCGGCGCAACTACGAGCTGTCGCTCGCCCAGCTCTCGCTCGAGAGCGACGATCCGGGCGTGAGCCGCCTCGTCCGCAAGAACCTCTACCGCCCCGAGGTGTGCTCCACGAGCGGGTGCGATCGCGCGGCGGGGATCGCGCACCGGGGCGGCGCGCTCCTCGAGGACTTCGCGGGCAACGCTGCGTCGCCCGAGGCCTGCGACAAGGCCACGCCCGCGTTCGACTACGACAAGGGGGACGTCGACAAGATACCTGCATACTGCATCCTGTACGAGTGGCTGCGTCGAGAGCGCGCGGCGCGCCCCCTCGATCCCCTCTCGGCGATCGCGTTCGTGCGGCGGCCCGTGGCCCCCGGGCCCGATCGCGCGCAGGACTTCGACGTGTACCGCCCGGGCGCGGACCTGCTGCTCGTGAAGGCCACGCTCGCGGGCGGCGCCGTGACGCTGGCGGGCGCGGCGACCTCCGTGACCGCCTCGTGCGGGCTCGACAAGACCAGCGCCGACATCCGGCGGCCGGCGGTCTCCTGGAGCGGCAGGAAGATCGCGTTCGCCGCGCGCGCGAGCGCGACCGAGCCGCTGGTGATCTACGAGATGAACGCCGACGGGAGCGGCTGCGGGCGGCAGCCAGACACGCTGAAGAAGACCGGATCGGAGAACGGCCTCCTCGTCCACAGCTTCGATCCGGCGTACGCACCCGACGATCGCCTCCTCTTCGCCTCGACGCGCGGCAACGTCGCGACGGGCCCGTACGACTACGAGGGCCCGCAGCGCTCGCCCGCCGACCTCTCCAAGCCCAACGCGAACCTGTACGTCCTCGAGCCCGATCCTGCCGCGGTCGGCGCGAGGCGCGTACGTCAGCTCACGTTCCTGCTCGACATGGAGCGCGAGCCCGGGTTCATGAGCGACGGCCGCGTGATCCTCACCGCGGAGAAGCGCGCGCCCGGGTTCCGGCAGCTGGCGCTCCGCCGGGTGAACCTTGACGGCGGCGACTACCACCCGCTGTACGCGCAGCGGCCGTCGATCGGGTACGCGCAGGCGACGGACGTGGTCGAGCTCTCGGACCGGAATTTCGCGGCGATCTTCAGCGATCCCGCCCTCCCGCACCGCGGCGGCGCGCTCGGGGTGTTCAACCGATCGATCGGCGTGGACTTCCAGAGCCGGACGCCGGGCGACTACCTGCTCGATCCGTCCGTGATCGATCCCTCCGCGCCCGCCTCCCCGGAGCCCGGGTTCTTCCTCCGGTCTCTTCGCTTCCCGGACGCCACGGCGTCGGGGCGTCCGCGCGAGCCGACGACGGGCGTCTACGCGTCGCCGCGCGCGCTCGCGGGTGGGAAGATCCTGGTGTCGTTCGGCGCGGCGACCGACGCAGCGACGTTCGGCGGGGACTTCGACCTGTGGGTGCTCGATCCGGCGCGCGGCACGAAGGTGAAGCTGCTCGGCGACGCGGGCGTCGCGGAGATCGACGCCGCACCGGTCTTCGCGCGCGCGAACCGCGGCGTGTACGCTTCGTCGCTCGACGAGCCGAACGGTCACACGCAGATCCACGAGGGCAAGGCGGAGGCGGACATCACCCTGCTGAGCGGCCCGGTCCTCGCGTCGCTCCTGTTCCAGAACACGCCGACCGGGCGGCCCGTCGAGGAGCTGAAGGAGATCGCGATCTACGAGGCGCTGCCGCCCCCTGTGACCCAGACGAGCGTCGACGCGGATCCGAGGTTCGCGGTGACGGACGAGCACGGGAAGGTCTACGTGCGGCGCCGGCTCCTCGGCAGGGTACCCCTCGCGGCGGACGGATCGGCCCGGTTCCAGGTGCCGGGCGGCTTGCCGCTCGTGCTCCAGGTGCCGGAGACGAAGGCGTCCCGGGAGAAGAAGTCACCGCGAACGCAGCGCGAGACGATCAGCTTCGCGCCGGGGGAGTACGCGCACCAGTCGTTCCGGCCCGCGTTCTTCGACGGCTTCTGCGGCGGGTGCCACGGCGCGGCGAGCGGAAAGGCGATCGACGTGGGGGTGACGCCGGACGTGCTGACGCAGGCGTCGAGCGTGCTGGCGCGGAGCGGCGTGGCGGTGAACCTGAACGTGGCGCCCGGGCGGAGGGGGGCGGTGGAGGGGGCGCCGGGGCGGTGACGTCACGACCCCAGCAGCACGTCCGCCACCGCGATCAACGTCCCCATGTCGTCCGCTCCCGCGGGCATCTCCGGCAGCGCCACCGCGGTCGCCTCCTCGCCCGCGCGGAGCTCGAGATCCCGCAGCAATGCGACGTCCCTCCCCGCGAGCTCGAGCTCCGTGACCGCGGCCGCCTCCAGCTTCCTCACCGCGCTCTCGAGCTCGACGTCCCCGCCGGCCGCGTCGCGGAGCGAGCTCGGCATGCCCTTCTTCACGTTGAGCGCGCGGCTCCGGTTCAGCACGAAGGCGCGGAAGGGCAGGCCGAGCTCCTTCGTCTTCTCCTGGAAGAAGTGCGCCTCTGCGAGCGTCGTCGGCGCGGGGCTCGCGACGAGCAGGAACGCCACGTCGGCGCCGGAGAGGAACTCCCGCATCGCGTTCACGTCCACGTTCAGCGCCTGGAAGATGCCCGCGAACGTGCCGATGAACCCCACGAACTCGGTTGCGAACTCGTCCCCGAACACGGCGGAAAGGATCTTCGACAGGACCTTCGACGCGGCGCGCGCCAGCATGCCGTCCGACTTTGGCAACAGGGCGGCCAGCGCCGGAGAGTCCACGAGCCTGGAGAGCCTGCGCGGCGCCTCGAGGAAGTCCAGGGCGTGCCGCGAAGGGGGCGTGTCGAGCACCACGAGATCGTAGGTGCCCGTCACCACCAGGCGGTGCAGCGCCTCCATCGCGGTGTACTCGTGCATCCCCGCCACCATCCGGCTCGCCTGCTGGTAGATCCGGTTCGACAGGATCCGCTCGGCCTCCTCCGGGGTCTTCGTGAGCCTCCGCACGGAAGTGTCCGCGACCAGTTTGTGGTCGAGCATCCACGCGTCGAGCCGCGCGGGGGCCTGGATCCCCGCGAGCCTCTGCCGATCCGCCGGGATGGCGACCGGATCGGGCGGGTTGCGCTCCACGCCCAGCGTCTCGGCGAGGCGCTTCGACGGGTCGATCGTCAGGACCAGCACACGCCGCCCCACCCGCGCTGCGGCGAGCGCCAGGGCAGCCGCGGTCGTCGTCTTGCCCACGCCGCCGGCGCCGCAGCAGACGATCACCCGCTTCGTGCGGATGAGATCGCCGACGCGGACCGTCTCTGCCGCCGCCTTCTTCATGGCCGCATGCTCGTCCGGCGACGGATGGGGCGCGCGCCGCCCATGACCTCCGCCAGGTGTGCGACGAGGTTCGCGTGGGGGATCTGCTGCAGCGGGTACACGGGTACGCGCGTCCCCGCGAGGAGCCGCGCCGTCTCTCGCTGGGCGAGCTCGGGGGCCCAGTAGCTCTCGGCGCCGAGGACCGCGGTTCCGTCGAGCAGCGGGCGGAGGAGCTCGCGCTCGCGGGTCGTGTAGGGATCCACGGGGACGCGGTTGAGGAAGATCCCACCGATGGGCATCGACGTGCGGTCGAGGCCGTCGAGCAGCTCCAGGCACTCGCTCACGGGCAACGTCTCCGGGAGCGTGACGACCCACGCCGCCGCCTTGTCCGGATCGTTCAGGTAGCTCTGGCCCTCCTTCAGCGCGGTCGCGATGGGCCCGCCGGGGATGAGGCGGAGCAGGACCTCCGGCAGCGCCGTGAGCGACAGCGTGTGGCCCGTCGCCGGCATGTCCACCAGGATGAGCTCGTGCTCCGGCGATCCGTCCTCCCGCGTGGTGCGGAGGTAGTGCAGCACCTGGAAGAAGATGCCCATCTCGCGGAATGACGGCCCCGCGTTGAGCAGGCGCCGGAGCACGTCCGACCGGAGGGCGGCGTGAGACAGCGTCGACGATCGGAGCACGCCGCGGAGGAACAGCTCCTGACCCGTCCGCGCGAGCAGGACCGCGCCGAGGATCCCGGGCGCGAGCTCGCGCGGCGTCGTGGCCAGCCGATCCTTGCCGAAGTATCGCGCGAGCGGCGAGTAGTCCTCTGGATCGTCACCGATCTCCGTCACGAGGACCCGCGTACCCCGGTCCTGCGCGATGTGTGCGAGGGCAGCCGTCACGGCCGAGCGGCCGACGCCGCCCTTGCCGGTCACGAGCACGATCCTCTTGTCTCTCAGCGCGTCCAGCAGCGTGTCCTCGGGTTCAGGGCCCGTCAGGCTACCACCCTGCCGATCCCGGTGTCACCCTCCGAGCAGGACGCGCGCCACGACGTAACCCACGAGCGCGACCACCCAGAGCGTCGCCCTCCCGCGCATCTGCGATCGAGCGGCCCAGAATGGCGCGAGCGGGGGGACGAGCAGAGCCACCCACGCGCGCCACCGGGGCTGCCGCGAGGAGAGCGCGAGCGCGATCGTGACGTGCGCGGTCACCAGCGACGCGAACGACAGCACGATCAGGATGAGCGCGAGTTGATCGCCCATGCGTCCTCCTTCTTCACGGCGGGTCTTCGTCCGCACCGGGCGCCGGCGACCCGGCGGCGACGGGCGCTCCCGCCGCGTTGCGCCATAGCCCGGGCGCGAACCAGAGCGTGCCTGCCTCGTCGCGCGTCACCGTCCACGGAGACCATGTGTTGCCCTTCGCCGGGATCACCCACCGGCCCTTTCGCCAGCTCCACCCGCGGCCGCGCCAGCGCCACTCGCCGTCGAGCCACACGGAGCCTTCGACCTCGGGCTCGGGGATCTCCTCGACGCGTGGAGGTGGCGGCGGGTAGGGGACCACGAAGAGCTCGTCCGTCTTGTGTGCAGAATACACGGGATGCGGCAGCCGCCCGCCGCAGGCGGAGAGCGCGAGCAAGACCAGGCAGGCACCACGCATCGCCGCCATGGTACGGTCTTTTTCACGCTCATGATCGCGCTCGTTCGGGCTGGCGACCTCCTCGCTTCGACGGCGGCGCTCCTCGCGCTGACGGCGTGCGCGAAGGTCCCGGAGGGCCGCTCGGCCATCGACGACGTCGCGATCCTCGGCGCCTCCTCCGTGGACGCGTCCACGCTCGAGGAGGTCCTCGCCACGACGCCGAGCCCCAAGCTCATGGGCCTCTTCCGGGGCGTCGCCTTCGACTACACCTTGTACGATCGCGCCGTGCTCCAGCGCGATCTCGCCCGGGTCGAGCGTTGGTACCGCGCGCGGGGCTACTACGCAGCGGACGTGCGCGCCGGGCGAGTGCGCCGTACGTCGTCGAGCCACGTCTCCGTCGAGATCGTCGTCGACGAGGGAGCGCCGACGAACCTCCGCGACGTCGTGTTGAAGGGCGTCGACGGGCTCCCGCCGGGGCTCGCCGCGAAGGTCATGGCCGCGGCCCGCGAGAGGCTCGTGGTGGGGGCCCCGTTCGACGAGGACCGGTACGAGAACGCGGCCGCCTCCGCGAAGCGTGTCCTCACCGACGCAGGCCACGCCTACGCGAAGGTCGAACGCGACGCCTTCGTCGACGTCGTCCACCACACGGCGGACGTCACCCTCCTCGTCGCGCCGGATCGGCCCGCGACCTTCGGGAAGGTCGCCGTGGAGGGCCTCGATCCCGACGCCGACGGCATCCCCAACCTCCCGGAGGGCCCGCTGCGCGCGGCCGTCGACATCGACGAGGGGGAGGCCTACTCGACCGAGAAGCTCGATCGCGCGAGCCGAGCGCTCCTCGATCTCGGCGTCCTCACCGGCGTGGCCGTCGTCCCCGTCCTCGACGACCCGCCCCCGGAGTCGCGCGTCGTGCCCGTGCGCGTGAAGGTGGACCCCGGGCAGATCCACCAGTGGACGCTCGGGGCCGGTTTCGAGCTCGACCAGCTCAAGACCGATGTGCACGCGCTCGTCGGCTGGCAGAGCCACGACTTCCTCGGGGGTCTGCGCGATCTCACGACCGAGCTCCGCCCCGGCGGCGTGCTCTACCCCACACGCATCAACGACCTCCAGGCGCCGGACACCGTGCTCCCCACCGGCCGACTCCGCGCACAGCTCCGGCAGCCAGGCTTCCTCGAGCGGCACACGCGCGGGTTCCTGCGATCCGAGCTGAACCTGTTCCCGCTGCTCGTGAAGACCGACCCGCGCCCGGACGATCCCGTGGTCGGCTACGTCGAGGTCAAGCTCGGCGCGGCCGTGGACCGATCGCTGTGGCGCTTCTTCGCCTCGCTCGGTCACAACGTGCAGGTCGAGCGCCCCTTCGCGTACAGGGGCGGTCTCGACCCCGCCCTCGAGACGCAGGTCATCTCCTACCCCGCCCTCGTCACCTCCCTCGATCTGAGGGACGATCGCATCCTCACGCACGAGGGCGTCTTCGTCTCCAACGAGGTCCAGGTCGCCGGCGGGCCCTTCCTGGGCGCTGCGCGGGACGTGAGGGTCCAGCCCGAGCTGCGCACGTACGTGCCCCTCGGAAAGCGGGTCACCTTCGCCACCCGCGCGTCCCTCGGCTTGCTGTTCGCGTCCAACTACGGCGACGTCGTGCAGCAGCGTCTCTCCGACCCCACGACGCCCGAGAACCGCGCGGCGCGCGTGCGTGACATCCAGACCGTGTACTTCCGGGGCTTCTTCTCGGGTGGCTCCAACTCCAACCGGGGCTATCCGATCCGCGGCGTCGCGCCGAAGGGCGTCGTCCCCTTCCTCAACCCGCAGACGGCCGGGCAGCAGGCCGCGCTGAACTGCGACCCCTCCCCGGCCAACGGCTTCAGCCCGGATCCGGATCTGTGCTCCGTCTCGATCGGCGGGTTCTCGATGTGGGAGCTGTCGAACGAGATCCGCGTGCGGATCGTGGGCCCCCTGCACACCGCCGCGTTCTGCGACATGAGCGACGTGTCGCCGCGCGTCGCGGACATCCGGCTCGACCGCCTGCACCTCTCGTGCGGTCTCGGCGTCCGGTACGACACGCGGGTCGGGCCGATCCGCTTCGACGTGGGCTACCGGATCCCGGGCGCGCAGGTGCTCGGCTTCGCGACGGAGCCCGCTCTCCAGCGCGCGGATCCCACGGAGGGGCGCCCGCCGACCCTGGCGGGGCTGCCCATCGCGGTCGCCTTCGGCATCGGGGAGGCGTATTGAGCTCGCGCCGCGCCAGGGCGCGGGCGCTCCTCGGCGCGATCACGCGCGCTCTCTCGCTCGTGCTGCTCTTCGTGCTCGCGCTCGCGCTTGGCGTCGCCCTTCACCTCGATCTGCCGCGCGCCCGTCGCGCGGCGATCGCGTTCGTCAACCCGCTTCTAGCCTCGCCGCTGCAGGGTCGCATCGAGATCGACCGGATCGCACACCTGGGGCTTGGCGGAGCCTCCGGGATCGACGCCCGACTCGTCGACGACGACGGCGTCGTGGTCGTGCTGGCGCGGGGGATCGGTGCGCGCATCTCGCTCGTCACGCTCGCCGGCAGCATGGCGCGCGGCGAGGGCATCCACGCCGTCCTCGACGACGTCGTGCTCGCGTCCGCGGAGGTGAACCTGGACGCTCGCGCAGACGGGCGCATGCGCCTGGAGGCCTTCCGGCCCAGGCCGTCGAGCGCGTCGGTCCCCGCGCGCCCGTCAACCCCCGTTCGGGTGGAGATCCGGGACGTGGAGGCGGGCCACCTCGTCGCTCGTGGCGCGCCGCCGGGGCTGGTGCCGCTCGACCTGGAGATCGCCCGGACGCACGCGCGCCTCTCGATCGCTCCGGACGCGCGGAGCCTCGTGGTCGATCGCGCGGAGGTCGTCTCGCGTGGCCTGCCGCGCGGGGCGAACCCTGCGGGCCACGTCCGGGGACGGCTGACGCTTCCCACCGAGCACGCGCCGCGCCTCGGCGTCGACGCGACGTTCCGCGGCGCGGTCGGCGGTGTGCCCGCCGCCGTCGACGTCGTGCTCGCCGGATCCGACCTCGCGGCGCTGGTCCATTTGCCGCCCGTGCCGGCAGGCATGCTGCGAGCGCTCGTCCCGGAGGCTCCGTTCGACGGGACGGTCGGCGCCCAGGTCGCGGTGACCGGCACGCTCCCGCGCCTCCACACGCACGCACACGTGGCGCTCGGAGGCGGCTCCGCCGAGGTCCAGGGGACCGTGATCGTGTCCGGCCGCCCGACGGGAACGCTCCTCGCCCGTGCGAGCGCCCTCGACGACCACTCGCTCTCCATCGGCGCCCCGCCGTTCCGCGTGAGCGCGTCGACCCTCGTGTCCTTCGCCGTTCTCCCCGACCTCGCGGTCCGCGGCCTCTTCGACCTCGGCCTCGCCGGCGGCGTTGTCTCCGGGAACCTCGTGCCCCCGGCGCGCATCCACGGCGACTACCACGTCGACCGCGCACGCTCCGCGACGGTCCACGCGTCGGGGCGCGTCGACGAGGCCGGCGCGCCGACCGACGTCGTGATCGCCGTGTTGCCCGA
This sequence comes from Myxococcales bacterium, assembly GCA_005777185.1. Lineage (GTDB taxonomy): Bacteria > Myxococcota_A > Polyangia > Polyangiales > Polyangiaceae > SXNL01. Next base: position 16,982 of record SXNL01000173.1, read on the forward strand.
CGTGCGCTCCCACGTCGTCGACGTCGAGGCGCGAACGAAGGTCCCCCGCCTCGACGCCACGCGCGCCGGGCCGGTCGTCGCCGGGACCGCGGACGTGCGCGCGAGGGCGCGGCTCGCGCTCCGGGATCGGTCCCTCGAGGCGACGGTGGACGCGGACGCGACGGGTGTCGTCGCGGGGGCCGCTCACATCGCGAGGGGTCACGCCTCCGCTCGCGTCTCGGGCCCGCTCGCGGATCCCGACGTCGAGGCGCGGATCATGGCCGATGGCGTCGCGCTGGGGCCGGCCCGCTTCGCGACGGGTGGCGTGGTCGCGCGCGGGCGGCTCGACGCGCTCGACGTCTCGATCCTGCTCGACGGAGGTGATGTGACGCGGGGGCGCACGATCCGTGAGCCTCACCTCGAGGGCCGCGCGACCGTGCGGGCGCGTGGCGCGCCGGGCGTGACTCGCGCCACCGCTTCGGCGACGCGGGACGACGTCCGCGTGAACTTCCGCGCGCGCTCGATCCAGCTCGCGAGCGGCGAGATCCTGGTCGACGACGCGGTCCTGGAGGGCGCGGGAGATCCGCTGCAGATCTCCTTCCGGGGCGGGAGGGGAGGCCTCCACGCGCGCGCGCGGTCGACCGGTGTCGACCTCGCGAGGCTCGGGTACGTCCTCGCCCTCGACGCGCTCGATCGAGGCCGGCTGGCCGTGGACGCCGACATCGCCCTCACCGACCGAGCCGCGCGGGGGAAGGTCGTCCTCGACCTCGCCCACGCGTGGGTCGGTCCGGCGAGGGACGCCTCGGCGCACCTGGACGCGACCTTCGCGGACCGTGGCGTCCTCCTCCATGCGCGGGCCGAGGAGGCTCTTCTCGGGCACGTCGAGATCGCGGAGGCCGCCCTCGCCCTCCCTGGCACGGGTCCGATCGCGGCGCGCGATCTCCGCGGCCTGCTCGGCAACGGAAGGATCAAGGGGAGGATAGATCTCCAGCGCCTCGCGACGCTCACGCCGCAGGCGCTGGCTCCGGGCGTCGCCGGCGTCGTGCGCGTGGATGCCACGTTCGCGCGGAGAACGCCCGCCGACACGCCCGCGATCGATCTCTCGGCCCGCACCGAGGGGCTCGCGCTCGGCTCCGCCGTGGCGTGGCCCGGCGTCGACGTCGATCTCCTCGCCAGGGTCGCCGATCGCACGTTCTCGGTCGACGCCCGCGTGGTCGATCTCGCCGGTTCGCTCGTCATGCTCACGGCGCGCACGACCGCCCTCCCGGCGATCGAGCGTCTCGCGGGGGACGACCGGCTCGCCGTGCTCGCGTCGACGCCGTTCTCCGCGAAGGTCGTCGCCCCGCGCAGGCGGCTCGCCACGATCCCGCTCGTCCCCCCCGGGACGAGCGGCGAGGTCGACGCCACCCTCCACGTCTCGGGCACCGCAAACGCGCCCGTCGTCCGCGTCGACGCGCACGGCGTGGGGCTCCGCGGCCAGGAAGTTCTCGCCAACCCGGTCGATGTCGACCTCGAGGCCCGCTACGAGGCGGGCGTGACCGACGGCATCGCGAAGGCGCGCGCCCCGCGGTTCGAGGTGCTCCGCGCGCAGGCGCGCCTCCGCGCGAACGTGACGGATCTCATCCGCAAGGGGGCGTCCGCGCCCTGGGACGCCGACGTTCGTGCGGCCTTCGAGCGCTTCCCGCTGGGCGCCGTCGCAGCCCTGGCCGACCACGAGGTCCACGGCCGCGTCAGCGGCGGCTTCGTGGTGGAGGGACTGCACAAGGACGCGCGCGCCACGTTCGATCTCCGGACCGAGCGCCTCGCGATCGGGGAGACCCGGATCGCCGCCTGCCGTCTGCAGGGTGCCTCCTCGGGCGCGACGGCCCACGGGACGCTGCATGTCGAGCACGCCGACGGCGCCGCCGACGCGAGCGCGGATCTCGGGTTGGCGTGGGGCGCGGACCTCGTGCCTCGCATCGACCGCGCGCGCCCGGGCACGTTCACGTTCAAGGCCAGGCGCTTCCCTGCGTCCGTGGTCGCACCCTTCGCCGCTCCCGCGCTCGGCGACCTCGACGGCAAGGTCGACGCGGATCTACGGATCGTCGCGCGGCCGGGAGCCGCGCCGCAGCCGGATGGCTTCGTGGCGCTCTCGGAAGGATCGCTCGAGCTCAACGCGCTCGGCGAGCGATTCGATCACGTGCGCGGTCGCGTGACGATGACGCCGGCCGGCGTCATCCGCCTGGCGGAGCTGAGCGCCGCGAGCGCGACGGGCCTCGTCACGGCCACCGGCGAGGCGCGCATCGACGGCCGACGCCTCCTCGGGGCGGAGGCGTCGATCAAGATCCCCTCCTCCCGGCCGCTGCCCCTGGTGTCCCAGGGCGTGCAGCTCGGCGACGTGTTCGGCGACGTCGCGATCACCGCGGGCCCCAGCCCGGATGGCCGCGAGACGAACGTGACCGTGGACATCCCGAGCCTCCACGCGCGCCTCACCCCGACGACCCCTCACGCCGTCCAGAGCCTGGACGACGCGGAGAACATCCGCGTGGGCGTGCTCTCGCGCGGGCCTGCGGGTGAGCCGCCGCGCATGCGCGCGATCGCGCTCGACGATCGGCCGCCCGACCGGCCCGCCTCCGCGGTGCCGCCCTCGCTCGGCATGAACGTCGCCATCCGACTCGGGAGCGACGTCATCGTCGAGCGCGGCAAGAGCCTGAAGGTCCAGCTCGCCGGGACGCCCCGCATCCGCGTGACGGACAGGCCTCGCGCATCCGGTCAGATCGAGCTCCTGCGCGGCGCCATCGATGTGTCCGATCGGCGCTTCCAGATAGACCGCGGCGTCGTCACGTTCGTGGACGACCCCGCGAACCCGGTCGTGGTCCTCACCGCGTCCTGGACCGCGCCCGACGGCACGCGCGTCTTCGTCGATTTCAAGGGTCCGCTCCAGACGGGCGGCATCACCCTGCGCTCGGAGCCCGCGCGCTCGCAGGACGAGCTCTTCCAGCTCGTCGTCTTCGGGGCGGTCGCCGGGTCGTCCGCCACTCCCTACGGCGAGGAAAAATCGAACAACAGGGCCCGGGCCGGCGCCGCCGCGAGCGGTCTGGCGACGGCGGGCCTGAACAAGGGCATCGAGCGCCTCACCGGCCTCGACGTCTCGACGAAGGTGGATACGTCGAGCGGTCCGAACCCGCGCCCGGAGGTCGAGCTCAGGATCGCGCGGGATGTCTCCGTGCAGCTCGCCTTCGTCCTCGGGACGCCGCCGCCGGGCACCAACCCCGACCGGACGTACGCGACGATCGACTGGCGCTTCATGGGGAGCTGGTCCCTCGCCACCACGTTCGGGGATCAGGGCACGTCGATCGCCGACGTCGTGTGGCGCCACCGCTACTGATCGCCCTTGCGCAGCTGCAAATCGGTGTATCATTCGCCGCATGAAGAACTGGGGGTCTCCGGGTCTGCTCTTGGTCCTCTTCGCCTGCGGATCGCTCGCTGGCGCGTTCGCGTGTGGCAAGTCGGCGCCGCCGAGCGCCGTGCCCGCCGCATCGGGGGCCCCGTCGGCCGCGGGATCCGTCGCACCCCTCGCGTCGACCGTCGCGAGCGGAGCGGCCACGCCAGCCGCTGCTCCCTCGGCGTCGGCGGCCCCCCCCGCCTCCACGGCCTCCGCGCCGCCTGCCTCGGCGAGCGCGGCGGCGCCTCCTCCTCCGCCGGGGTCGAGCGGGCCCGTGGAACCCAAGGTCTCGATCAAGAAGCTCTTCCCCGACGATCAGGGGCACGAGGGCTGGCCCGACTACGAGTACGCCGGCCTCCCCGCAGTCACCGAGGACGGCGCGAAGGTGGCCGTGGTCGAGGAGCGCGACGGCTGGGGGCACACCAAGACGCCCGGCGTCCGCATCCTCGACGCCACGGGCAAGAGCGTGGGGTGGTTCCCCGTGACCCCCGCCGGCATGCCCGCGCCGAAGAGCGAGGTCGTGATGAAGCAGGCCGAGAAGGCGCTGAACGATCTGCTCAAGAAGGCGAACGACGAGCTCGCGAAGGGCAAGTGGCTCCCGCTCCGCACCGGCCCGGTCACGACGAAGAGCGACGCGAAGGGGTTCGTCGCGACGATGCAGGTCGGCGTCATCGCGGTGCGCATGTCGTTCCCGAGCCAGGACGACTACGACGGCAGGGTTCCCCCGACCGAGATCTCGCTCCGCAACACCAAGACGATGTTGATGACCGCCGTCGACTCGAGCGGGTGGCTGTCCACAGCCAAGTGCGCGACGCCGAGCTTCTCGGTCGTCGGCCTCAACGAGAAGGCGAAAGTCGTCGTCTTCCACCAGCACATCGGCGCGACCACACACGCATGCGACGGCGTGGCCGTCCCCCACGACTGGCGCGTCGCGAAGTTCTAGGGGCAATGCCGATCGGATAAGGCATTCGTTCGAGCGCGGGTGCCCCCACCCGTCGCGCTTCGCGCGCGAAGAGGTTCCGTGGAGGCGGTGGGCCGCCGGCGCAGACCTCACCCCCCGTCCCCCTGAGGAACCCCCTCATTTTCGAGCCCGCGCCCGAGCCCGAGCCCGCGCCCGATTCCCGCGCAACGAACCCGCGGTTCGTGCCGACTGGCGGGCATGGACGGGTTCGAACATGAGCGACTCGACGTCTACCGTGCGAGCATCGAGCTGGTGGCGGGGGCGCAACAGCTCGCGGACCGCTTTCCGAGGGGCCGCGCCTACCTCAGCGATCAAGAAGCGCGCCTTGTCCGCCGGACCGAAATCCCCGGCGCCTTCCGCGATGTTGAGGGGGATCGAGGCGACAGCTCGCCGAAGTTACCGCATTTGCGCGCCGCTCGGCGACCGAGACCGCAGCCGTCCTTGACGTTCTGGCCGTGCTCGGGCTCGCCGATGCGCAACGCTTGGTGGCTGTGCGAGCCCTCCTCTTGCGGATCACGGCGATGCTCACCGCGATGGTGCTGAAGCTC
>SXNL01000024.1 GCA_005777185.1 Myxococcales bacterium
GAAGGTCGATCTTCCCAAGGTGAAGAGCGGGCCCATGGTCACCGACGACTCCAAGCTCCTGATCGTCATCACGAGCGACGAGCGCGTGTACCTCGGCAAGGACGACATCACCGGCTCCGTCGACGACAAGCTCAAGGCGAACGCCCGGCTGCGCGAGGAGAAGGAGTGCTACGTGCAAGCCGACGAGAGCGTGAAGTACGGCGCGGTGCTCCGCGTCATGGCGGCGGCGCGAGCGGCGGGGGTCGAGAAGCTCGGGATGGTGACCGACCCCCTCGTGGTGAAGTGATTGGCGCGGGTCGCCCGGACGTCTAACGTGATCGAGGCATGAGCGCCCGGCAGTTCCAGCAGGGTCACTCCGGAGACGAGATCGCGGTCGGGATCGTCCTCGCGTTGCTCGTGCACGGGGGCGCGGCTGGCCCGGCCGTGTACCGGTGGGCGCGCCACGGCCACGCTGCCGACGGCGATCAGGCGCCGCTCGTCGCGAAGCCGGTCATCGCGGCGACGCTCCTCAAGCTCGGGAAGCCGCTCGACCCCTCGAAGCTCCCCGAGCGGATCGTCCCCCGCGCGAAGACGGCCCCGAAGGCAGAGGTGAAGGCGTCGCAGGAGGATCCGAAGAAGAAGGCGACGGACGCGGGCGCGCCGCCGCAGGCCGTCGCGGAGGGCGACCTCCGGAACGCCCCCAGCAACGACCCGTTCGCGGAGGACGCCGGCCGCGATCGGCCGCAGGAGGGTCACGCGGCCGGCATCGACGGGGGCACCGAGGTCGACCCCGCGAAGGTCAAGGCCGGGGACATGTACGCCGCGCTCCTCGGCGCGTTCCTCGCCGAGCGCATGACGTACCCGACGACGATCTCCCTGGGCGAAGCCAGTCGACTTTGTGCCGTCTTTCAGGTCAACATCTCCCCCCGCATGGCGGTGTGGTACCTTCGGAACGAGCCCATCAAGAAGAGCGGGAACGACCTCTACGACGACGCCGCGCGGAACATGCTCCAGAAGCTCCTCGACGATCACGTGGCCCTCCCCGAGCCGCCCTCGCCGGTCGCGGACCAGTTCAAGGGCAAGCGGGTGAACATCGCCATCCTGGGCGACCCCCGCGGAGATCCCGCGCGGTGCAAGTGAAGCGCGCGATCCGGGCGGGGGCCAGGGGGCTCTCCTGGTCAGCGGCCGCCGTCGCCGGTGCGGGTGCGCTGCTCCTCTCGTTCCCCGCCACGGCCGATCCTCCGGCCGCCTCGAGCGCCGCCGCGCTGCCGAACCACGATCCCAACGCGGGCGTGACGCAGGTCTTCGTCTCGGGGGGCACGCGCGCCCTGTTCAAGATCGCGGTGGCGCCCATCACGGGCGATCCCGCCGTCGCCGCGACCGTCTCCGACACCGCGAGCCGCGACTTCACGCTCTCGTCGCTCTTCCAGGTGCTCGACCCGAAGGGCTTCACGGCGAACCTCGCGAAGGAGGGGATGTCCATCGATCCCGCGTCGTGGCGCAACGTGGGGGCGGAGGGCGTCATCAAGGGATCGAGCGTGCCGCGGGGCGCGAACGTCCACCTCGAGCTCAAGCTGTTCGTCGTCTCGCGTGGCGCCGAGTCCGTCCTCAAGAAGGAGTACGACGTCGCGCCCGGCGCCGTACGCGGCGCGGTGCACCAGTTCGTGAACGAGGTCATCCGCTGGTTCACCAGCATCCCCGGCAGCTTCGGCACACGCCTCGTCTTCAGCGCGACGACCGGGCGGGGCCAGAAGGGAATCTTCTCGATCGAGAGCGACGGCCAGGGCGTCGCGCGCCTGCCCGCGGCGTCGAACGTCGCGCTCGCGCCCGCGGTCGGCCCGGCAGGGATCCACTACGCGGCCGGCCTCGTGGACGGCAGCTACGCGCTCTTCAGGGTAGGGAACCCCGCGCCCGTGCTCAAGCACGCGGGCCTCGTCTTCGGCGTGGCGTTCGGGGGCTCCAAGATGGCCATCGTCGTCTCCCAGGGTGGGCAGAGCGACATCTACGTGGGCGCGCCGGACGGCAGCGGCCTCACCAAGGTCACCAAGGGCGGGCTCAACACGCACCCCGCGTTCGGGCCGGGCGGCCAGCTCGCGTACGTGTCGAACCAGGCCGGATCCCCGCAGATCTACCTCGACGGCAAGAAGGTCTCGACGCGCGGCGCCTACAACATGGCGCCTGCGTTCTGCAACGATCCGGAGGGCCTGAAGATCCTCTTCATGGGGCGCGACGGCGGGGCGTGGGACATCTTCTCGACGGATCCCGGCGGCGGAACCATGAAGCGGCTCACGCAGGATCAGGGGTCGAACACCTACCCCGCGTGCTCTCCCGACGGGCGCGTCGTGGCGTTCTTCTCCACGCGCGGCGGGCTCTACACGTCGAATCCCCAGGGGTCGAACCAGCAGAAGATCGCGAACGTGACGGGCGAGAGCCTGCGATGGGAGGGGAACTAGCCGCCGCCCCGGATGACGCGCTCCACCGTCCGCGTCGACATCGTACCCGCGATGACCTCCTCGTCGGCGAGGAGCCTGCGGTGCATGTCGATGTTCGTGCGGATGCCCCCGACGATGAACTCGTCGAGCGCGCGTCGCATCCGGACGATCGCCTCGAGCCGCGTCGGGGCGTGGACGATGACCTTCGCGAGCAGCGAGTCGTAGTCCTTCGGTACGGTCCACCCGCCGTACACGCCCGAGTCGACGCGCACACCCCCGCCGCCCGGCGGGAAATACTCCGTGATGAGGCCAGGCCAGGGGGCGAAGGTCCGCGGATCCTCGGCGTTGATCCGGCACTCCATCGCGTGTCCACGGAAGCTCCACGGTCGCGTGTCGGGCACGTCGAGCTTCTCGCCCGCGGCGGCGCGGATCTGGAGCGCCACGAGATCGAGGCCAGTGACCATCTCCGTCACCGTGTGCTCGACCTGCACGCGGGTGTTCAGCTCGAGGAAGTAGAGCTTGCCGTCCTCGTCCATGATGAACTCGAGCGTGCCGAGCGAGGTGTAGCCCGTCTCGCGGATCGCGTGGCGGATGGTCTCGGCCATCGCCTGCCGCTTGTCCGACGTCATGGCCGGGCACGGCGCCTCCTC
>SXNL01000174.1 GCA_005777185.1 Myxococcales bacterium
CGAGAGGCGATTCTCCCGTTCACATGCCCCCTCTCCCTTCAGGGAGAGGGGGACGGGGGGTGAGGTCTGCGCGGGCTCGCCCCACCGCCTCCACGGAACCTCTTCGCGCGCGAAGCGCGACGGGTGGGGGCACCCTCGCTCGAACGAATGCCTTGTCCGAACGGCATTGCGGCTAGGCGGCAGGACCCGCGGGGGCGGCGTGGACGGCTCTCATGAAGGCAGCGACCTTCGCGGCGCTCTTCCGACCGGGCGCCTCCTCGACGCCGCTCGCCACGTCCACACAGAAGGGCCTGACGACGGCGATCGCGCGCGCGACGTTGTCCGGCCCGAGACCGCCCGCGAGGGTGAGCCTGCGTCGCGTCGCCACGGGCGCGACGAGCCTCCAGTCGAACGTCGCGCCGGTCCCGCCGAGGACGCCGTCCAGCCGTGCGTCCGCGAGGACGTGCTCCCCCGGGAACGCGTCGATGCGTGAGGCATCCGTCGCGTCTCCCACGCGCACGGCCTTGTAGGCGTGCGGGAGGAGCGCCTGGACGAGCTCCGGCGGCTCGTCTCCGTGGAGCTGCACGCAGCGTGCGCCCGTATCCCGGAGCAGGGCCCGGATCTCCTCGACCGTGAGATCCGCGACCACGAGCACCACGAGCGCGCGATCACCGACGGCGCTCACGATGCTCGCGGCCCGATCCCGCGTGATGCGCCGAGGGCTCGCGGGCACGAGGTTGAGGCCGATCGCAGCGGCGCCCGCGTCGACCGCCATGCGCGCGTCGTCCTCCGTCGTGACGCCGCACACCTTCACGTGGACGCGTGCGCCGGCGCGCGTCACGTGAGGCCCAGGAGCTCCTTGACCTTCGCGATCACGATGGGCGCCTGGATCGGCTTCGTGATGTACGCGTTGGCACCGAGGGAGAGCGCCCGCTGGCGGTCCTCCTCGCTCGACTCGGTCGTGATGACGATGATGGGGGTGTCCTTGTGCGTCGGATCGGTGCGCACGCGCTTCACGAGCTTGAGACCATCCATGATCGGCATGTTGATGTCGGTGAGGATGATGTCGAACTTCGAGGTGGCGAGCTTCCTCAGTCCGTCGACGCCGTCGTCCGCCTCGGTGACGCGCATCTGCTTCACCCGCGACAGGGCGAACACCAGGAGCTGCCGCATCATGGGGGAGTCCTCGACGACCAGGGCGGACAGCTCGTTCGGCAAGGTGTGCGCGATTTTACGGAGAATCCCGGATCTTGCAAGGATTCAGGGATCCGGGGACGCCGCCAGCCACGCGCCGAGCTCGGGACCGAGCACGCGATCGGCGCGCCGGAGATCGTCCACGGTGCGCGACCCCGTGAGGAGCATCGCCGTCCTGAGCTCGCGCTCCACGCCCTCGAGGAAGGCCCGCGCGCCCTGGCGGCCGCCCGCTTCGAGCGCGCGCAGGACCGGGCGCGCGATGCCCGCCGCGGTGGCTCCGAGGGCCAGGGCCTTCGCGATCTCGAGGCCGGTGCCGACGCCGCCCGTCGCGATGACGGTCGAGAGCCCTGCACGTGCCATCATGAGGACGCTCGCGGCGGTGGGGATCCCCCAGTCGCGGAACGCCTCCCCGATCGCGCGTGCGCCCGCGTCTCCCGCGTGCGCGGCCCGCTCCGTCTCGACCGCCACCCACGAGGTCCCTCCCGCGCCGGATACGTCCACGTGTCGCACGCCGAGCGCCCGCAGGCGCGTGCCCACGCGGTACGAGAGGCCGCAGCCGGTCTCCTTCACGACGACGGGGACCGGGAGCTCCCGCACCAGGCGCCCGACCGTGGCCTGGCCCCCGCGGAAGTCGCGGTCGCCGCCCGGCTGCACGAGCTCCATCGCGGGGTTGAGGTGGACGCAGAGCGCGTCCGCCCCGACCGCGCTCGCCATCGCGGCGATCTCGCCCGAGGTCATGTTGCCGGCCTGGACGACGCCGAGGTTCCCGAGGACGAGCGTCGTGGGCGCGACGTCCCGGATCTGGTAGGTCGCGAGCGTGCCCTCGCGCACGTGCATCGCGCGCTGGCTCCCGAGGCCGAACCCGTAGCCGAGCTCCTCGGCGAGGCCGGCCAGCTCCCGGTTGATGTGGCCCGCGCGCTCGGTCCCGCCCGTCATCGCCGCGATGAGGATGGGCGCGCGAAGGCGCTTTCCGAGGAGGAGGGTCGACGTGTCGACGCCGTCGAGGTCGAGCTCGGGCAGGGCGTCGTGGACCAGGGTCACCTGCTCCAGCAACGTGGTCCGCGCCCGGAAGCCGACGTCCCCCTCGGCGCAGAGCGTGAGGTGATCCGCCTTTCGACCGCTCAGATCGTCCGTCATGTCCCTCCGGGGCTCGTGCCATGCGCCATATTTTTCAAAGAAAACTGAAACATGTGGAAACCATGCCGAAAATTCGCGCGTTTCGGTTTGACGACCGGGGGGTCGAGGACCTACGAAGCAGGCGTGCTCCACGGCGTCCCCGAGGCTCCCGTCGCCCGTTGTACCCCGTCGAGCCGCGGCGTGCTAGCACGCGGGCGCCCGATGAGCCCCGAGCAGCAGGTGTCGACGGCGGTGTCGGACGCGGAGGCCTTCCTCGCGCACGCCACCAGGATCGCCTCGCGTACCGACGGCGCGCTCGACGCGTTCCTCGCGCGGGAGGCCGCGCTGCGCGGGGATCTCGGCGTCCACGTGTCCCTCGTGACGGGGGCCGTCGACAGGCTCGCGAGGCGTGGCGGAAAGCGCCTGCGCCCGGCGCTCACCGCTGCCGCGTACCTCGGGCTCGGGGGGGACGACGTCGCGCGCATCGACGGCGCCTTCGTCGCGCTCGAGTTGCTCCAAGTCTACTTTCTCATCCACGACGACTGGATGGATCAGGACGATGTGCGGCGTGGCGGGCCCACCGTCCACGTGCACCTCAGGAGGTGCTTCGGGGACACGGCGGCCGGCGATGCGGCGGCGATCCTCGCTGGAGACCTGGCGTGCGCGACCGCTCAGGGCGCGCTCGCGACCGTTCTCAGAGGCGCGTCCGAGCGTGCGGAAGCGGCGAGCGTTCTCGCTCGTATGCAGAGCGACGTGGTCCTCGGGCAGATCAGGGACATGCGCAGCGACGCGCTCACGGCCGCCGAGGTCGAGCGTACGTACGCGCTCAAGACCGGCAGCTACACCGTGGACGGCCCGCTCGTGCTCGGGGCCGTGCTCGCCGGCGCGACCCCGGCCGACGTGGCCCCGTTGCGCGCGTTCGCGGCTCCGCTCGGTGTGGCCTTCCAGATGGCCGACGATCTCCTCGGCACGTTCGGCGAGGGAGAGGTCACCGGGAAGCCCATCCACGGCGATCTGAGGCAGGGCAAGCGCACGTGTCTCGTCGTCGAGCTCGCCGCCCGCGCGAAGGACGATCCCGCGGCGAGGGCGCGCCTGGAGGCGATCGGGAAGGGGTCGCCGGAGGAGCTTCGGGAGGTTGCAGACTACATGCAAGCGTCGGGCGTCCGGTCGACCGTCGAGGGCCGCCTCGCGGATCTGCTCTCCGAGGCCCGCGCGCGGCTCGTGGACGTGCCCGTGCGGGCGGACATGAGGTCCGTGCTCGCCGGAGCGATCAAAGCGCTGGGGGCGCGCGCGGCATGAAGGCGAGGGAGAAGGTCCGCGTGGGCGCCGCCTGCGGCAAGGTCATCCTCCTCGGCGAGCATGCCGTCGTGTACGGCGCGCCGGCCCTCGCGGTGGGCATCGCCCGGGGCGCCCGCGCCGAGGCCGAGGCCCTGGACGGCGAGGGTGCGAGCTCCCTCCGCGTCGAGGGATGGGACGTCGAGGTGTCGGACGCGGACGCGAGCGGACACTCCCTCGCGCAGGCGCTCCAGGATCTCCTGCGCGCCACGCGAGAGGCGCAGCACGCGCTCGGCGAGGACCCCGTCGGGCGCGTGCGCGTCACGGCGGCGACGGAGTTGCCCCCGGGAGGGGGCCTCGGCTGCTCGGCGGCGCTCGGCGTGGCCATCGCGCGCGCGCTCGATCGCGGCGGCGACGACGCCGAGATCGGGCGTCGTGTCATGGCGTGGGAGCGGGTCTTTCACGGGACCCCCTCGGGCATCGACGCGGCGGTGGCGTCGAGCGGTGGCGCCGTGTGCTTCGAGAAGGGTCGCGGCATCGAGCCCGTCCTTCTCGGCGCTCCGCTCTACCTGTGCGTCGGGAGCACGGGCGTGGGCTCGAGCACGCGATCCATGGTCGAGGGCGTTCGCCGGTTCGCCGCGCGGCGGCCCGAGATCGCCCGCAGGACATGGGAAGGCATCACCGCCCTCGTCTCCAACGCCCGGCTCGCGCTCGCGGCCGGCGACGTCGAGGGCCTCGGAAAGCTGATGGACCTGAACCAGATGCTCCTCGCCGGCCTCTTCGTGTCGACGGACGAGATCGAGCGGCTGTGCGCGCTCGCGAGGGACGCGGGCGCCCTCGGCGCGAAGCTCACCGGGGCCGGTGGCGGCGGCAGCGTCATCGCGCTGGTGCGCGACCCCGAGGTGGCCGGTCGGGTGCTCCTCGCGTGGGAGGCGAGCGGCTTCGCGTCGTTCTTCGCGCGCGTGGGCTCCCAGGCGGCGCGCGCGGAGCGCGGGCCGGAGGCTCCGCTGTGAGCCGCGCACGCGCCGTGACGCACCCGAACATCGCGCTCTCCAAGTACTGGGGAAAGCGGGCGGGCGAGGGCAACATGCCCGCGGTGCCGAGCCTCTCGGTCGCCCTGTCCGGGATGCACACCGAGACCGTGTGCGAGGTGCTCCCGTCGCTGGCGGAGGACGAGCTCGTGCTCGACGGCGGCCCGATGGCGGCGAACGGCCGGGAGCGCTGCGCGGCCCTGCTCGATCGCGTACGCGCGCGGGTGGACTCGCCCGCTCGCGCGCGGGTCGTCTCGCGCAACGACTTCCCGACGGGCGCGGGGCTCGCGTCGAGCGCGTCGGGCTTCGCGGCGCTCGCGCTCGCAGCGGTGCGCGCCTACGGTCTCGACGCCTCGATCGCGGAGGTGAGCGACCTCGCGCGCCGGTCGTCCGCGAGCGCGGCGCGGAGCCTGTTCGGCGGCTTCGCCGAGCTCGCGCCGCCGCCCGACGCGGGCGCGACGTTCCTCGCCGCGACCCCGCTCGCAGGCCCGGACGCGGTGCCGCTCCGCGTCCTCGTGTGCGTCGTGACCGAGTCCGCGAAGGACGTGCCGTCCACCGCCGGCATGAACCGGACGCGTGACCATAGCCCGTTCTACGCCGCGTGGCTCGACGAGGCGCCGCGCGTCCACGCCGCGCTCCGCGCCGCCCTCCTCGCAGGCGATCTGCCCGGCGTCGGCGAGCTCGCCGAGAGGAGCGCGCTGGCGATGCACGCGTCCGCGATCGCCGCCGGCGTGATCTACTTCGGCGCTCCGACCCTCGCGATCCTGTCCGCCGTGCGCGGTCTCCGCGCGCGCGGCATCGGCGCCTGGGCGACGATCGACGCGGGGCCGCACGTGAAGGTGCTCGTCGACGAGGCCGATCGTGCGCGGGTGGCGTCGGCGCTCCACGGGATCCCCGGCGTCCTGCGCGTGATCGAGGCGCGCCCCGCCGCCGCGCCCACCGTGGAGGTGACGCCGTGAGGGTCTTCGCGCCGGGCAAGCTCGTGCTCACGGGAGCGTACGCGGTCCTCGGGGGCGCGCCCGCCGTCGTGATGGCCACGAACCGGGGGGTCCACGCCGACGGATCGGTCGTCGAGCCCGATCCGACGCGGGAGGTGCGCGCCGCGCTCGGGTCCACGCCGGCGCCCTTCGTCGACGCGAGCGCGCTCCACGAGGGCCGGAGGAAGCTCGGCCTCGGGGGGAGCGCCGCGATCCTGGTCGCCTCCCTTGGCGTCCTCGCCGCGGGGAGGGGAGACGATCTGGGCGCGCCCGAGGTGCGCGCTCGCGTGTTCCGCGAGGCGCGTATGGCTCACGCCCGTGCGCAGGGGGGTGGGAGCGGCGTGGACGTCGCGGCGTCGGTGCATGGCGGACTCCTCGTCTACACGCCGTCGCCCTGGGAGGCGCCACGCCTCGAGCACGCGGTGGTGCCAGCGGATCTCGTCGTCCGCGCCTGGTTCTCCGGAGAGAGCGCGCGGACATCGGACCTCCTCTCCCGCGTGGAGGCTCTGGCCTCGCGCGACGCCGCCGGGCACCGCGCGGCCCTGGAAGCCATCGCGCTCCCCGCGGAGGACGCGCGCGCGGCGGTGCTCGAAGGCGACGTCGTCGCGTTCATCGTCGCCGTGGACCGCACGGCCGACGCGCTCGCGGCGCTGGGCGTGCGAGCCGACGCGCCGATCGTGCCCGCCGCCTTCGCGCGCCTCGCGGAGGCTGCGCGCGCCGAGGGCGGCGCCTTCGTCCCCTCGGGCGCGGGGGGAGGTGACGTGGGCGTGTGGGTCGGCCGCTCTGCGCCAGGCCCCGCCTTCGAGGCGCGGGCCAGCGAGCTCGGCATGACCCCGATCGAGCTTCTTCCCGATCCCACCGGACTCAGACTAGAGGACCCCCATGGCTAGAACCTCCCGTTTCCCCGGCTTCTACAAGATGACCGTCGAGGAGCGGCGCGCGCTCGTCTCCGAGGCGACCGGCGCCGACACGCGCGACATCGAGAACGCCCTCGAGGGCGGAGGGCTCGACGCCGAGACCGCCGACAAGTTCGTCGAGAACGTCCTCGGCACGTACGCGCTCCCCTACGGCGTCGCGCTCAACGTCCGCGTCAACGGCAAGGATCGCGTCGTCCCGATGGTCGTCGAGGAGCCGAGCGTCGTGGCGGCGGCCTCCAACGCGGCCAAGATGGTGCGCGCGTCGGGCGGCTTCCAGGCCACCGCGGACGAGCCCCTCATGACGAGCCAGATCCAGCTCACCGGCGTCGTCGACGCCGACCGCGCCCGCGCGGCGATCCTCGCGGCCGAGCGCGAGATCGTCGACCTCGCCAACCGGGCCATTCCTGGCCTCGCCGTCCGGGGTGGCGGCGCGCGATCGATCGAGGTCCGGACGCTCGGCACGCCCGCCGACGCCATGATCGTGGTGCACGTCGTCGTCGACTGTCGCGACGCGATGGGCGCCAACCTGAGCAACACCGTCGCCGAGGCCGTCGCCGACCGGCTCGCCGAGCTGGCGGACGCGAAGGTGGGTCTCCGGATACTGACGAACCTGTGCGACAAGCGCCGCGTGCGCGTCACGTGCCGCGTGCGCGCGGAGGAGCTCGCGACCGAGGACATGGACGGCAACCTCGTGATCGACGGCGTCGTCAACGCGTCCCGCTTCGCCGAGCTCGATCCCTACCGCGCGGCGACCCACAACAAGGGCATCATGAACGGGATCGACGCGGTGGTGATCGCCACCGGGAACGACTGGCGCGCCGTGGAGGCCGGCGCCCACGCGTACGCGGCGCGGGGCGGGCAGTACGCGCCTCTGGCGACGTGGAAGAGGGAAGGGGCCGCCCTCGTCGGCACGCTGGAGCTCCCGCTCGCGCTCGGCACCGTGGGCGGTACGCTCAGGGTGCACCCGGGGGCGCGCCTGTCGCTCCACATGCTGGGCGCGACGGGGGCCCGCGATCTCGCCATGGCCGCGGCCGCGATCGGGCTGGCGTCGAACCTCGCGGCGGTGCGGGCGCTCGCGACGGACGGCATCCAGCGCGGCCACATGGCCCTGCACGCGCGCAGCGTGGCGGTGGCGGCCGGGGCGACGGGAGACAAGGTGGCGAGGGTCGCGCAGATGATCGTCGAGGCGCGCGACATCACGCTGGAGGCCGCGAGGCAAGCGCTCGAGAACCTGGCGCAGCGCGAGGGCGACGGGGCGGTCGCCGCGGACGACTAGTTCCGTCCGCCAGAAAGTTGGCCCCGGATCGCGACCTCAGGTCGGCACGGGTTCAGGATCCATCCTGCACCGGGGCCGGCCGGGCGCATCCTGGGCCGCGCGCTGTGCCGCTGAGGCTGTCGCTCGACGATCGGGCGCGGCTCGAGGCGGCGCTGCGGCCGGCGAAGGTCGAGAAGCGTGTGGCGCTTCGCGCGCAGGCGGCGTTGCTTCTGGCCGACGACGTCGCGACGACGGACGTGGCGAAGCTGCTGGGGGTGCACCTGCGCACCGTGATGAAGTGGCATCTGCGGTTCTCGTGCTCGAACCCGGCCGACAAACTCGCGGACGCTCCACGGTCGGGGCGCCCGCCCTCTCTCTCGCCGGCGCCGACTGCGCGAAGGTCATCGCGGAGGCGTGCCGAAACCCGAGCGACGTCTACATCCCCGTAACGCATGGGTCAGGCCCGCAGCTCGCGGAGCAGCTTCGTGAGCAAGGGTGGAAGATCAGCGACACGAGCGTTCGGCGCACCTTGAAGGACGCCGACGTGCAGCCGCATCGGCAGACGATGTGGCTGACCTCGCAGGTTGGCCCGTGGGCTGCTCTCTGTCTGCCCGTTCCCGTTCCCGTTCCCGATCTACTAGGGTCCCTCGTCGTTCGAGCGCCTGCATGCCGGTCTTCTCGTCGACGCAGAGGATCTCCTCGTCGGCGGGAGCTGGCGCACGTCGCGGGATATCGACTACGCTGGCCGAGATGTCGATCGCCCGTCGGTCCCCCCTCTTCCCCACCGTCGTCCTCGTCGGCGTCTCCTTGACCGCGGCCGGGGCCGGCGCGTGTGCGAGCGGCGCCACGAAGGCGACCGCGACGGACGCCGGCGAAGGGGACGGGGCGGCGGCGAAGGACGCGCAGACCTCCTCGACGGACGCGCAGCCTTCGTCGACGGACGCGAGCTCGGACGCAGCCCTCGCCGTGGACGCGAAGGACGACGCGATCTCGGACGCGGGCAAGTCCTCGGACGCCTGCCCCCCGGACGCGGAGATCCCGGTCCCGCCCTGCGTCCTCATCAAGTGAAGCGCCCGCGGGTCTCCTCGCCGCCGTCCGACGACCCGAGCATCGACGCCCTCGCCGCCGACCTGCGCGAGGCGATATCGGGGCACTGGTCGCACCGCTCGCGCGCCGAGCACACGGTGGCGGAGGCCTTTGCCTCGCTGCGCCCGCGGCTCGCGGCGATCGGCGCGGCCGCACCCGTGCTCGCGCTCGCCGACAAGGCGATCGACGACGAGCGCCGTCATGGCGATCTCTGCGCGAGGCTCGCGTCGAGGTACGCCGGTCGGGAGATCGCGCCGTCGAGGCCAGAAGCTCGAGCGCTCCCGGACTTCGGCACGGGGGACGAGCCCACGGAGGTCGCGCTGCTCGTGATGGGCATGTGCTGCATCAACGAGTCGATCGCGTCCGAGTGGATCCGATCGTGCTGGAGCGTAGCGTCGGCGCGAACGGCGGTCTTCGCCAACCGCGAGCACCTCCGGGACGAGGTCGACCACGCGCGGCTCGGCTGGGCGCACCTCGCCTCCAGCGTCGTCGACGACGCTCTCCTGGCGACGCTGAGGCCATGGGTGCCGAAGCTCGTCGCCGTGAACGTCGCCGAGTGGAAGAAGCCAGACCCGCACCTCCCGCCCGAGGGGATCCCGGCGCATGGTCACCTGAGCGCTGTCGAGACCGAGGCGGTTATCGACGCCGCCGTTCGGGACGTGGTGCTCCCGGGTTTCGCGCTCGTCGGGCTCGGCCCGCGCGCACGTTGACGCCCCTGCGGGTCCCTCGGGCGCGTGGCCCCGTCGTCAGGGCTTACCGGACAGGTGCCGCTGCAGAAGGAAAAGCAGCACCTCGACCGCCATCTCGCGCACGCGAGCGCGCGAGAGATCCCGGCGCTCGAGCCAGTCGAGGCTGAGCGTCTCGACGTAGCCGATCCATCCACGCAGCGAGGCGCGCACCTCCGGCGACGCGAGTTCCCCTGCGGGGAAGGTCACGGTCAAGCCGGAGAGGAGCTTGTCGAGGATGCGGGCCCGGCAGTCGTCGACGACGCGCTGCACCTGCCGATCGTTCCCGACGCCTCCGCGCAGCAAGCCGACGTACGCCTGCGCGTGCTCCTCGACGAACGCGAGATAGGCGTCGACCCCGTGGGTCGCCCGCTCCAGCGGCGAGAGGCCCGGATCGGGCTCCACGCGGGCGAGCAGGTCGGCGCCCGCGAGCTCTATCCCCGCGAGGTAGAGGTGCTTCTTGGTGGGGAAGTAGTGGTAGAGGAGCCCCTTCGACACGCCCGCGGCCGCGGCGATGGCGTCGATGGACACGTCGTCGTACGGGCGCTCGCCGAACACGGCGATCGCGCGCGCGAGGAGCTGGGCGCGCCGCGCGTCCGTGTCCAGGCGGACGCGCGGCCTGGCCTGCCTCGTCGCCCGTTTCCCCCGTCTTGTCGGCACCCTCCGGGTGGCCATGTCCAAGGCTAACACGCGGCGAGCCAGCGACTGTTGACTTACAGTCAATTGGATCTACACTCTATTGAATACAAGTCAACAGCGGAGGGGGGCCACGCCGCGATCGGCCGTCCCCGCCGGAGGTGCAAGTGGAAGCAGAGGTCGTCTCGCGCATCACGCCAAGGAGCCCAGGGCTGCGATTCGAGGGGATCCCTCGCCGATGGTTCCGGGGCAGCGCCGCGATGTCGCACATCGCGAACGGGGTGAACCTCCTCTTCCCCGCTGGCGAGCGCTTCTTCGTCCGCAGCGTCCGGCACTACCTGCCGCGCGTCACGGACGAGAGGCTGCGCGCCGACGTCCGGGGGTTCTTCGGGCAGGAGGGGCGCCACGCGAGGGAGCACGAGCGGTTCTTCGAGATCATGCGCGCGCAGGGTTTCGACATCGATGGGTTCCTCGAGACGTACCAGCGCGTTGCCTTCGAGCGGATGGAGCGCATGTCGCCCGCCGCGCTGAACCTGTCCGTCACGGTCGCCCTCGAGCACTTCACGGCGGTCCTCGCTGACAACGCGCTCTCCGACGGAGGGCTCGACGAGGCCGATCCGCGCATGCGCCGCCTCCTCCTGTGGCACGCCGCCGAGGAAATCGAGCACAAGGCGGTCGCGTTCGACGTGCTCCGCGCCGTGCACCCGAGCTATGCTCTGCGGATGACCGGGCTCGGAGTCGCCACCGTCGCGCTCGGGATCGCGTGGGTCCTCGCGGTACGCATGCTGGTTCGGCAGGACGGAACCATCGACCGCGTCGCGATGAAGAGGGAGCTCGCGCGCGTGCGGAGGGAGCGCCAGATCGGCCGCAACGTGTTCTGGCGCGGCATCCGGGAGTACGTGCGGCCTGACTTCCACCCGGACGATCGGGACAACTACGCCCTCGCGGCCAGCTACCTGGCCCGCATGGCGCGAGAGGCGGTCGCGGCGTGAGTCGTGGCGTGGAGCGCGCGACGAGGCGTCGGCCCGCGGTCGGAGCGTCCGCGCCATGACCGCGATGTTCCGGGACAAGGTCGTGGTGGTGACCGGCGCCGCCAGCGGGATCGGCCGCGCGACGACGGCGGCGTTCGTCGATCGGGGCGCGAAGGTGTGGGCCTGCGACGTCGACGAGGCGGGCCTCGGCCGGCTCGAGGACCAGCACGCGGGTCGCGTTCACGTCCACCGGGCCGACGTGTCGAGGAAGGACGACGTGCGCGCGTTCCGCGACGTCGTGGAGCGGGCCGAGCCTGCCGTCGACGTCCTCGTGAACAACGCGGGGGTCGGGCTCGCGGGCGACATCCGCACGACGACACTGGAGGACT
Organism: Myxococcales bacterium; assembly: GCA_005777185.1. Lineage (GTDB taxonomy): Bacteria > Myxococcota_A > Polyangia > Polyangiales > Polyangiaceae > SXNL01. The sequence goes on from SXNL01000174.1 coordinate 11,552, forward strand.
GGGAGTGGATCGTGGGCGTCAACCTGTGGGGCGTCATCCACGGCTGCCACTACTTCCTCCCGCGGATGATCGACGCCCGCGCCGGCCACGTGGTGAACGTGTCGAGCGTGCTCGGGTACGTCGGCGCGCCGGACGTGCTCGCGTACTCGACGACGAAGTTCGCCGTCTTTGGCCTGTCGGAGTCGCTCCGGGCCGAGCTGTCCCGGCACGACGTCGGCGTCTCCGTCATCTGCCCGGGCATCGTCAACACGAACATCGTCAAGACGACGCGCTACCGGATGAAGGACCCCGACGGGATGAAGCGGCGCATCGTGGGCCTGTACGACCGGAGGAACTACAAGCCCGAGGGCGTCGCGAAGGCCATCGTCGACGCCGTCCAGCACAAGCGCGACGTCGTCCCGGTCACGCCGGAGGCGTGGGCGCTCTACTACACGAAGCGCCTCTCCCCCCGTTTGAGTCGCGCCCTCGGCCAGCGCGGCGCGCGCCGCTCGCTCGGCTGACCGGGGGGCCTCGCTTCCCACCCGCGTGGCGTGCCGGACGCCCTTCCGCTCCCGCCCCAAATGACCTAGCGTGCCGCCCGTGGCCGACCGCCCGGACGATCCCGCCGACGCGCACGGAGACCCCCACCAGGATCTGCGCGGGGCGCTCCACGATGTATCGAACGCGCTGACGGTGCTCCTCGGCTGGATCGCCGAGGCCCGCGCGGAGGGGCAGACGACCGAGGGCCTCGCCCTCGCCCTCGGCGTGGCGGAGGCGCAGGCCCTCCTCGCGAAGAACATGGCCCGACGCGCGATCGGTGACGCGCGCGCTGTCGACGAGGAGCCCCCCGACGGCTGGGTCCAGCTCGCGCACGACGTGGTGCAGCGCGTGCGCCTCGCGCTCTCGGTGGAGGCGTCGCGGCGGGGCGTCCGCATCGAGGTCGGGACGCACGACGTCGTCATGATCGAGCACGCGGAGGACCTCGCGCAGGTGCTGACCAACCTCGTCCTGAACGCGCTGGACCACGCGCCTCCGGGGTCGGCGGTGAGGGTGTCCGTCCGGGGAGGAGCCGGCGCCGAGATCGACGTCGTGGACGAGGGCCCAGGCGTGGCCCGCGATCGCGAGAAGAGCATCTTCGGCGGCGACTCGTCCCGCGACGGCGGGACGGGTACCGGACTTCCGTACAGCCGGGACATCGCGCGGGCGCGCGGAGGCGACGTCACCCTCGTCCGTGGGAAGGGCGGCGCAGCGTTCCGCGTGAGCTGGCCGAGCGCGCCCACGCCCAGGCCGCCACCGACGTCGCTCCACTCGCTCCGGCAGGCCTCGGTCCCGCGCGCCCACGTCCTCGCGAGCACGCGCGTCCTCGTCCTCGACGACGATGACGCGATCAACGACATGCTGTCCACCTCGCTCGCGGCGCGCGGCGCGGACGTGGTCGTGATCCGCGCGCGGAGCGAGCTACCGGAGGCGCTGGCGGGCCCGCCCTTCGACGTGGCGCTCGTGGATCTCTCGCCGCTGGCCGGCGACGTCGAGGGGGGCATCCGCCGCATGGACGGCGTCGTCGGGAAGGTGGTGCTCATCACGGGGAGCGCCGACAAGGTACCGGAGGGGCTCCTCGGCCCCGGCGGATCGAGCCTGGACGTGATCCGCAAGCCGTTCGAGGTGAGCGAGATCATCGCGATCGTGGCGGGCTCGCGCGCGCCGGGTGGTTAGAAGTCCGAGCCGTGGGTCAAGGTTCCGCCGGGCGGCGCTCGCTCACTCGCTCGGCGTGGCGTCCTCGACGTCGAACCTCATCCCGGCAGCGCGGAGTCGCGTGATGAGGCGCTGGCCCATGCTCGCCGCCGGCGTGGTCACCCCACCCGGCGTGTCCAGCGGGTCCTTCGCGAGGCACAGGGCCGACTCGCCGAGCATCTTGGCCGTCTCGCCGTAGCCCGGATCGCTCGTGCCGGCGACGAACCCGCGCGCGCCGGGGCGCGCGTCTCCCTCGGCCCAGCCAAGAAGGCGGATCTTGAAGTAGCCGGTGTCCCGCACCTGCCTCGAGGGGCCCTCCCCGGAGGAGGGGAGCACCCTCTCGAGCGCCGCGCGCGTGAGCTTGCCGGCCGCGAGCGTCGCGAACGCGCCGAGGCCTCCGGTGATCGCGGTCGCGCGTGCCAGGCCCTTCGGTCCTGCGCCGTAGCTCGCGACCTCCGCGTACTCGAACGTCGGGCCGTACCGGAACCCGAGCAGGGCGTTCGAGCGGCGCACGACACGGGTGTTGACGACCGCCATGAGGAAGGGCCCCGTCCACGCGCCGAGGTCCTCGTCGAAGCGCACCGCGAAGCTGTCCTTGGAGGGCGGCCCACGCCCCTGGTCACGCTCGGGCAGGAGAGCATAAGGATCGGTCACGAGGCGGCGGATCTCGGGATCCCGCGTCGCGTCCGCCATGAGGTTCATCATCGACGCGGCCGTACCGCCGCTCAGGCCACCCTTCGCCTCGCCGACGGAGGTGACCACGCGCCGCGTGGCCTTTCCGCGCGCGCGCAGGTGGTCCACGAGCATGAGCGCGCCGAGGTCGGACGGGATCGAGTCGAAGCCGCACGTGTGGACGATCCGCGCTCCGGTCGCGACCGCGCGCGCGTGGTGACGATCGATCATGTCGCGCATGAACGTGACCTCGCCCGTGATGTCGCAGCAGTGCGTGCCGAGGTCCGCGCAGGCTGCCACGAGCCGCCCCCCGTGCTTGGCGTACGGGCCCACGGTCGTGCAGACGACGCGGGTGCTCCCCGCGACGGCGCGAAGGGCGGCCTCGTCCGCGGAGTCGGCGACGAGGAGGTCGAGCGAGGCGCACGCGGGAGCGTCGCGGGCGAGGTCGCGCCGGACGGCCTCGAGCTTCTCCTTGCTGCGGCCGGCGATGGCCCAGGAGAGCCCCTCCTCCGCTGCGCGCCGCGCGAGGTACGCGGCGGTGAGCTTGCCCGTGAAACCGGTGGCGCCGAAGAGGACGAGGTCGTACTTGCGATCCATGGAAGGGCGGAGGCTACCACGGCGCACAGCGGATGGTGGACGGCGGCCCGATCCGCTACACTCCATCCTCGTGACCCCCGCCACGGCGCGCACGTTCGTCCTCGCCCTCCTCGGCGTCGCCTTCGCGGCCTGCGGGGATCGCGTAGCGGATCCACCTCCACCTCCGTCGGCGGCCCCTCCGTCGCTCGAGCCGCCCGCGCCTCCCGATCGCGACGTGGCAGCGGAGACCCCGCTCGACGCGGCGCCCCCGCGTGGCGACACCGGAGCACCCTGCGTGAAGCCAGACCCGCCGGATCCTGGCGACCTCGATCGCCTCGCGAAGGCCTGGCTCCGGCTCGAGCCGACGCTCTCCACCGCGGTCGCCACGAAGGTCGCCGCCAGCAACCCGCAGGTCCTCTACGACACGCAGCTCACGACCGCGAACCTGCTCATGCACGCGGAGTACGCGCGTGACGCGGTGACGCTCGAGGGCCTCGCGCGCGTCTACCAGCCCGCGTTCGACGGCATCGCGACCGAGAGCGAGGCCTTCTTCTACTACGCGAGCCCGGGCGGCGTGGAGATACCTCAGAGCGTGTGGCCCCTCTCGCGGCCCACTCGCATGTGGACGGCCGCCCCGACGGCCGGCCTCTCGGCCGGTCCGGAGAGCGTGCTCTCCAGCTCACAGTTCCTGTACGCGGCCTCGCGGCTCGTCCGGGTCACGGCGGAGATGCCGGCGCCGTCCGCTGCCCTCGTGTCGTTCCGCGACGCGGCCTTGCCCGTCATCGTCGTGGATCACTACGCTCGCTGGATCGACGTCATCCCCGGTCAGCCGGGCTCGTTCCAGGTCCGCGGATGGGGCTGCCACTCGGGCACGTACAGTCACCGGCAGCACCTCGAGAACCTCCTCGGACGCCGGTACGGGACCGCCGCGCTGCCGGGCAAGGGCTCGAACCCGCCGTCCTACTGCAACGCCCTCACCGACACGGACATGTGGATCGTGGCCGGCGTGCTCGAGATCCTCGCGGCGCACGCGCGGTCGCCGGCTCTCGTGCCGCTCGAGCCGGCCGTCAAGGCCATGTTCGAGGCGCACGCGGAGCTGGGCGCGAAGCTGATCCGAAGCCGCTTCGGCGCGCAGACGCTCACCTCGCCGAAGGGCTCAGTGCAGGGCCTCACCATCGATCCCGGCGGCTTCGACGGGCACCCCGATCACGCGTACACGGGGTACACGGCCACGAGCGCCGCGTGCACCGGGTGCGTCAGCGTCGGCGGGTGCACGTGCGACGAGTTCCCCGGTTACGTCACGGCCGGCGGCCCGGTGAAGCACCCGCCCGAGCCGCTCTCGGGTGTCAGCTGGGACATCAGCCACGCACGTCGGCTCGTGTCGGTGTTCGACTCGATGCGCCGCCACCGCGGCATCCTTCCGAAGGAGCACATCACCGACGACGAGGCGCGCGCCTTCGCGCGTCAGATCGCGTTCGCCGTCTGGGACGGCGACCTCACGACGCCGCGCTTCGCGACCTTCCTCGACGGTTCGAACGGCTGGTACCGCGTGAACTACTCGGGCCGCGTCGCGTTCGGGTACCCGCCCTGGTCGATGACGCCCCTCGCGCCGCTCTGCGGGTACGGCTTCTGGAAGGAGCTCGAGCCCGGCCTCGGGCCCGCGCTCCGAGCCGCCTGGGCCAGGATCGACGCTCCCCCGGACACGACGGACGCGCAGGCCATGCGGATCATCCAGGGTCTGCCGGAGGCGATGCCGTACAGGGTGGAGGAGAGGGCGTGCGGGTGGTGAGCGTCGTCCGCGCGGACCCGTCGAGGAGGGCGATACGTGGGTCGCATGGCGTCCCCCGCGACACGGACTCCGCGCGGGTCGCGAGGCTGGAGAGGGCCTACCCCTTCTTCGCGAGGATCGAGACGCTCTTCACGCCGAACTTCTTCGTCGCGCCCTGCGCGCCGTCGGAGATGAACTCGTGGCCGGCGTTCTCCCTCACGGTGAGCACCGTGAGCCCGGCCGCCTCGATCGCTCCACGGTAGGCGTCGCGCTGCGCGGCGCCGCCGATGCACGCCGCCCAGAGATCGGCGCTGCAGACGACGCTGTCGGGGAGCTGTTGGTCCGTCACGATGTAACCCTTCCTGTATTCGATCCCGGAGAGGCCGCCGGCGGCGCGTAGCCGCTCCGCCTTGCCGAGTTGCTCGTCCGTCATGTCCACGCCGATCACCTTGCCCGCAGCCCGGCCTTCGCGAAGTAGACTCACTCCGCTCACGGCGGCCGAGCTGGTCTCCCGCACGGGGTCGATGGCGGTCATACGCGTCGGCCGCTTCAGCCGTTCACGTGCTGCGCGGATCGTTCCGCTCCCGACGAAGACGCGCGACGTGGAGAAGAACGCGACGACGATCCGGAAGCACCTCGGGATCGCTGGCGTCGAACGGACGGAGCTCGTGGAAGGGACTGACGACCATGCCCGCCTCGACTTCCGGAGCCTCCGCACGACCGGGATCACCTGCCACGCGAGGATGGAGACCGACTCCTGCGCGCTCGCCCGGTACGCCGGGCACAGGTCGCCGGACATCACGTGGAGCGCGTACGCGAAGGAGGGTCCCGATCGTCGTCGTCGAGACGGCGAGCCCTTCCCGGCGCTCGACGCGCTGATCAAGCCTATGAAGGGGTCCGCCGGTTCTGGCCGGGTTTCGGCGTTCCGGCCTCCGCGCTCCAATGATTCCGTGCGGTTGCTGTGCGAAGGAGGGGACTTGAACCCCTACGGTGTTACCCGCTAGCACCTCAAGCTAGTGCGTCTGCCAATTCCGCCACCTTCGCCGGGAAGCGGCGCGGAGAAGACCACAAGGGCGCGGGGTGCGTCAAGTCGTTCGGCAGCGGCGGCGCGCGGTCTACTGCAAGAGCCCCTTCCGCAGCGCCGCCGCGAGCGGCTGCTGACCCCCGACGACGCCCTGGTTGATCGTCCACACGACGACCCCGCCGAGCCCGCGTCGCTTGATGTACGCCGCCTTCTCGGCGATCGACCGCTCGTCCTCGTACGTGACGTACGTGCACCCTTTCGGCCCCGTGGGCCGCGGGAAGCTCAGGAAGGGCGCCTTCACCGCGTCATCCCAGAGCGCGCGCCCGTGGGGCGCGTAGAGCGAGACGATGTTGGTGTAGCTCATGTCGTTGTCGCTCGTCACCACCCGGAACCCCTCGACGATGTCCTGGTCGGGGCCCGTCGCGCCCGCCCAGCAGGTGCCGTAGAAGCCGACGCCCACGCCGAGCTTCCGCGGCGGCACGCCGGCGGCGAGGTACGCGTTCACCGACTTGTCGACCGAGCTCAGCCTCCCGTAGAGCGCGGACGAGTGCCACGTGCGCCAGCCCGACCACGCGCCCGTCATGCCGTACGTCATGATGTTCATCTGGTCGAGGCGCGCCGCGAGCCGGGCGGCGTTTCGCGGGATCTTGTCCCACGCGACCGGCATGGTGATCGTGGTCGTCGGGAGCGTGCGCCGCAGCGCGTCCAGCAGGCCCTCGATCAGAGGCTCGTCCGCCGCGGGTACCGGCTCCCAGTCGATGTCGATCCCGTCGTAGCCCTGCGACTTCACGACACGCGCCAGCCCGTCCACGAGGCGCGCCTGGTCGGTCGTGACCGCGCCGACGAAGCCGTCATGGGCCCCGTCGCCGCCGACCATGAGGATGGCGCGCCGGCCGTTCGCGTGCGCGGCGTTCACGATGCCCTGCGAGAGCGTCAGGCCGCTCTTGTGGTCGAACGACGTGTCGAGCGATCCGTCGGTCCGCGGCACCACGCGAGAGACCGCGACGTGGCTCATCGCGGCGAAGTCGATGGCGGACACCGACAGGAGCTCCGACTGGTAGCCCCCGTAATATCCCACGACCCAGTAACGTCCCGGCGGGGCAGCGGCGAGGGACGGGGCCGTCGCGGCGGTCGTGACGGGGGGCTGCCCTGCGGTCGTCGTCGCGGTGGGCTGCGTGGGCGACGTCCACGCCGTCGCGGTCGGCGTCACCGCCGGACCGGTCGGGGGGCGCGGCGCCGGCTCGTTGCAGGCGTTGCACCCCGCGAGCGCGAGGAGCCCGACCAGCAAGCGCACGTGCATCAGTGCGCCGCGGTCCCGTTTCCGGTGGGAGCGGGGGGAGCGCGAGGTGGCCTCTCAGCCCCCTCGCTACCAGGTAGACTCGCGGCGATCACCACGTGCGGGTAGGGGAGCACGTCGGGGACGCGGACCATGCGCACGTGGAAGCCGAGGTCCGTCAGGATCCTTCCCCAGTCCCTGTGGTGGCGGTAGGCGAGCGGCTCGTTCCAGCCCACCATCACGCGGTCGAGGAGCTCGGTGAAGCGGAGCTGGTAGCGCGGCTCGGTCGTGATGTCCTTCAGGACGAGCACGCCGCGAGGCGCGAGCAGATCGCGCAGGCGCGCGAGGAGCGGCACCTGGTCCGGCTCCGGGATGTGGTGCATCACGTCGAGCACGTACGCGGCGGCGAACGGTCCCTCGAGCGGTCGCCCGGCCGCGTCCCTCGCGTCGCGGGCGTCGCCCACGAGGAACTCGTGAGGCAGGCCCAGCCGACCCGAGACGCGTCGCGCGAGCTCCACCCGCCGTGCGTCGGGATCCACGCCCAGGATGCGCCGCTCCGGCTGCGTCTGCCCGAAGTACGCCGCGAAGAGCCCGAACCCGCACCCGATGTCGAGGATGCGTCCCGTGTCCGGCAGGAGCAGGTCCATCACGCTGAGGAGCTTCGGGCGGAGGATCGAGAAGCGGATGTTCGCGTACGCCCGCTCGACCAGCGGCAACGTCCGCGCGATGTTCGCGATGGCCTCGCGCCCGTACACCTCGGGCGCGTAGAAGGCGCGCGCCGGCTCGGACTTACCCCGGACGAGACCCCGGAGGAGGTCCGCGGGCCGCCGGGAAATGGGAGGCATGGCCACGCGCGGGCTATACTACGGGCCCGGCGACGCGACGAGGCGAATCGCCGCCGGGCGCCGCCCGCAAACCAGGGAGAACCCGCCGATGCCCCGAAGAGCCACGGTCGAGCGCCGGACCCGTGAGACGGACATCGCGGTGACGATCGATCTGGACGGAGGCGGGGTGGCCTCGATCGAGACCCCCCTCCCGTTCCTCTCGCACATGCTCGACCAGATCGCGCGCCACGGGCTGTTCGATCTCTCGGTCGCGGCGAGGGGGGACGTGCACATCGACGGGCACCACACCACCGAGGATCTCGGCATCGTGCTCGGAGAGGCGGTGGCCGCCGCGCTCGGCGACAAGGCGGGGCTCGTCCGCTACGGGGCCGCCACGCTCCCGATGGATGAGGCCCGGGCGACCTGCGCGATCGACCTCTCCGGGAGGACGTTCTTCGTGTGGGAAGTGCCCGTCCCTAAAGCGAAAATAGGCGATTTCGACACCGAGCTCGCGGAGGTCTTCTTCGAGGCCTTCGCGCGCGGCGCTCGCTGCAACCTCCACGTCGTGCTGCACGCCGGCGCCAACCTGCACCACATCGTCGAGATCTGCTTCAAGGCCTTCGCGCGGGCGCTGTCGGCGGCGAGCCGGCTCGATCCACGCGCCTCCGGGGTCCCCTCGACGAAGGGAAGTCTGTGACCGGAACCCGCGCGGCACCTCGGGGTGAGTTGGTGGTATGTTGAGGGCACCGTGAGGCTCGACGAGAGCGACGAGAGCAGCGATCCCGAGCCGGCGACCGAGGACGCCGGTGCGCTCGTCGATCGGTACGGGCGCGCGTTCTCCGCGGGCGAGGCGATCTTCCGGGAAGGGGACCCCTCGCGCGAGGCCTTCCTCCTCTACGAGGGCCGGGTGCGCCTCCTGAAGCGGGTACGGATGCTCGAGCGCAGCCTCGCCGTCCTGCACACGGGGGACATCTTCGGCGAGGCGGCCCTCCTGGCGGACGAACCGCGGTCGTCGACGGCGGTCGCCCTCACCGACGGGATCGCCCTCGTGTTCGACCGCTCGTCCTTCCGCACCCTGATCGAGCACCGCCCGACCATCGGCCTCCGCATATTGAACCAGTTCATCAAGCGCGTGCGCGAGGCCGAGGACCAGATCGAGGTCCTCATGCTCAAGGACACCCAGTCCAAGATCGTGAGCGCGCTCCTCAAGCTCGCGGGCACGGCGCCCGGCGCGGTCGAGCTCGCCCTCTCCCCCATCGACCTGTCCATTCGCGTCGGGCTGGACGTCGACACCGTCAAGCGGGCCGTGCAGCGCTTGCGCGAGCAGGGCTACGTCCGCATCGTCGGGGAGCGGATGACGATCCCGGAGCTGGACGCCCTGCGCCGGCTCTACGCGCTCCTCGCCTCCAAGGAGGAGCTGCGCGGGAACGGCTCGGCGTCGAGGCCTGGCGGAGGCTGACCGCCCGGCCCGGTGTGGCGAAATTGCTACATGGTTTCGCGAACATCCGGACATGCAACGAAATAATGAACAGTTGCATGGGCTTGCCGCTGTCCGGCGAGGGTTGACGTGGTGCGGCGATCGGGTTACGAGCGGCTGAACCGGGCATTCTTCCTTGACGACGTTACCTGGCGGAGCAGTTGGCCGCGCGCGTTCTCCCCACGGCTCGTGCCGCCAAAACGCTCGACATGCAGACCCCGCCCCTCGCCTCCACGCTCGCGACGCTGCTCCTGGTGCCGGCGCTCGCGTGGGCGTGCACCGGCAGGGGGGCGAACTCGCCCGGGGGCGCGTCGGCGGAGAAGCAGAGCGACGCCGAGTACGATCTCGGACGGGAGGCCCTCCACGCTGGCCGTCCCCGCGAGGCGCTCGACCACGCCCGCAAGGCTGTCCATTTCAACGAGGAGAACGACAAGGCGCTCTACCTCGCGGCGATGGTCCACCTCGTCTTCTGCGACCAGGACGCGTCGCCGGACTGCAGCCTCGAGGAGGCGGAGAAGTACCTCCGGAGGGCGGTGAAGGTGAACGATGGGTTCCGGGATGCGAAGAACGCCCTCGGGACCGTGCTCATTCGCCAGAACAAGCCGCGCGACGCCATCGCCGTGCTCGAGCCGCTGACGAAGGATCCGGCCTTCGCGTCGGGCCACCTCGCGTGGGGCAACCTCGGGCTCGCGCAGCTCAAGGCGGGTGAGGTCGATCGCGCCATCGTCTCGCTCAAGAACTCGGTGACCGAGCCTCGCTTCTGCGTCGGCCACTACCGCCTCGGCCTCGCCTACGAGGAGAAGAAGGACCTGCCCTCGGCCGAGAAGAGCCTGTCCGACGCGCTCGCTGTGCAGAGCCCGGACTGCCAGGCCCTCCAGGACGCCTGGCAACGCCGCGGCACCGTCCGGCTCAAGATGGGCAAGACGGAGGGCGCGCGAGAGGACCTGGAGAAGTGCGTCGTCCTGTCCTCGAAGACGGAGGCCGGCAAGCTCTGCGAGAAGACCCTGCACGACCTCGGAGGGAAGACATGAGCCACAACGCCGACGCCGTCGCCACGGAGTCCACGACCGGTCGGGCCGAGACGCCCCCGAGCTCGCGCGTTCGCCAGACCGCCGGCGACGGCCAGACGGTCGGGAGTGTGCTCCGGCAACAGCGGCTGCTGAAGCGGATGGGGATGGCCGAGGTCGCGCGCATCACGCGGATACCGCTCGCGACCCTCGAGGCGATCGAGGCGGACCACTTCGACGATCTGCCCGGTGAGGTCTTCGTGCGGGGCTTCCTGAAGGCGTTCGCGCGCGCGGTGGGCCTCGTGCCCGCGGACGTGCTCGCGCGCTACACGGCGAGCCGGCGCTCGGCGGTGGTCACGCCGATCCCGACGTCGTTCCAGGTGCCGGCGCAGCGCGAGGGCCGAGGGCGTCGCTTCGGCGTCGCGATCGCGTTCGTGCTGCTCCTGATCCTGTTCACGCTCGCGTTGTCGATCGTGCTCAAGCCCAGGGGTCGAGACATGCCGCAGGAGCTGTCGCACGAGCCCGTCCCCACCTTCTTGCGCACCGTGTGAGGCGGACGATCGAGACGGAAGCGCTCTTCCTCGGAGCGGTTCCGTACGGCGAGACCGCGGTCGTCGCGACGTGGCTGACGGAGCGTGAAGGCAAGCTGTCGACCATGGTGCGGGGGGCGCGGTCCTCGCGGCGACGGGTCAACGGCGCGCTCGACTATGTCCACGGGGTGTACCTGCGGGCCGAGGACACCGGGGCGGAGCTCCTGACGCTGAAGGAGGCGGTCGTGCGCCACGTCCGCCTGGGGGTGACCGGAGATCTGGACGCGCTCGCCGCCGCCGGGACGGCGCTCCGCTGGGTGCGGCACGCGTGTCCGCCGCGGACGCCGGAGCCGGACGTCTTCCAGGAGCTCTCCGTGCTGCTCGACGATCTCGAGCGGCAACCCTCCAGCGCGAAGGGTCAGGGGCTCCTCACGTTCGGCCTGCGTCTCCTCCGTCACGTGGGGTACGAGCTGGTGTTCGACCGTTGCGCCTCGTGTGGGCGCCCGCGGCCGCCGGCGCGGCGGGCCCACGTGGACGCGGGGCGAGGCGGCGTGATCTGCCGCGCGTGCCATGGGGGCGGCGAGGTCCTCGCCGACGACCTCCTCCTCCGCCTGGCTCGGATCTCCTCCGGCGAGGTGGCCCAGCTCTCGCGCAAGGAGGGCGACCTCGTGATGCGCCTCGTGACGCGGGCGATGACCTCTCATACGGAACTCGCACCACCCCGGTGACGCCGACGCCCGCGTGCTTTGCCCCGGGTCGCGCTTTTCTCTATCGTAGGAGCCACCGATGACCACCAAGGAATCCCTGGACTGCGCGTGCTTCGGCGAGATCCTCTGGGATCTGTTCGAGGAGGGAAGCGCGGGCAAAGCGGGGGCCGGGCAGACCTACCGGCGCGAGCTCGGCGGCGCACCGACCAACGTGGCCGTGTCGCTCGCTCGCCTCGGGTTCCGTGCGAGCGTCGTCGGCGCGGTCGGCAAGGACCGCTTCGGGGACGCGCTCGTGTCGATCCTCGAGGCCGAGGGCGTGGAGACGAAGCACGTCGCCCGGCTCCCCCAGAGGACGGGGATCACCTTCGTCTCGCGCAGCGACAAGGGCGAGCCGAGCTTCCTCTTCTACCGCCACCAGACGGCCGACGCGATGCTCCCCGCCACGGCGGTCGTCCCTGCGTGCGCCCGCGCCACGTTCGGCGTGGTGGGCACGAGCACGCTCGTCACCCCGGACCTCCAGGCGGCGACCGCCCGCTTCGTGGCCGAGCTCGAGAAGGCGAAGGGGGATCTGGTCGTCGACCTCAACGTGCGCGCGCACCTCTGGGCGGATCCGGCGGTGATGAAGCGCCAGATCGGGGAGCTCGTCTCCAGGGCGAAGCTCGTGAAGGCGTCGGAGGGCGATCTCGCGCACCTCGCGGGCAAGCGTGGGCTCTCGTGGCTCGAGGAGCACGCGAAGGGCGCGACGTGGCTGCTCACGCGCGGGGAGAACGGCGCGGCGGCGGTCGGCGCGCACGGCCAGGTGACGGCACCGACGAAGCGGGTCCGGTGCGTCGACGCCACGGGCGCCGGGGACGCGTTCCTCGCCGGTGCCCTCGGCGTGCTCCTCGCGACGGGCGCCCGCTCCGGAAAGCGCGAGTGGGCGGACGGCAAGACCTGGGCGCGCGCGCTGGAGGTCGGGCATCTGATGGGCGCGAAGGCGGTGAGCGCGGTTGGCGCCGTGAACGGCCTCTCGCACCTCGACGACGTGAAGTCGAAGCTCGGGCTCGCGCGCAAGGCGGGCGCGTGAGGGATCCCGGTCTCCTGTGCCGCAAGGTGGCGAGCCCGCGTGGCGCGCGCGTGACGGAGATCACGTGGGGCGACGGCCACGTGGGCGTGTACCCCCACGAGATCCTGCGGGGCTACTGCCCGTGCGCCACGTGCCAGGGGCACTCGGGGACGATCTCCTTCGTCGCCGCGGAGGGGGATCAGCTCCAGATCGAGAAGATCGAGCCCGTCGGCAACTACGCGCTGCGCTTCGAGTGGTTCGACGGTCACGGGTCGGGTCTCTACTCGTTCCGCTTCCTGCGCGCGCTCTGCCGCTGCGACGCGTGCTGCCCGGGTGAGGCGAAAGCCGACCATCGCGATCTTCCGCGGGCGTGATGTCGCCGGAGGGGAAGCAGGCGGAACAGGTGGCCGAGACGGCGGCCGAAGAGCGGAAGAAGATGGCGGGTCGCGCCGGCGTGGTCGCGCTCGGCACGTTCGCGTCGCGCGCGCTCGGCTTCGCGCGGGACGTCGTCCTCGCGGCGCTGTTCACGCGCGAGGTCACGGACGCGTTCTTCGTGGCGTTCACGATCCCCAACGCGCTCCGGCAGATCCTCGGCGAGGGGGCCGTGGCGAGCGCCGTCATGCCGGTCCTCGGGAAGAAGCTCGAGGAGGGGGACGCGCCCGCGCGCCGCTTCTTCGCGCGCATCCGTGGCGTCTCCCTCGTCGTCCTGACGCTCGTGTCGCTCGCGGGCGTCCTCCTCGCGGAGCCCCTCACGGAGCTCTTCGCCTCCGGGGCGCACGCCCACCCCGGGCAGTTCGAGCGTACGACGGCGCTGACGCGCACGGTCTTCCCGTACATCTTCTTCATGGGGATCGCGGCCCTCGGCATGGCGGCCCTGAACGCGAAGCGACGGTTCGCGGTGGCCGCGTTCGCGCCCGGCCTCCTGAACGTCGCGTTCCTCGCCGCGGCGTTCCTCCTCGTGGACCCGCTTCGCGCGAGGGGGATCGACGGGGCCCAGGCCCTCGCGATCGGCGCGCTCGTGGGGGGCTTCCTGCAGGTCGTGGCACAGGTGCCCGCGCTCCGGTCCGTGGGCTTCGCCGGGACGCCCATCCTGGATCTGAAGGATCCTGGCGTGCGCGACGTGCTCCGGCGCCTGGGGCCGATGACCTTCGGAATCGGTGTGTATTACATCGACGTCGTCCTGTCCCGGCGCCTCCTCTCCGAGCTCGGCACCGGCGCGCAGAGCTGGTTCACGTGGGCGCAGCGCCTCGCGGACTTCCCGCAGGGGCTCTTCGTGATGGCGATCTCGAGCGCGGCGCTCCCGGCCCTCGCGACGCTCGCGGCGCGCGGCGACACGGCGGAGATGAAGAAGACGTGGGCGCACGGCCTCGGCCTCTCGCTCTACGTGGCGGTGCCCTGCTCGGTGGCGCTGATGAGCCTCGGAGAGCCGCTCGTCGCGCTGTTCTTCCAGCGCGGCGCGTTCGACCGCACGAGCACGGTGGAGACGGCGCGCGCGCTCTTCTGGCAGGGCGGCGCCATCTTCACGGTGGCCGCCGTGCGGCAGACGGTGCCCGTGTTCTACGCCCTCGGCGACACGCGTACGCCGACGCTGGTGAGCGCGCTGGATCTCCTGGTGTTCGTGGCGATGGCGATCGGCCTCCGAGGCGCGCACGGACACGTCGCGGTGAGCATGGCGATCGCGGGATCGAGCGCGGCGCAGCTCGCGCTCCTGCTCGTGTTCCTGCGGGCGAAGATCGGCCCCCTCGGAGGGCGCGCGATCGTGGGGGCGTTCCTCGGGACCGTCGCGGCGTCGACGGTGGCCGGCGTCGGCGCGTGGGCGGTGACGAGGATCCTCTCGGGTGTGCCCGCGTGGGGGCAGGGGATCCTGGGCGGCGTCGCGTTCGTGGTGCTGTTCGTGGTGGCGGCGTGGGGCCTGCGTGTCCCGGAGCAGGAGACGCTCCTCGCGGCGGTGGGGCGGCGGATCCGGCGCTGATCGGCGGTCCGCGTCGGCGGTCCGGCGTGCTCGTGCTAATCAGCCGCCCATGCCCACCCGCCCCGCCCCCGTCCGCGTCCTCGACGCCGCCTTCGTCGCCGGCGCGGCGCGGCTCGATCAGCTGCCCCCGCCGGTGCAGGTCGAGGTGGCCTTCTCGGGCCGCTCGAACGTGGGCAAGTCCACCCTCATGAACATGATGCTCGAGCGGAAGAACCTCGTCCGCACGAGCTCGACGCCAGGGTGCACCCGGCAGGTGAACCTGTTCTCGGTGGGCCTGCAGGGGGGCCTCTCCCTCGTGCTCGCCGATCTGCCGGGGTACGGGTACGCGAAGGTCAGCAAGTCCGAGAGTCGCGAGTGGGCGAAGACCATCGAGGGCTACCTCTCGCTGCGCGCCACCCTCCGCGTCGTCGTGATCCTCGTGGACGTCCGCCGCGGTCTCGAGGCCGAGGAGCGCGATCTCGTCGACTTCCTCGCGCGCTCGCGCGAGGGCCGCGGCGACGTCACGGTCCTCGTCGCGGCCACGAAGCTCGACAAGCTCCCCGCACACCGGCGCAAGCCGGCGCTCGCGGCGTTTCGAAAGACGACCGGCCTCCCGGTCCTCGGCGTGAGCGGCGCGACGGGTGCGGGGCGGGAAGAGCTGTGGGCGGCCATCCTCGCCCCGCTCGTCCCCCCGCCGGCCTCGGCCGAGCCCGCGGCCGGCTGACGCCGTCACTCCCTTCTTGCCTCCCCACGGGAAAGCTTGAACACTGGTCTGGCATGCGCAGCACCCTGCTCCTCGCGGCGCTCCTCCTCGCGGGTTGCGCCAAGCCGCCGCCCGCCAAGCCGACCGGCCCGGCCGTCGTGGCGACGCCGGAGAGCTGGTGCCCGGAGGGCTTCGAGCCGGGGGCGAACAACACGTGCTTCGCGCTGCCGCGGACGACGAACCCGAAGACCCCGATCCTGCTGTACCTGCACGGCATGTTCTCCGGGCAGGGCTCGAGCGACGAGTGGAGCAACGTGCGCTACGCCTCGGACAAGGGCTTCGCCGTCATCCTGCCGCGCGGTCGCCGCGGCATGTGCGCCTGGAAGGCCGAGGCCAAGGACGCGTACTGCTGGCCGGGCGAGACCGAGGAGGCCGCCGACATCGAGTCGGTGATCGCCGAGTGGGAGAAGGTCCTATGGCAGGTCGAGGCGCTCCTCGAGCCGGGGACGCACAAGCGCTACGTCGTCGGCTACGCCAACGGCGGCTACTTCGCGAACCACCTCGCCACGCAGGGCGCGTTCCCGGCGGCCGCCTACGTCGTCATCGGAGGGGGCGAGCTTCACCCCCCGAAGCAAGGCGTGAAGCCCGCGCAGCTCCTGCTCGTCACGGCGGAGCACGATCCGGCCGAGGGGCAGAAGATGGTGGACCTGAGGGCGAGCCTCGAGAAGGCGGGATGGCTCCACGCCCGCTGCACGCGACCCGGAGAGCGGGCGCTCTCGAAGGATGACATCGATCTCGCGCTCCGCTTCTTCCAGAAGACGGATCCGAAGGACAACAGGGACGCGAAGGTCACGATGGGCCTCGGCTGCGAGGGCCTCTCGGTCGCGCAGGCCGGGGACCCCACGCCCGCGAAGCCGCCGAAAGACGTGGCGAAGGGCCAGAAGAAGTAGTAAAACCGGGTCGTTCCGGGCGCATAACTCAGCGGTAGAGTGCCACCTTCACACGGTGGAAGTCGTGGGTTCAAATCCCCCTGCGCCCACCCGGTTCCTCGGAGCCAGGGAGCTTCGCCGCCGCGGGCGGCCCTGCCTCCCTCTACATGCGCGCCGGCGCGGCGATCCCCAGGAGCCCGAGCCCCGTCTCCAGCGTCCGAGCCGTCAGCTCCGCGAGCGCCAGCCGTGACGCCCGGACCCGCGGTTCCGCCTTCAGGATCGGGCACCGCTCGTAGAACGTGGTGAACGATCCGGCGAGCCCGTACAGGTAGCCCGCGAGCCGGTGTGGCTCGAGCGTCTCGTCGACGGACTCGACGGTCGGCCCGAGGTCGAGCGCGTCCATCACGAGCGCGCGCTCCGCGGGATCCTCGATCGCGATCGCGCCGGCCGCCTCGCCCTCGCCCGCGCGGCGGAAGACCGAGCGGATCCGCGCGTGTGCATACTGCAAGTATCCCGCGGTGTTGCCGTCGAAGGACACCATGCGGTCGAGGTCGAACACGTAGTCCTTCACGCGATCGCTCGACAGGTCGGCGTACTTGATCGACCCCACGCCCACGGCGCGGGCCACGGCCTCCCGCATCGCAAGGTCGAGATCGGGCGCCTTCTCCGCGACCACGGCGCGCGCGCGGTCCGTGGCCTCGTCCACCAGGTCGACGAGCCGCACCGTGTCCCCGGACCGGCTCCGGAACATGCGCTTGTCGGTGCCGAGCACCGAGCCGAACGCGACGTGCTCCACGCGCGTCGGCCGACCTCCAGCCAGCCAGCCGAGCGCGCGCGCCGCCGCGAAGATCATCGCGAGGTGTTGCTCCTGCGGCGCGCCGACGACGTACAGGATCCTCGTCGCCCCGAGCACGCCCGCGCGGTGGCGGATCGCCGCGAGATCCGTCGCCGCGTACCCGAAGCCGCCGTCCGCCTTGCGCACGATGAGGGGGAGGGGAGCCCCCTCCTTGTTCGTGAAGCCGTCGGGGAACACGCACACCGCGCCGTCGCTCACCACGCCCCGGCCGCACGCGAGGAGCTCGTCCGCGAGGGGCGCGAGCATCGGATCGTAGAAGCTCTCTCCGCGCACGTGCTCCGCGCGGAGCGTGACGTCGAGGCGCGCGTACACCGCCTCGAAGTAGGTCCGCGAGAGGTCCACGAGCCTCCGCCAGGAGGCCGTCGTGGCCGCGTCGCCGGCCTGGAGCGAGACCACCCTCCGTCGCGACCGCTCCGCGAACGCGGGATCCGCGTCGAACTTCTCGCGGGCGGTCCGGTAGAACGCGCCCAGATCGCCGAGCGACACCTGCCGCGCGGCGGCCTCCGGATCGACGCGCTCGAGGTCGTCCAGGTGCTCGATCAGCATCCCGAACGGCGTCCCCCAGTCGCCGATGTGGTTCTGTCTCAGCACGGTGTGGCCCCGGAACTCGAGGAGCCGCGCCAGCGCGTCGCCGATGACGGTCGAGCGGAGGGGCCCGCCGTGCATCTCCTTGGCGACGTTCGGCGCCGAGTAGTCGATCACGACGGTGTCGGGCGTCGTCGCGAGGGGGACAGCCAGACGGGGGCTCGCGAGGGCCTCCCCGGCCGCGCGCTCGAGCCACGAGGTCTCCAGGGTCACGTTCAAGAACCCCGGGCCGGCCACCTCGATCGCAGCGACGAGGTCGTTCTCCTCGACGCCGCCGGCGAGCTCCTCCGCGATCTTGCGGGGCGCACGGCCGAGCCGCTTGCCGAGCCCCATCGCGAGGTTCGCCTGGAGATCCCCGTGCTTCGACCGCCGCACCATCGGGTCGACCGCGCCGTGCTCCGCCCCGTACAGGCGAAGCGCCGCGCGTGCCAGGAGATCGGAGAGGGCTCGAGCGGGCTGGACCGGCACGCCCCTTCCTTACTCCACAATCGCTTGATCTGGGCTAGAGTATGCGAAACGGGAGACGTCCATCATGCGCAAGCTTGCTCTCGCTCTGGTCGGTGCCTTCACGGTGATGGGCTTCGTGGCGTGCGCGGCCAGCTCGCGCAACGCGGCCGAGGACCTCGCCGACGGAGGCGGCCCGAGCGGTGGCGGTGAGGGAGGCGTCTCGACGGGCGGTGAGGGCGGCACCTTCTCGCAGGACGGGGCGGTGGACTCCCCGTTCGGGGGCTGCGCCAAGGGGACGTACGCGGCGAAGGTCATCCCCGCGGCGATGCTCTTCGTCCTCGACAAGAGCGGCACGATGGGGAACGGCGGCAAGTGGGCGAGCGCCCAGCAGGCCATCGTCCAGGCCGAGGACCAGCCCACGTTCGACACCATGGCGATCGGCCTCCTGGGGTACCCGACCATCAGCGTCAGCGGACCGGCGTGCATCTTCGGGCTCCCCGTCACCTGCGGTGTCACGGGCCTCCCGCAGGTGCCCATCAAGCTCGCCGGCACGGCCAAGTCGAGCGACGCGTCGGGCGTCCGGCGCGACATCTACCAGTGGCTCTCCACCAACTCACCCGCGCCGAGCAACGGCGACGGCAACCCGACGTACGACGCGCTGAAGAGCGGCATCGGGGCGCTCAAGGGCTTCAGCATGAGCCCCGGCGCCAAGCGCATCATGGTCTACGTCACGGCCGGCGGCGCCTCGTGCGCGTCGGTGAGCGCGCCGTCCCGCCCCGGTTACCTCGACGGGAACAACTGCGCCGACTGGGAGTACCCGGACTCGATCGTCACGCTCCTCAAGAACGCCCACGCCGACCCGACCGCGCCCGTCAACACCATGATCGTCGGCGTCGCGGGTGCGGACACCCACGGCGAGAACAAGAACGTCCCCCCGTACGCCGTGCGCCTCGCCCTGTCCGCGTACGCCGCCGCCGGCTCGCCCGAGACGATCGACCCGGCCTGCACCGGCAAGGTCTTCACGAACGTGAAGACCGATCCGACCGTGGCCTGCCACTACGACATGACGACCAGCCTCACCCCCGCTGTCCTCGCCGCGGCCATCGGCAGCATGCGCGGCAAGCTGCTCGGCTGCACGTTCGACCTTCCCGATCCGGGCACGGCCGGCACCATCGACAAGAACAAGGTCAACGTCGACTCGACCACCGATCCCCTGAAGGGCGTCGAGCACCTGAAGAAGCGCAAGGACGCGTCGGACCCGTGCACGACCGACGGCTGCTGGGACTACAAGGGCGAGAAGGTCGAGCTCATCGGCAAGGCCTGCGAGGACGTCAAGAAGTCGACCACCGCCAAGGTCGAGATCGTCGTGGGCTGCCTCACGATCGTGAAGTAGTCTCGCCCCGTAGATGCCTGGCGACGACAAGCCCACGGTCGGTACCGACTGGCACGCCGTCGCGGCTCGCCAGGACTTCAAGGATCTCGTGCGCGCCAAGGCACGGTTCACGGTGCCCGCGACGATCTTCTTCGTCGTCTACTACTTCGCCCTCCCGATCCTCGTCGGGTACCGCTCCGAGCTCATGCAGACCAAGGTCTTCGGGCCCGTGAACCTGGCCTACCTCTTCGCGCTGTCGCAGTTCTTCATGGCGTGGACGCTCGCCTTCCTCTACGTCCGCGCCGCGTCGCGCTGGGACACGATGGAGGCCGAGATCCTTCGCACCCTGGCGAAGGATGGCGACGCATGACGACCGCCCTCGCGATGTTCCTGGCCTTCGTGGCGGCCACGCTCGCCATCACCTACTGGAGCGCACGCCGATCCAGCGGCGCGAGCGCCTACTTCGCGGCGGGGCGCTCCATCACCGGCTGGCAGAACGGCCTCGCCGTCGCCGGCGACTACATGAGCGCGGCGAGCTTCCTCGGCATCTCGGGGATGATCGCCTTCTACGGGTACGACGGCTTCATGTACTCGGTCGGATGGCTGGTCGCCTACCTGACCGTGCTCATCGTCGTGGCCGAGCCGCTCCGGAACGCGGGCAAGTACACCATGGCGGATCTCCTGGCGTACCGCCTCTCGGCGCGCCCCGTCCGCGCGATGGCGTCCCTCTCCACGCTCACCGTCTCGACCTTCTACATGATCGCGCAGATGGTCGGCGCGGGGAACCTCGTCAAGCTCCTCCTCCCCGGCGTGAGCTACCAGACGGCGGTGAGCGGCGTCGGCGTCCTCATGATCGTCTACGTCGTCTTCGGCGGGATGCTCGCGACGACCTGGGTGCAGA
>SXNL01000175.1 GCA_005777185.1 Myxococcales bacterium
AGAGGCGATTCTCCCGTTCACATGCCCCCTCTCCCTTCAGGGAGAGGGGGACGGGGGGTGAGGTCTGCGCGGGCGCCCCACCGCCTCCACGGAACCTCTTCGCGCGCGAAGCGCGACGGGTGGGGGCACCCTCGCTCCAACGAATGCCTTATCCGATCTGCATTGACGCTACTCCCCCAGCTCGTGGAGGAGGAACGCGTAGATGTCCGTGCTCTCCTCGATCTCCGCGGCGAGCGGCGTGCCCATGCCGTGGCCGGTGTCGCTCGACGCGCGGAGCAAGATCGGGCGATCCGAGCGCGTCGCCGCCTGCATGCGGGCGACCATCTTGCGGGAGTGGAACGGGTCCACGCGCGGATCGTTGGCGCCCGTCGTGAAGAGCATCGCGGGGTACGCCGTCCCGTCCTTCACGTTGTGGAACGGCGAGTAGGCGAGGAGCGCCCGGAACTGCGCCTCGTTCTTCACCGTGCCGTACTCGGTCACGTTGAAGGCGCCGTTCGGGGTGAGCTCGACGCGCAGCATGTCGTAGATGCCTACGCGGCTGACCACGGCGCGGAACGTGTCGGCGTGCTGGACGACGGACGCGCCCATCAGCAGGCCGCCGTTCGATCCACCGAGGGCGGAGAGCTTCTCCTTGCGCGTGTACCCCCTCTCCAGGAGCAGGTTCGCGCACGCGTGGAAGTCGTCGAAGACGTTCTGCTTCTTCGTGAGGTTGCCCGCGAGGTGCCACGCCTCCCCGAACTCGCCGCCACCGCGGAGGTTGGCCTCGGCGAAGATCCCGTTGCGATCGAGCCAGAGGCGCGTCAGTGGCCTGAGGCGCGGCGTGCGGCTGACGCTGTAGCCGCCATAGCCGGTGAGGAGCGTGGGCCGGTTCTTGTCGAGGGCCACGCCCTTCTTGCGGAGAATATTCAGAGGGATCCTGGTCCCGTCCTTCGAGGTACAAGACTCGCGCACGACCTCGACGTCGCTCAGGTCGATCGTGGCGGGAGCGCCGAGGGCGGTCCGCGTGACCTTGCCGTCCTTCGCGGACCACCGGAAATACGCGGCGGGGAGCAGGTAGCTCTCGTTCTTGAACACCACGTCGGCTCCGTCGCGGAGGACCTGGTTCACCGCCGAGGTCGGGAGGATCGAGATCTCCTCGGGCTTCCCCTTGCCCGCGAGCGGCACCCTGCGGAGGCGCGAAGGCCCGCCGGCGAGCTCGACGACGAAGAGCGCGTCGGCCGTGGCCGTGAAGCGCTCGACCACCCCGTCGCCTTCCGGCAGCACGACCTCGACGTTCTTCGGCGCGCTGGGCCTCGGGAGCCGCACGACCTTGCCGCGCGGCGCGTCCTTGCGCGAGAGGACGTAGAGGGCCCCGTCCTTTCCGAAGCGCGCGTGGGTCCACTTGTCCTCGAACGAGGACAGACGGATCCAGTCCTTGCCCGCGAGGAGGTGGTGCTCGAACTCGCCGCCGTCGCCGTTCGCGACCTCGGCGAGCACGGTCTTTCCGTCGTCGCTCGCGCGAAGCTCGACCTCGGCGATCCTCGGAAATTCCTTCCCGATCGCGTACTTGTCGTCCTCGGGCTTCGACCCGAGCTTGTGGAACCAGACCTGCTGGAAGAAATCGAGGTCCTTCTCCGGCCGCTCGCCCTTGCGCGGGTACCTCGTGTACCAGAACCCCGAGCCGTCGGCGCTCCACGCGAGGCTGCCGCCGGCCGTTCCGCCGTGGGCGCGGACGACCACGTCGCCCTTCTCCTTGCCGGTCGCGACGTCGAAAACGTGGACGTCGCCGCTCTCGGAGCCGCCGACCGACATCGAGACAGCGAGGAGCTTGCCGTCACGCGAGGGCACGAACCAGTCGATGGTGGTCTTGCCGGTGGGGTCGATCTGGTTGGGATCGACCAGCACCCGCTCGGGGCTCGCCTCGTCGAGGCCCGCGCGCGTCACGATGAAGGGCTGCTGCTTCGGCGGCTCCTCCTTCAGGGCGAACCACGCGCCCTCGGCGCGGCGGAGATCGATGTAGTCCTTCGTCTTCTGGCCGAGGAGCTCGGCGACGCGGGCCTTGATCTTGTCGCGACCGGGGACCTCGGCGAAGTACCGCCGCGTGTGCGCGTTCTGTTCCTCGGTGAAGCGGAGGACCTCGGGATCGGCGGACGCCTCGAGCCACAAGTAGTCGTCGGTGACGTCGACGCCGAAGTGCGTGGCGCGCGTGGGCTGCTTCCTCGCCGCGGGATACGCCCTCGCGACGGGCGCGGGGAGCGCAGGCGCCGGCCCCGCGTCGCTGGCGCCCGCCGTCGGCGCCCCGCGCGCGGCGACGGACGGCGTCGACGGGGGGGGCCGCTCGTCGCCCCCGCACGCGACGACGAGGGCGCCGAGC
This sequence comes from Myxococcales bacterium, assembly GCA_005777185.1. Taxonomy (GTDB): domain Bacteria; phylum Myxococcota_A; class Polyangia; order Polyangiales; family Polyangiaceae; genus SXNL01. The sequence continues at coordinate 2,354 of SXNL01000175.1, forward strand.
GAGAGGAGCGCGAGGTGCTGGAGCGTGCGGGGGAGCTTCATGATCGCCGGCTTCTAGCCTGTGATAAGCCTCCACGTCCATGACGACGAAGGCGGAGATGCTGGGCGAGGTCCCCTTCTTTTCACTCCTCGACGATCAGGAACGCGACGTGCTGGCCGAGCGCGTCCAGGTCGTCAAGTACCCGAAGGGGAGCATGATCTTCAGCTACGGCGATCCAGGGGCGTCGATGTACGTCCTCAAATCGGGCGAGGTCGAGCTCTTCACGAAGACCAAGACGGGCGAGAAGTTCGTCCTCGAGACGCCCCACGCGGGCGACTTCTTCGGCGAGATCTCGCTGCTCGACGAGGGGCCGCGCACGGCGACCTGCCTCGTCGTCGAGGACGTCGAGGCGCTCGAGATCGACCGCGGCGACCTCGACGAGCTCTTTCGCCTGAAGCCCGCCGCCGCGCTCGACCTGCTCACGGCGACGGGCAAGCGCCTCCGGCAGACGGCGCTCCTCCTTCGCAACGCCGCGACCCGCAACGTGAACGAGGAGGTCGATGACAAGCGCACGGCGGTCATGAAGACCGCCGACTGGATCGCGGACTTCTCGGGATCGATGCCGTTCCTCTTCATCCACGTCGGCATCTTCTTCGTGTGGATCATCCTGAACGTGCACATCTTCCCGTTCGGCAACTTCGATCCGTTCCCCTTCGGCCTGCTCACGATGGTGGTCTCGCTCGAGGCGATCATCCTCTCGGTGTTCGTCCTCCTGTCGCAGAACCGGCAGGTGGCCCGCGAGAAGGTGAAGGGCGACATCGAGTACGACGTGAACCTGAAGGCCGAGATGCAGATCCAGCACCTCCACGAGAAGATCGACGACATGAACGCCATGATCCTGGCGCGTCTTGCCCGGCTGGAGGGGCAGCGGGGCGCGAGCGGCGGCGCCGCGCCAGGGCGGGGCGCCTCGTGAGGCCTTAACCCACGGGCGGGTCGAGCGTTTCCAGTTCGAGGCCCATGACAGCGCAGCCCGCCACCTTCCGGAAGGAACGCCCGCGCGTCCTGCTCGTCGACGACGAGGCCGCCGTGCTGCGCGGGATGACCCGGCTGCTCACGGCGGAGGGGTACGACGTCGACCCCTGCGAGCACGCGCCGGAAGCCGCCGGGAAGCTCGGGGAACAGCCCTACGACGTCATCATCAGCGACCTGTCGATGCCCGGCATGACCGGCCTGGACCTGCTCCGGACCGCCAGGGAGTGCCAGTCGGACGTGCCCTTCATCCTGGTGACGGCCGCCCCCAGCACGGAGAGCGCGCTGCGCGCCATCGAGCACGGCGTCTTCCGCTACCTCGTGAAGCCCGTCAGCCTCCCGGACCTCGACGGTGCGATCCAGGCCGCCCTCACCAGCGGGCGGCGGCGCTTCGTGCCCGACGTCGCCCTCGCGCAGCAGAAGGCGCACGACGAGCTCGACCACGCGCTGTCGCGCGCCATCGCCGGCATCAACATGGCGTACCAGCCGATCGTCTCGTACGCGGCGAGGCGCCTCCACGGGTACGAGGCCCTCGTCCGCACGAGCGACAAGACGTTCCCGCACCCCGGCGCCCTCTTCGACGCGGCCGAGCGCACCGAGCGAATCGAGGAGCTCGGGCGGGCGATCCGCGCGAGCGTCCCGCTGCACGCGTCCCAGGCCCCGGACGGCTCGCTCTTCTTCGTGAACCTCCACACCCGCGACCTCAACGACCCCGACCTCTACGACCGCAGCGCGCCGCTGTCGCAGATGGCGTCGCGCGTGGTGCTCGAGCTCACCGAGCGAGCCTCGCTGTCCGACGTCGCGGACGTCCACGCGCGCGTCGGGGATCTCCGCGCGATGGGCTACCGCATCGCCATCGACGACATCGGGGCGGGCTACTCCGGGCTCACGAGCTTCGCGATGCTCGAGCCCGACGTGGTGAAGCTCGACATGGCGCTGGTGCGCGATATCCACAAGCTCCCCACCAAGCAACGCCTCGTGCAGTCGCTCACGTCCCTGTGCGGGGACCTCAACATCCACCTCGTCGCCGAGGGCGTCGAGACGGCGCTGGAGCGGGACGTGCTCGTGAGCCTCGGCTGCGAGCTCTTCCAGGGCTACCTGTTCGGTCGCCCCGGCGCGCCGTTCGTGACGCCGGTGTTCTAGCGTCCGCCCGGTCCGGGCACGCACCGCGACGCGAAGCGCGCGATCCACGCGAGCCGGCCATCCCCGGGCGCCCTGTCCCGCTCGGCCTCGGCGCGCCGCGCGAGCACGCCCACCGCGCGGGCATCGCCCATCGCGCACGCGCTCGCGATCTCCGTCCGGAGCGCCTCCTTCGCGACGCGACGCGTGGGAAGACCGAGCTCCCGGGCGTGCGAGAGCGCGCGGAGCGCCTCGCCGTGGTAGCCCTTCTGCGCGAGGTTCCGTCCGACGATGTAGTGGACGAGCGCGCTCCGGTCCTCCGCCTGCCAGCGGCCGAGGAGCACCGCCGAGACGAACGGGTCGGACCAGCCGCGCTTCTCGCCCACGAGGAGCGCGCGCACCGCCGCCCCACCGGTGTCCTCGCGCGTGGCGAGGGCCTTGACCTCCGCTGTGCGCGCGAAGTCCTCGTCCAGCGATCGCGCCGCGAGCGCCTCGTACCGAGCGCGGGCATCCTCGGGCGCGCCGTCGAGCCAGTCCGCGTCCGCGAGCGCCTCGTCGGCGCGATCCCTGATCGTCTGCGGTGTGTCCGCCGCCGAGGCGAGCTCCGCGAGGAGCGCCCTCCCCTGCTCGGCGTCCCCGAAGCGGCGCATCGTCGCGGCGCGTCCGAGCCGCGACGCGAAATCCCTCGGATCCCTGTCGATCGCTCGCCCGTACAACCGCACCGCCTCGTCGATCCTGCCCGTGTCCCGGCACCTGTCCGCGTCCCGGCGCAGCGCGTCCACAGCGTGCGGGCAGCGCCGGCCGAACACGCCCGGGCGTCCGAACCGCGCCCGCGCGTAGGACAGGATCTCCGGCGAGGCCGGGGTCTCCGCGAGCCGCGCGCGAAAGATCGCGTCGAGGTCGGTCCACGACTTGCCGGTGAGCCGCTCGATGTCGCCGCCGCCGTACCACGCCCGGATCACGTCCCTGCCCCAGCGATCCATCACGAAGCGGACGAACTCGCCCGCGACGGTGTACGCCTTCTGCGACGACTCGCCGAAGAACGAGAACGCGAAGAGCTGCTTCACCGGCGGCAGGATGCCGAGGTCCATCATCGCGCGCGCCCACGCTGCCCCGGAGACCGTGTCGTCACCGGGGCTCCCCGCTTCGGCGACGCCCTCGATCAGCCCCGGGTCGGGGACGAGGCCCCCGAGCGCGCCGGCCACCCGGAAGGGGGCCTTCCCCATCGCTCCCGCGACCACGTGCGCAAGCTCGTGGCCGAGCACCGGGTGCGGGTAGCCCGCGATCTGCAGGTACACCTCCTCACGCCACGGCTTCGCGATGTACGTGTTCGCCGCGCCCATGAGGCGGCGCTTCTCGTCGCTGTCCCGGAAGAAGTACGCCGTCACGCGGGCGGGGCCGCGCACGCCGAGCGTGTCCTCGACGTCCGCGAGCGCGGCGTCGCAGTCCCGGACGAGGAGGTTCGCGGTGTCCTCGCGGAGGGTGGTCGGGTAGACCACGTCGCATCGGCGGCCCGACTTCCGCCCCCCGAGCTCGCGCGCGATGCTGCCCGGCGTGGACGCGTGACCGAGCCTGTCGCCGTTCGCGGCCACCCCCACCGCGCCCGCGAGGAAGGCGAGGCCCGTCGCGAGGCGGACCCTCCCCGTCGGCCCGGGCGCGACGACGACGCCGCCGCGCTCGCCCGGGCGCAGCACCGAGCCCACGAGGAACACGCCGACGAGCGCGGCGAGCGTGCCTGCCCGGTACGTGAGCAGCTCGCGCTCAGGCTCGATGATTGTATCATACAATGATCCGCTGAAGAACCCGACGAACGGGTCGTACGCGAAGATCATCGGCGACGCCCAGAACCGATGGAGGGAGACGGCGGCCGTGCCGACGGGGCCCGCGAGACCCAGGATCACGCACGCGAGCCGACGCCGCCGGAGGCCTCGCGCGACGAACCCCACGGCCCCGCCGTACACGCCGCCCGCCACCGCGCCGATCCCCGCGGTGAGGAGGAAGTAGGCGGTGCCGCCGAGCGGATCGCAGGCGCCGGCGCGCAGCGCGTGGAGGAAGGACACGGCGAGCGCCGAGGCCGCCGAGAGCGCGCCAACGACCAGGCCACGCCAGAGGCCACCGGAGACCACGCCGAACTCGAGCGCCGACACCTCGAGCGCAGCGGCGATCGCGCACGCGGACGGGGCGAAGAGACCGATCGCGAGCGCCGACTCGTACCCGGGCCCGTCGAACAGGGGCAGGAACCCGGTCGACGCGGCGACGAGGACGACGAGGACGAGGGCCGTCTTCGCCGCGCGCCCGAGCACGCCGTCAGCCCTCTTCCGCGATCTCGACCTCGGGGGCGCGGGGCGCGGGGGGTTCGAGGACCAGCGGCAGGACCTCGTCCACGCGCGAGACGAGGTGGACCTTCAGGCCCGCCAGCACGTCCTTCGGGACGTCCTCGAGATCGCGTTCGTTGCGGCGCGGGAGGAGGACCTCGTGGATGCCGGCGCGGTGGGCCGCGAGGAGCTTCTCCTTGATGCCGCCGACGGGGAGGATCGCGCCGCGCAGCGTGATCTCGCCGCACGGCCGCGACGCCACCGGTCGCGGCACCATGCTCCGGTGGGAGCCGGCGGAAAAGAAGCAGACGCTCGGTTTTTGGACCCGATCGACCGACGCCGCGGAATGGCTGTTCACGGTGCACACCCCGGGCGAGTTCGCGGTGGAG
>SXNL01000176.1 GCA_005777185.1 Myxococcales bacterium
AGAGGAGGGTCGAGAGGAGGGTCGAGAGGAGGGTCGAGAGGAGGGTCGAGAGGAGCTCCGCCTCGCCCTCCACGACATCCTCGGTGCGCGAGGTCTCCCCCTCTCGGAGAGCCAACGATCACGAATTGATGCGTGCAAGGACATCGCCACGCTCCGAACGTGGATCACGCGGGCCGCGACCGCGAGGACGGGCGCCGAGGTGCTGGAGTCCTGAGCAGACGGCAGTTACGGCCGTGGCAAGACCTTCACCACCCCGTACGCGTCCGGCCACCCCACCCCCGTGTAACCCGCCTCCTCCGCGGCGTGGAAGGTGAAGTACGGCTCCCTCAGGTGGTTCCGCGCGAGCACCACCAGGTCCGCGCGGCCGGCCGCGAGGATCGTGTTCACCTGGTCGGCGGTCGAGATGTTCCCGACCGCCATCGTCGGGATCCCCACCTCGTTGCGGATCGCGTCCGCGAACGGCGTCTGGTACATCCGCCCGTAGAACGGGGGGCGCGAGGTGGGGGTCGTCTGGCCCGTGGACACGTCGACGATGTCGCAGCCGTGGTCCCGGAGCGCGCGCGCGATCGCGAGCATGTCGGCCTCGGAGAGCCCATCGTCGACCCAGTCGGTCGCGGAGATCCTCGCGCTCATCGGCCGGTCCTCGGGCCACACGGCGCGGACCGCGTCGAAGACCTCCAGGGGATACCGGAGGCGGTTCTCGATCGACCCGCCGTGCTCGTCGGTCCTCGCGTTGGTGAGCGGCGAGAGGAACGACGCGAGCAGGTAGCCAAGCGCCATGTGGATCTCGAGCAGGTCGAAGCCGGCCTCGAGCGCCATGGCCGCCGCCCTCGCGTAGTCCGCCTTCACGAGGTCCATGTCGGCGCGGTCCATCGCCTTCGGCACCTGGTTCGCCGGCGCGTACGCGAGGGCCGAGGCCGACAGCAGTGGCCAGTTCCCCTCGGGGAGCGGCTCGTCCATGCCCTCCCACATCAGCCGCGTCGAGCCCTTTCGGCCCGCGTGCCCGAGCTGCACCCCGATCTTCGCCCGCGAGCGCGCGTGGACGAAGTCGACGATGCGGCGCCACGCGGGCACGTGCTCCGTGAGGTACATCCCCGTGCAGCCTGGCGTGATGCGCGCGAGCCGCGACACGTTCGTCATCTCCGTCATCACCAGGCCGGCGCCGCCGATCGCGCGGGTGCCGAGGTGCACGAGGTGGAAGTCGTCGGGGGTGCCGTCGCGTGCAGAATACATGCACATCGGGGACACCACGACGCGGTTCTCGAGGCGCATGCCACGGAGAGCGAACGGCGTGAACATCGGTGGCGGCGGCCGGGGGGTCCGGTCGTCCGGGCGCGGGGCGTGCACGTCGTCGGCGAAGCGCGCCGCCACGGCGTCCACGTAGCCTGGGTCGCGCAGCCGGAGGTTGTCGTACCCGATCTTCTTCGATCGGGTGAGCAGGCGGAACGAGAACTTCAGGGGATCGAACGCCTTGTAGCGGCTCGTGTGCTCGAAGAAGGAGAGGCTGTCCTGGGCGGCCGCCTGCGTCTTCTCGACGACCAGGCGGCGCTCCGCCTCGTAAGCGGCGAGCGCGCGGGCGACGTCGTGGGGCTCCCGTGAGAGCGCCCTCGCGAGCGCGATGGAGTCCTCCATGGCGAGCGTGGTGCCGGAGCCGATGGAGAAGTGCGCCGTGTGCACCGCGTCGCCGAGCAAGACCACGTTCTCGTGGCTCCACCGCTTGCAGCGCATCGTCCCGAAGTTGAGCCACGAGGAGCGGTTCCCGAGGAGCGGCTTCCCGTCGAGGTGCCGTGCGAAGAGGCGCTCGAGGAAGCTCGTCTGCTCGGCCTCGGGGAGCGTGTCGAGCCGCGCGCGGCGCCACGTGGCCGGATCGGTCTCGACGATGAACGTGCTCGTGTCGCGATCGAACCTGTACGCGTGGACCTGGAACAGACCGGACCCCTCGGCCTCCTCGAAGAGGAACGTGAACGCGTCGAACACGCGGTGGGTCCCGAGCCAGATGTACTTCGACCGCCGGACGTCGAGCGAGGGCTCGAAGTGCTCCGCGAGGTGGCCGCGGAGCCTGCTGTTGAGGCCGTCGCACGCGACCACGAGATCGTTCTCCCGCATCAGGCGCGGGAGCTCCGACGGCTCGACCTCGACCCCGTACCGGAGCACGACGCCGAGGCCCTCCGCGCGGCGCCGGAGGATCTCCAGGAGCTCGCGGCGCGCGATGCCCGAGAAGCCGTGGCCGCCCGAGCGCGTCCACGTGCCCTGGTACCAGATGTCGATCGCGTCCCAGTGCGCGAAGCTCCTCGCGATCTCCGCCTTGGTGGGGGGATCGTTCTCCTCCAGGTAGTCGAGCGTCTCGTCCGAGAAGACGACGCCCCAGCCGAACGTCACGCCGGGCGGGTTGCGCTCGAGGATGGTGACCTCGCACGACGGATCCTGCTTCTTGAGGAGGATGCCGAGATAGAGACCTCCCGGGCCGCCGCCCACGCACACGACTCTCATGGGCGCCGACCTTACACCCGCGCCCGGGCGACTTCAGCCCCGAAGGGGCACGAAGAACCTGCGCGGGGTCACGCCGCCCAGCCGTAGTCGCGGCGGCTCCTGCGCTCGCGCTCCGGGGCCAGGACGGCCTCGCGCCATGCGGGGTTGTCGACGTACCAGTCGATCGTGTGCGCGAGGCCCGCGGTGATCGTGACGCGCGGGCGGAACCCCACCGACAGGCGCGCGTCCTGCGCACGGGAGGGGACGGGGGGCGGCGTGGCGGGTCCGCTCTCGACGCGGACGAGATCTCGTCCGGACCCCGCGGGCCAGCCGAGGCGCGACTCGACGCGGTCGGCGATCGTGCGGATCACATCCAGCGTCGCGCGCCGAGCCGCCCCGCGCAGGCCGAGGATGTCCCCGGGAGCGCCGCGACGGAGGGCGAGGAAGAGCCCCCGGGCGAGGTCGTCCACGAAGAGGAAGTCGCGCGCGCCGAGCGCCGCACGGGGGACCGCGATCGCGCGACCGTCGAGCGCGGCCAGGATCGCGGAAGGGACGATCGGGCCGGGGACCTGGCGCGGGCCATACGTCGTGGCCGCGCGGACGGCGACGACGGGCAGGCCGTGGGCGTTCCACCACGATCTCGCCATCGTCTCGGCGGCGACCCGCGAGGCCGCGTACGGGGAGGCGTGCGCCTCGGCGGGGGAGACGTGCACGAACCTCCGGTCGCCGAGACCTCGCCGCCACGCGTGGAGCGCGGCGTCGAGGACCGTCACGGTCCCGAGGACGTTCGTTCGCACGCATGGACCGGCGCCGGCACGCGGGTCGACGCGGCCGTCCGCGAGGTGGATGACGGCGTCGATCGCGTGGCCGGCGAACACGGCGGCCACGAGGCGCGGGTCGGTCACGTCCCCGCGCACGATCTCGATGCGCGGATCGGCCGTGGCGCCCGCGAGGCTCGCCTCCTGGCCGGCGTGCGTGAACGCGTCGAGGACGACGACGCGCTCGAGGCCCTGCGCGTCGAGGGATCGCGACAGCCAGTGCACGAGGTTCGATCCGACGAAGCCGCCGCCGCCCGTCACGAGCAGCCTTCGCGGGGAGATCTCAGCCGGCACGAGCAACCTCCGCCGAGATGCGCGGGATCGCGCGCTCGAGGTACGCCCGGTACGGGCACGCGGGCATCGCCCTCAGGTGCCGCTCGAGCGCCTCCGGCGAGATCCGCCCCATGCGAAGGGCGGCCTCCTCCGGGCAGCCGACCTTCACGCCGAGCGAGCGCTCGATCCGAGCCACGTAGGCGGACGCCTCGTACAGCGACGCCGCCGTGCCCGTGTCGATCCAGGCCATCTGGCGCGGGAGCTTCCGCGCCGACAGCTCGCCGGCCTCGAGGTACGCCTGATGGAGCGCGGAGATCTCGAGCTCGCCGCGATCCGACGGTTCGAGGTCGCGCGCGAACGAGACGACGCGTGCATCATACACATACAGCCCCGGGATCGCCCACGAGCTCCGGGGCATGCGCGGCTTCTCCGCGATGGATCGCACGGCGCCGGATGCGCTGAAGGTGACGACGCCGAAGCGCGACGGGTCGGGCACCTCCTGCGCGAAGATGGTCGCGCCCGACACCGACGCGAGCGCGTCGCGCAGGAACCCGAAGTCGCCCCAGAAGAGGTTGTCCCCGAGGATGAGGGCCACCGGCTCGTCGCCGACGAAGTCCGCGCCGACCAGGAACGCGTCGGCGATGCCACGAGGCGCCGTCTGCACCGCGTACGTGAGGCGCACGCCGAAGCGCGAGCCGTCGCCGAGGAGCCGCTCGTACACGTCGCGTTCGTCGGGGCGCGTCACCACGAGGATCTCGCTCACGCCGCCGTAGAGGAGCGTCGTGAGGGGGTAGTAGACGAGCGGCTTGTCGTAGACGGGGAGGAGCTGCTTGTTCAGGTGCGCGGTCATCGGGTACAGGCGCGACCCGGTTCCTCCCGCGAGGAGGATCGCCCGGGTGGCGGGCTCGCGACGACGTCCGGCGAAGCGGATGCCGCTCGGATGATGCGTGGACATGTGCCCGGGTTGTGCACCCTCCATGCCGGGCGCGTCCGGCGACGCGACCCTCGTCCTTCCCGGCGTCCCATCGCGTCCGGGAGGGAGTGCCCCCACACCCCTTGACGCGGACCGTCAAGCCGCCGACAACTCCTCGGGTGAAATTGGCCCGAGCCCTCCTCGCGATCGCAGGCATCGTCCTCCTCCTCGTCGCGCCCGCCGTCGCGGCCCCGGACGCGCCCACCTTCGATCGGCTCGCGACCCTGCGCCGGCTCGCCGACGACGTCCGCACCGAGCGCGCCCCCTTCGCGCACCTCGCGCTCCGGCGCATCTGGTCCGAGTGGGACCACGGCGATCCCTCCGCCGTCGAGGAGGCGCTCCGCTCGGCCGCGGTCGACCCGCGCGTGGAGCCCCACGTGCGCGTCTACGCGGGCGTGCTCGAGGCGTACGCGCGCCGGCGCCGTGGAGATCTCGACGGATCGAAGGCCCGCATCCGCGGGCTCGGGTTCGTCGGCAAGTGGGCCGTCGTAGGGCCGTTCGACAACGAGGGCAAGGCAGGTCACGCGCGATCGTTCGGGCCCGAGGACGACCGCGAGGAGCCGCTCTCCTTCGGGAGGACGTACGACGGCAAGGAGCGCCACGTGAAGTGGCGCGTCGCGCCGGACGGCGGGGCCTACGGTTGGGTGAACCTCGGGGCTCGCATGCGACCCAGCCAGAAGATCTGCGCGTACGCGACGACCTTCGTGCACGACACGCGCGCGCGACCGACGGCGCGCCCGCTCTCCCTCTGGGTGGCGGCGGCGGGCGCCGTGCGCGTGTACTGGAACGGGCAGGAGGTCCTGCGCGACGACCGGTACCGGAACCTCGACCTCGATCGCGCGAGCGCGGGCGTCGTGCTCCGCGAGGGCTACAACCGCCTGCTCGTCAAGGTGTGCGGCGACGACGACGACCCGATGTTCACGCTCCGCGTGGGCGCCGAGGACGGCGGCGTCGCGACCGACGTCGAGGCCGTGATGGACGCGGCGCACGCAGGGTCGGCCGCGGCGCTCCGCTTCAAGAAGGGCGACGCTCCCCTCCGCGGCCCCCGCGTGCCCGAGGGGCCGCTCGCGCAGTTCGAGCGGCTCGCGAAGTCGGGCGATCCACGGAGCCTCGAGGCCTACGCGCGCTTCCTCGTGCTGACCGAGGCCGACGATCCCGCCGAGAACAAGGCTCGAGAGCTCGCCGGTCGCGCCGCGCAGGCCCGGCCGACGCCGCTCGGGCTGCTCCTCGCGGGGGACCTGGCCGAGAGCCGCAACCAGCGGGCGCCGTGGATCGATCGCGCGGAGGATCTCGCTCGCCGCGAAGGGACGCCCGACGACGTCAAGGTCAAGGTCCTCCTCGCACGCGCCGCGCACGCGCGAGGGGGCGCGAATTTCCGCGACGCGGTGCCCTTCTACGATCGCGTGCTGGCGCTCGACCCCGGCAACGTGGCGGCCACGCTCGCGCGCTTCGAGCTCTACCTGGAGGCGGGCCTCCGCGAGACGGCGCTGGCCTTCCTGGAGCGCGGGGTCGCGGGCCGCCCGCGGAGCGTCGCGCTCCTGCGCGCGTACGCGGCGGCCCTCCGCGAGACGGACCGCACGACGGAGGCCGCGGAGATCGAGGAGCGCTACATCTCGCTCCGCTTCGACGACCCGACCCTGCTGCGCGACAAGATCGCGCTCGCGCTCGCGCGGCGGGACGCGGCCGCCGCCGATCGGTGGGCGCAGCGCCTGGTGGACATGGGGCCGGACAGCGCGAGCTTCTTGCAGACGGCCGCCCAAGCGTACGTATCGCTCGGCGACCGGGCCAAGGGGATCGCGTACTACAGGCGCGCGCTCGATCTCTCCCCCGAGGACACGGACACGATGCGCGCCCTGGCGAGCGTGTACGCGGTCGGCGGTCAGAGGGACGATCAGCTCCGCCTCCTTCGCCGTGTGCTCGAGGTCCAGCCGCAGAACAAGGACGTCCGCGAGTACGTCGCGCACGCCGAGCCCGCGAAGCCCCGCCCCGACGAGTCCTACGCCGTCCCCAAGGAGGAGTTCCTGAAGGGCCGGGACCTCCCCGCGAAGGGCCAGAACCGCCGGACGCTCGTCGATCTCCAGGTGACCACGGTGTTCCCGAACGGCCTCGCCAGCCGGTTCCACCAGGTGGTCTTCCAGCCGCTCACCGACGCCGCCGCCGCGCAGGGTCGCGAGTACGCGTTCGGCTTCGAGTCCGACACCGAGACCGTGCAGGTGCGCGGCGCCCGCGTCCACCGCAAGGCCGGCGGGATCGACGAGGCCGTCGAGACCGGCGACGGCCCCGCCGACAACCCGTCGATGGTGATGTACACGAGCGCGCGTGTATTCTACATGCACTTTCCGCGGCTCTTCCCCGGCGACGTCGTCGAGGTGCTCTACCGCGTCGAGGATGTCGCGCCGCGCAACGCGTTCGCGGACTACTTCGGCGAGGTCGTCTACATGCAGGCGCACGAGCCGGTCGCGCGCGCCGAGTACGTGCTCATCACGCCGAAGAGCCGGAACTTCTTCTTCAACAGGCCCAACGTGCCGAGCCTCTCGCACACGGTCGAGGAGAAGGGCGCCGACCGGGTGTACCGCTGGGTCGCGCTCGACCTCGCGGCGGTCCTGCCCGAGGCCGGCGAGCCGCCCGCGTCCGAGATCCTCGGCCACGTCCATGTCTCGACGTACCGGTCGTGGGAGGAGATGGGCAAGTGGTACTGGGGCCTGGTCAAGGACCAGTTCGTGGCCGACGACGAGGTGAAGCGGCGCGTCGCGGAGATCACGAAGGGGCGGACGGACGATCGCGCCAGGGTCCGCGCGGTGTACGACTTCGTCGTGCAGCGCACGCGGTACGTGGCGCTCGAATTCGGCATCCACGGGTTCAAGCCGTACCGGTGCGCGCAGATCTTCGCGCGAGGCTTCGGCGACTGCAAGGACAAGGCGACGCTGATCGTGACCATGCTCAAGGAGCTCGGCATCCAGGCGACCATCGTGATCGTCCGCACGGGCAACCGCGGCGATTTCGAGACGGAGCCGGCGAGCCTCGCGCCGTTCGATCACGCTATCGCCTACGTGCCCTCGCTCGACCTCTACCTGGACGGCACCGCCGAGTACACCGGCTCGACCGAGCTGCCCGCGATGGACCGCGGCGCGCTCGCGCTCCAGATCAACGAGGGCGCTCCGAAGCTCGTGCGCCTGCCGGACGCGCCGGCGTCGGAGACCGTCGTGTCGCGGAGGATCGAGGCGATCCTCTCGCCCGACGGCGCCGCGCAGATGGACTGGCGCGCGGACGTCACGGGCGCGAGCGCGAGCGCGTGGCGGCAGCGGTACCACGCGGACGCGACGCGCCGCCCTCGCGTGCAGGAGGACATCGCGGGCGACTACCCGGGCTTCGAGCTCTCTCTCGTCGAGGCGAACGACCTCGAGGACGTGGAGCAGCCCGTCAGGCTGCGGGCGAGGGGCAAGGCGGCGCGCCTGGCGCGCAAGGAGGGAGACACGTTCGCGCTCCCCGTGGGCCCGAAGGAGTACCTGGTACGCGAGTACGCCGCGCTGTCTTCGCGCAAGCGGGACATCCGCCTCGCGGTGCAGAACACACACGAGACAGAGTGGTCCGTCGGGCTCCCCGCAGGCGCGAAGGTGACGTCGCTGCCTCGCGCGCAGGAGGGGACGTCGCCGTTCGGGAGCTACCGCGTCGAGGTGGACGGCGCCGGCCCCAAGGTCCGCGTGAAGACGACGATCGCGATGACGAAGACCCGGATCCTGGCGAACGAGTACCCCGCGTTCCGGGCCTTCTGCGAGTCAGCCGACCGAGCGCTCGGCCAGCGCCTCGTGTACACGGTGGGCCGATGAAGGCGCGCGCCCTCCTCCTTTCGGCCCTCTCGCTCCTCGCCGCGTGCGGCGGCTCGGCGCCGTCCGCCCGCGGGCCCGCCGCCCTCGCGGATCTCCGCGCCGAGGCGAAGGACGCCTCCGACAAGGAGGTCGTCGGTCGGTGGGCGCTCGCCGAGCTGTTCACGCCCGGCGGGACCGCCGAGGCCGCCGAGCGCGCACGGCGGCGCCTCGGAGACTCCGGCGGCGGGCTCTACGCGGCGACGGCGCGCGGGATCCACGACGACCTCCACGGGCGGCCCCGATCCGCCGCCGACGCGTTCGTCGCGGCGGCGGACGCCGCCTCTCGCTCGACCGATCCGGACGCGCCCCTCTACGGGTGGTACGCGACCCACCAGATCCTCGCGCTGCGCGGATCGGTGCGGGGCCTGTACGATCGGCACAAGGACACGGTGGCGCGCCTCGTCGCGCGGCCGGGCAACCTCGGCTGGCGCGCCGTGGCCGAGCTCGTGGAGTGGAGCGCGGTCGAGGCGTTCGATCGCGCCGAGGCGGGCGGCGCGGAGCAGGAGGTCGAGAAGCGCTTCGGCTGCACGCGCGCGATCCGCATCGCGGGACCCTTCGGCAGCGGCGCCGCGCGCGATCGTCGAGAGAGCTTCCCCGCGGAGACGTCACCCTGGCTCCCCGTCTGGCCCGCCCATCCGAGGCGGGGGACCGAGCCCCGCGTGCTGCGCACGGAGAAGCACCGCTGCCTCGTCGCCGCCACGGAGAAGACGGCGGACGGGGTCTTCTACGCCGAGACGTGGGTCACGACGCCCGCGACGCGCGACGTGATCGTGGCCGCGCAGGGCTCGGTGGCGCTGTGGGTCGACGACGTGCCCGTGGTCTCGCGCGATCTCCGCTCCTTCGGGGTCTGGCACAGGTTCGGCGGCGCCGTCCGCCTCGGCGCCGGCCGACACCGCGTCCTCGTGCGCCTCATGGGCGACTCCACGTCGGTCCGGATCCTGAACCTCGACGGCACCGCGTCCGGGCTCGCCACCGACGCGAACGGCGCGGCGCCTTACGGCATCGCCCGCGCGGAGGTGCTCCCCGATCCGAACGCCCTCTCCCGCGTGCTCGAGGCGCGGACGCCGCCCTCCCCGACCGTCGCGGCGATCGCCTCGCGCGTGGCCCACGGCGAGTCGATGGACGACGTCGCGAGCTGGCTCGTCGAGCCGCTCGTCACCCCCGCCGACGCGGCCCCGGGCGCCCTCGACTTCGCGGCGAGGTACGCCGAGCAGGACCCCATTCTGACCGACGAGTCACGAAGGAGGATCACGAAGGAGCTCCACACCCGTGCGGCGAAGGCCGACCCCCACCTGTGGCTCTCCCGGGCGTGGTTGACCCTGGAGCAGGGCGATCAGCGCGGCCTGGTCGACGTGGTCGAGCCGATGCGCGCGCTCGCGGCCCAGTTCGACGGCACGCCCGACGTGGGGCTCCAGCTCGCGCGCGTGTACGGCAAGCTCGGCTGGCGTGCCGAGCGCCTGCGGACGCTCGCCGACGTCTCGACACGCTTCCCCGACCACGTCCCCGCGCTGCTCGGCTACCTCGCGGCGCTCGAGGAGGACGGGGCCCTCGCGGACGCGGACGTGGTGGCCGCCCGCGTCGCGAAGCTCGATCCGAACGCCGAGATCGCCCTCGATCGCGCGCTCGCCCGCCGCGACTGGAAGGCCGCGATCGCCGAGCTCGAGCGCATCGGCAAGCGCCGCCCCGAGCGCAAGGACATCGCGCAGCGGGTCGCCGGCGTGCTCCTCCGCGCGGGGAACCCACAAGCGGCGGCCGACCAGCTCGCGCGATCCCTCGCGCGGAACCCGGAGGACGCGGGCGCGCGGTTCCGCCTCGCGGACATGGCCTTCGCCGGGGGCGACGCGACCGCCCTCCGCCGGGCCCTGGCCGAGACGATCCAGCAAGGGGGCAAGGGCACGGAGCTGCGCGAGGCGGTCGAGCTCCTCGAGGGCGCGAGCTTCCTCGAACCGTACCGCATCGACGGCAGGAAGATCATCGGCGAGTTCGAGGCGTGGGAACGGCGCGGAAAGCACATGAGCGGCACCGCCGCGCGCGTCCTCGACTACGCTGTGACGTGGATCCACCCGGACGGATCGAGCGAGATGCTCGAGCACGAGATCCTGAAGATCCAGTCGCAGGAGGCCATCGGCAAGGAGGCCGAGCAGAAGCCGCCGGACGGCCTCGTGCTCCGCTTCCGCGTCGTGAAGAAGGACGGCGCCGTCCTCGAGCCGGAGGCTGTGGCCGGCAAGCCGACCCGCACGATGCCGCACCTCGAGGTCGGCGATTACATCGAGATCGAGCACATCACCGCGTCGGGCAGCGAAGGCGGGCGCGGCCGCCGGTACCAGGGGCCTCACTGGTTCTTCCGCGAGGCCGACAAGGGCTACTGGCGGAGCGAGTTCGTCGCCCTCACGCCGAGGGACCGCGCCGTCGAGATCGAGACCCGCGGCCCCGTCCCCGCGCCCACCGTGTCCGAGCGAGGTCTGTTCGTCGAGCGACGCTGGCGCGTCGACGAGTCACCGCCTGCCCCCGAGGAGCCCGACAGCGCCCCGCCCGGCGAGTTCCTGCCGAGCGTGCGCGTCGGTTGGGGCGTGACGCTCGACGAGGCGCTGGCGCGCTTCGTCGACGCGACGAGCGACGAGATCCCGCTGGATCCGCGCCTCGTGCGGCGCGCGGCAGAGATCGCCGGCGGCGCGACGGGCAGGGACGAGCGCGCGCGCCGTGCGTACGAGTTCGTGACGACCCAGATCGAGGACGGCCCCGAGGGCGACGGCCGAAAAGTGCTGACCGGCCGGTCAGGGTCGCGCCAGGCGGCCTTCTACCACCTCCTCCGGCTCCTCGACGTGCCCGTCCGGTTCGCGCTGGTGCGGAACCGCCTCGCGATGCCCCCGGTCGGGAAGATGAGCGAGGTCGAGTCGTGGGACTCGGTCGTGCTGTCCCTGGAGACGGACCGCGGCCCGCGCTGGCTCACGGTGCGCGACAAGTTCGCACCGTACGGCTACGTGCCCGCGGACCTGCGCGGCCAGCCGGCCATCCTGCTCGTGCCCGGCACCCCGCGGGCGACGATCGGCACCGAAGGCGCCGGGGACTCGGTCGTGATCGAGGGCCGCGCCGACGTGAAGGATGACGGGTCGGCGGTCGTGAAGCTGGTCCAGACCTACTCCGGCAAGCTCGGCATCGGCCTGCGCAACGTGTTCGACAAGGTCCCGGAGGGCCAGCGGGACGACTTCGTCGAGACGCGGCTCCTCGGCAGGAACCTGCCCGGCGCTCGGCTGAAGGGCGTGTCCCTCGCCAACCAGAAGGATCCGACGAAGCCGTTCGTCGTGGAGATCCAGGCCGAGGTATCCCAGCTCCTCCGCGACGAGGGGGGCCGGGGAGTGCTCAAGCCCATCTTCCCCATGCGTCTCGCTCAGCTCGCGACGTTGCCGGAGCGACAGACGCCGCTGCTCATCGGCTCGGCGACGCACATCGAGATCCGGTTCACCATCGCGTTCCCTGACCGCTACAAGCTACCCGCGACGCTCCCGCTCGGGGAGCTCCGGGATCATGACCGCTCGGTCACCGTGAAGGACCGGATCGAGGGCCACGCCGTGCGACTCGACCGCGTGGTGGACATCCCGGCCGGGCGGGTGCAGCCGGGCGCGGAGTACGGGGCGTTCCTGTCGTTCGTGCAGAAGGCGGACGGGCTGACGGAGGCGGAGATCGTGGTGGGGAGGTAGGCGTCGCGGGCGGAACGCCGTCCGCTCACCGCCCCCGTCTGCGGCGCAGAGCCATCGCCATCGCCCCCGCCGCCATCGCGAGGGCCGCCCACCCGCGGGTCTCCCGGGCCCCGACCTCGCACCCTCCCGGATCGCCGCCGCCCCCTGGGCCCGCGCCCGCGTCGCCTGCACCCGGGCCGGCGTTCGATCCCGGATCCGGGCCTCCGCCGCTCGTGCCACTCGTGCCACTCGTGCCGCCCGACGAGCCCCCACCTGCGTCCACGCCGGTCGGCTTGGGGACCCCCTCGGATGGATCCGCCGCCGACTTGCACGTCGTGTCGGCCGGGAAGTCGATCGCGCCGTCGTTGTCGTTGTCGAGACCGTCGTCGCACTCCGTCTTCGTGCCGCCGAAGAATGGCGCCGAGCCCGTCACCTTCTTCAGGAACGAGAAGACCGGCTTCGCGACCCAGCCGGGTGGTGTCGCGGGCTGGCGCACGACCACCCCCCATCGGTACGGCTCGGCCGGCTCGTCGAAGGCCTCGTAGAAGATCGTGCTCGTCCACCACGGGCGGGAGAGCATCGCCTCGAGCACCTTGCGGTAGTACTCGACCTGCTTCGCCTCCTCGCCCGCGTTGCCCAGGTTCGCCTCGAAGCCCGTCTCGGTGAGCCAGAAGGGCTTCGTGACGCCGCGTTTGTCCATCACCTCCTTGAACGAGAGCGGCCCCTCGTAGACCGTCGCGCCGCCGACCTTGAGGACGCGATGCGACTCGAGCTTGTTCCAGAAGCTGTCGGACGTCGTCCCCGCGCCGCCTCCCCCGGGCGGCGGAAAGCCCGCGTAGATGTGGCCGCTCACGATGTCGATCCTGGGCGCGGCCGCCGCGAGCACGGCGTCCATCCAGGTGGCATACTCGCCGCCCACCGTGGCGAGCCCGGGGCCGACGACCTTGCACGTCGGGCACGCGGCGTGGAGCGCGTCCGCGCCCGGCACGAGAATGCGATCGATGTAGTCCTGGGGTGTGCCCTCGAAGAACTGGCCGAGGTTCGGCTCGTTCCACATCTCGTAATGGGTCACGCCCTTCGCCCTCAGCCGGTTGACCGCGGTGGTGACGAAGGGGCCGAACGTGCCCGCCTTCGGGACGTCGTTGAGCCGGCCGCCTCCCTTCGCGTCCCCCTGCGACGCCCAGGCCGGGGTGTACGCGAGCACGGCGAGGACCTTGCGGCCCTTCGCGTTCGCGGCCGCGACGACCGCGTCGATGACCGACCAGTCAGAAACGCCGACCGCCTTCTCGACGTCGAACCAGTTCACGTCGATGCGCACCCACCCGAGGCCCGCAGCCTCGGTCACCGGGACCCCCGTGTCCGCCGATTGATGGACGTTCAACCCGAGCTCCGCCGGCGCCGCGCCCGCCAGGCTCCCCCCGAGCCCGGACGCGAGCCCGAACGCGAGCCCGAACGCGACCCGGACGCCCGCGCGACGCATCGGCTCTCCCCGCCCCCGCTACTTCTTCGGCGAGGCGTCGACCCCGCCTCCGTCTCGCTCGGCGAGGATCCTCGCGCGGACGATCTCGTAGGCCTTGTCGAGCTTGGTGACCTCGTCGAGGACGCGGAGCCGCTCCTCGCCGCTCTTCAGGTGGGGCACGCCCGCGTCCGCGAACTTCGCGGCGTACTCGTTGTACGCCTTCCAGGCTGCCTTCGCCTCCTCGACCTTCTTGTCGCGCTCCTTGAAGTCCGCCAGCACGAAGAGGACTCGGCCCCGGAGCGCCGGGTTGCGATCGTCGGTCAGACCCTCGGCCTGCTTGAACGCGGCCTCCGCCTCGGTCGGGTTCTTCAAGGCGAGGAGGGTCTCGCCGACGAGGTAGTGCGCGAGGGGGTTCCGCGGGGCGAGGGCCAGAGCTCGCTTGTGGTGCTCGAGCGCGCCGGCGAAGTCCTTGTCGACGTAGCGCTGGTTGCCGAGGACCAGGGCCTCCATCGCGCGGCTGATGCCCGTCGTGTTCTCGGGATCGTATCGCTTCTCGGCCACGCCCGCGTCCGCGCGGGCGACCGGCTTCACCGGGTTCGCCGCGGGCCTGTCCTCGGCGCTGGCCTCCTCGGAGAGGAAGGCGAGGCTCGAGAGCGCCGCGAGGACCCCCATGCACGAGGCCATGACGAGCACACGCGCGCGCTTCATGTCCGGCAGCGTACGGCATTTTGGCGCCCCTGCACACGCTCTTTCGCGCGCGTGCCGCGGCGCGCGCCGCGCCCGATCCGTGGTACCTTTGCGCGCGACGATCCATGGTGTCCCCGTTCCCGTGGCAGGCCCTGGATCACGTCTCGCGCGGAGAGATCCGCGCCCTCGCCGCGGCCCGCGCCTGGGCGACCGAGCGCGTCGATGCGGCGCGGTTCATCGCGGCGCTCGGGGACATCCTGCAGGCGAAGGTCGAGGTGCTCGTCCGCGGCGCACGAGGCGGCACCGTGGAGCGCGGCGGGCCTGCCCGGGTCGGCATCCTCCTCGCGCCGGCGGCGGGGCCGGCGGGGGACGGGCTCGTCGTCGAGGTCGAGAGCGCGCTCGCCTCGGCGATCGTCGGGCGCGCGACGCGATGCCGACGCTCGGCGCAGCGCCCGGGAGGAAGGGCGTTCAGTCGATCTCGGCGAGCTCGCGCCCCGAGACCGCCTCGAACGGGATGCCGTAGATGCCGCAGACGGCCTCGCTCATGGCGTTGATGACCTGGGTCCGCGGGAGCGGGAAGAGCCCCTTCACGCGCTCGCGGTTCGCCTTGCCCGCGACCCACACGGGTCCCTGCCCCAGGGCCGAGAGGGCACCGCGGGCGACCTCGTCGGGCTCCATC
>SXNL01000025.1 GCA_005777185.1 Myxococcales bacterium
CACCAGCTCGATGCTCGCACGGTAGGCGTCGAGTCGCTCATGTTCGAACCCGTCCATGCCCGCCAGTCGGCACGAACCGCGGGTTCGTTGCGCAGGAATCGGGCTCGGGCTCGGGCTCGGGCTCGAAAATGAGGGGATTCCATAGCGCGGGCTGACGCCCGCAACCCAAGCGGGGCTCTGCCCCGGACCCCGCGCGGGGCTCTCCGCCCCGCGACCCCGACCAGGGGCGTGCCCCTGGACCCATCTCGTCGACGGCGCTTCGCGCCGATCGACGGGGCGCCTGCGTGAAGAGGCGTCGCTCCTCGGCTACGACATTGGTTCCAGCCAAACGTCTCCCCAAGGAGGACGCCATGGATCTCTTCGTAACCCGTCACGCCCCGCTCGTCACGTCGACCCTGTCCGGCTTCGACCGCCTGGTCTTCCGCGGGACGTTGCAACCGCTTGTGATGCCGAACGGGATGTTCGCGTTCCTGTGCCGGGACGGGAAGCGCCTGCTCGACTTCAAGAAGTTCGTCTCGAAGACGAGCGACCGCGTGAAGGAGGCCGCGCTCGCGGACGTGAAGAGGCTCGATCGACCGTACCGCTTTCTGGAGTCGCCCAAGACCAGCAAGGAGGACCTCGGCCGTCAGCTTCTCGCGGAGCACCCCCTCACGAGGCCAGGCGTCATCTGCGCGTTCTCGGCCGTGGAGCCGTGCATGAGCTTCGAGTACCACTGCGACGCCGACCCCGCGAAGCGTGGCCTCAAGCTCCGGCCACGCAAGTGCCTGCATATCTACAAGTACTGGCGCAGCGCGACGTTCGGCTTCATGAGCACGCGGATCCAGACGTGGTTCCCGTTCAACGTGCAGGTCTGCCTCAACGGCCGCGAGTGGCTTGCGCAGCAGCTCCAGCGCCGCGGCTGCACCTTCAAGCGCCTCGACAACTGCTTCCCGTGGCTCGCCAACCCCGAGCTCGCCCAGCGCCTGATGGACGAGCAGCTCAAGACGGACTGGACGGACGTGCTCGACAGGATCGCGCGCGAGCTCAACCCGCTGCACGAGGAGATCTTCGCGCGCTGGCCGATGACCTACTACTGGTCCGCCTACCAGACCGAGTGGGCCACCGACATCGTCTTCAAGGATCCGGCCGCCCTCGCCGGCGTCTACCCCGAGCTGGTGCGCCACGCGATGCTCCACTTCCAGAGCGAGGACGTGATGCGCTTCCTCGGCCGGAAGGCGAACGGCAACTACACCGGGGAGATCATCACGAGCTTCAAGGACCGCGCCGAGGGGGTGCGCGTCAAGCACTGGGCGCGCGGCAACTCCGTCAAGATGTACGACAAGGGCGGCAGCATCTTGCGCGTCGAGACCACGATCGCGCGCACGGGCGACTTCAAGGTCCTGCGCCCGCGCGCCGACCTGCCCGGCGCGCGCGAGGAGTGGAAGCCGCTGCGCAAGGGCATCCGCGACCTTCACCGCCGCGCCCAGGTCTCGCAGCGATCGAACGAGCGCTACCTCGACGCCCTCGCCGTCGTCGACGACACGGCACGCTGCGCCTCCCTCTTCGACGCCGTTGGCCATCCCGTGATCGAGGACGGCCGACGCTTCCGCGCGCTCCGCATCGGCGATCCCGACGAGGTGGCCCTCCTCCAGGCCGTCGCCCGTGGCGAGTTCGCCACCGCGGGCTTCCGGAACCGCGAGGTCCGGGCCCTCCTCTTCCCGAAGTCGGGCGCCGCCTCCGCCGCCGAGCAACGGCGCCTCTCGGCCCGGATCGGTCGCAAGCTGCGCCTCCTTCGGGCCCACGGCATCATCAAGAAGATCCCCAAGACCCATCGGTATCAGCTCACCGACCGTGGCCGCGCCCTCACCGCGGAGCTCCACGCCACCCGCGACGCCAGCCTCACGCAGCTACTCCGCGAGGCGGCCTGAAGGTCTGCGCGCCGCGCGAAGATTCTACGGAGTAGTAGATCAGCGTCACCCTCAACAAGGGCGGCGGCAGCCCCCGCCGAAGGCGGCATGCTCCTGCGCGCGATGTCGCCGAAGTCCTTTGGGGTGCGGTAGTCGAGCGCACTGCGGGGCCTCTCGCAGCTGTAGTCGACTCGCCAGAGCTCGATCTCCGCGCGCGCCCGCGCCATGGTCGGGAAGCGCGCCTGGGCGAGGCACTCGTCGCGGAAGCGGTCGTTGAAGGACTCGACGTGGGCGTTCTGCGTCGGCTTGCCGGGCTGAATGAAGTCGAGCTTCACGCCGTGCTGACCCGACCACACGTCGAGCGTGCTCGAGATGAACTCGGGCCCGTTGTCCACGCGGCACGACTCGGGCAGCCCGTATTGCCAGACGAGCTTGTCGAGGACGCGGACCACGCGCGCCGACGGCAGGGAGGTGTCGACCTCGATCGCGAGGCACTCGCGTGTGAACGCGTCGACCACGTTGAACGAGCGGAGGCGCCGTCCGTCGGCCAAGTAGTCATGCACGACGTCCATCGACCAGCGCTGCCTTGGACGGGTCACGACCGTCGGCGGCGTCGGACGCGCCGCACGGAGCTTGCGGCGGGTGCGTCGCCGCACGGCGAGCCCTGCGGCCTTGTAGAGCCGGTAGACGCGCTTGCGATTGACCTCGTGCCCTTCACGGCGAAGTAGGGCGTGGAGGCGGCGGTAGCCGAAGCGTGGGCGCGCCTCGGCCAGTTCCTGCAGGCGCGCGACGAGCTTCGGATCGTCCTTGCGACGCGAGAGATATCGGCACGTCGACCGCTGCAACCCTGCCGGCAGGCACGCCCGGCGCTCCGCAAGCCCGCGCGACTTGAAGTATTCGACCACCTCCCGTCGCACGGAGAGGGTCACCACTTTTTTCCCAGGGCGCACTTCAACGAGTCCACCTCCATCGCGAACTGCGCTACGAGCTTCTTCAGCCGCGCGTTCTCGTCCGGGATCTCCACGCCCTCACCTCCCCCGCTCCCACACCGCCAGCGCCCACCCGGTGTCGATCCACCGCGTCGACTCCTTCGGCGTCCCCTCCAGGTAACGCCCGCGGTTCACCCGCGCCTCATCGAGGACCCCACCGTGCTCCGCGACGTCGTCCGCGGCCACGATCACCCACGCGATGTCGACGAGCGACACGGTGCGCGGCTTGATCGCGTCGTCACCGATGCGGAGACCCCCTGATTTCGCTCGCGCGACGAGCCTCACACGCCGCCCCCCCTTCTCGATCCACCGCTCCTCCTCCGGCCGATCCATCAGCGTCGCGACGACGACCTCCGCCCGCGCGATCGCGCCCTCCGGCAGATCCCGCGACACCTGCCGCGTTCCCTCCGGCCCGTACCGCCGCCACGTCGCCACATCCACCTCCGGCAAAACCCACGTCGTCTCCCCCTCCCCCCGACGCGCGACGCCGAGGTACCGCCACGCGCCGTCCTCCCGGCGCGCGAGCACGTACGCGGTCTCGACCGGTCTCGCCCGCTGGGGCGCGAAGCGGACGCGGTCCGGCGCCTCCAGGATCCGCTCCCCCGCCATCGCGATGAAGAGGTGTCCGCCGTGGCGCCCCGACGTCGGCTCCGCGTCGATGCCGACGGTCGCCCTGATCCCGTCGGCGTCGAGCACCGTGCCGAGCGCCGGCGCGAGGTCCTCCGGCGCCACCACTTCCTCGAGCCCGGCGATGATCGTCACGTCGTCGCCGGCCGTGATCGTCGGGCCCTCCGGATTGTCCGACGTGAGCGTCCACCCAGCGTCACGGCGGCGCACCCGCTTGATCTGATACCGCGATCCCATCGCCTCGCCGGGGAGCTCCACGAGCACCACCCGATCCTCGAACGCGGACGCGGGCGCGCCACGGTCAAAGCGCATCACGGCCCAGTCGCCATCCCGCATCGGGTGGCGCCCGCCGTCCATGGAGGTGCCGGACACGCGCACCGCGAAAAGTCCGGGGTCGGCGCTCTTCACGGGGAGCATCACGTGGTCGTGATCGGGCGGTTCGATGGCGTCCCCGGCGTGCCCGGCGGCGGCGCGGAGATCCGGGAATGTCGGGACGGCCCGCCGCTCGGGGAGATCAACGACGCTGGATCGGTCCTGCACGTCCTGCACAGGCTCCACCCACAGCCCATCGGGGCTGGCTCGGAACCGGACCTGGAACGCCGTACCGGGGTGCCCCGCGCGCGGACCGAACCAGCGGCGGAGAAGCTCCGGCAGCTGGTTGTCCGGCGTCCCGGCGGGGCGCGCGACGTTGCAGAACTCCTTCATCAACCGAAATTGCCAGACCCGACCGTCGTCCACGCGCACGTCGACCTCACCCTCCGGGATCGCCGCAACCTTTCTGGACGGCAGCTTCAGGATCGGTTCGCGCTTGTTCCACGTGAGCCTGCACGTGAACCCCTCCGCCGTGGCCGAGCCAGCCGCGAGCCGCCTCCGGTACAGCGCGAGCCGGTAGTCGACGAGCTCGCCCGTCATGCGCGCCAGCGCCGGGGCGAGCGACGCCTCGATCTCCAGGGTGCAAACGAAGCGGTCGCCGGTGATGGCGAATCCTGGCCTCCGCCCGTTCTTCGTCGAGGTCCACGCGTCGATCGGGTTCTTGCGCCAGTACCGCTCCCACCTGCTCGTGTTCCCGGGCCCGAGCGCGTCCACACGCTCGCTCTCGAGGACGTCGCCGAACAGCTCGGGCGAGCGCCGCAGGATCGCGTGCGATCGCGCGCACAGCTCCGCCACGCTCATCCCCTGCGGGAACGCGTCCGCCTCGATCATCGCCTCGAGCGTCACCATCTTGAAGCACCGCGTCATCTCCGTCGTCTCGATCTCCCGCAGGAACGCCTCGGCCGCATCGACGGCTGCTCTTTCGTCCGCGCCGAGATTCCCCTCGTCCTTGACGAACCGGAACCAGCTCCCATGCCTCTCCCTGATCTTCCCCACCGTGTACCCGATCCGCTGCATCTGCCCTGCCGTCGGGCGCTCCCCGTCGGCCGCGTCCCTGAGCTCGCGGTACGCCCGTTCGACCTCGTCCGTCCCGCCCGCGCGGTGGAGCCTCTCGAGCAGCGCCTTCGCCTCGAGCTCGAGGTTGACGGAGCACCCGTGCGGAAGGCCCGGCGCCTCTCCAGCCGCGAGGAACCGCGCGAGCGTCCCCGCGCCCGACTGTCCCAGCGACAGGAGCGCGCGGACGCGCTCCAGGAACACGCGGTGGTTCCCCACGAAGTCGATCACGACGACCGCGTCCTTCCCCTGGCTCGCGCGGAGGCCACGCCCGAGCTGCTGGAGGAACAGGACCCCCGACTCCGTCGGCCGGAGCATGACCACGCGGTCGATCGCGGGCACGTCCACGCCCTCGTTGAACATGTCCACGGCGCACACGGCGTCGAGCGTGCCCGCCGCGAGATCGCGGAGGGACGTCTCGCGCGGGTCCGATCCCTCGCCCGAGTGGACGGCGACGACCCGCACGCCGCGCTCGCGGAGCCAGTCCCTGACGAACCCCGCGTGTCCCTGGGTGCAGCAGAAGATCAGCGTGTGACGACCCGGGTGCTCGGCCCAGGCGCGCCACAGGGTCTGCATCCGGGCCTCCGTCTGCGCGGCCCGCGCGAGCTCCTCGATGTCGAAGGTGCGGTTTCGCCAGGGGATGTTCGCGTAGTCGATGTCGTCCTTGATCCCGAAGTAGTGGAACGGCGCCAGCATCCCCTCCGCCACCCCGCGCCCGATGTCCGCGCGGTAGACGAGGCGGTCGTCGAAGAGGCCGAAGATGTCCCGCTGGTCCGCGCGCTCCGGCGTCGCCGTGAGGCCGAGAAGGAATCGCGGATCGACGGCGGCGAGGATCCCGCGGTACGACGCCGCGTCGGTGTGGTGGGCCTCGTCGATGATGACGTAGTCGAAGCGCTGCCGGCGCAGCGCCTCGATCTGCTCGCTGCGCGCGAGCTTCGCGACCGACGCGAAGACGCAGGTGCCGGATAGATCGCCCTGCGCCCCGACGCACCAGGTGACGTGCGCGCGATCGCCGTGGGCCCGGATGAGCCGCCGGAACGTGTGCGCCGCCTGCGCCAGCAGCTCCTCTCGGTGTGCGACGAACAGCACGCGGGGCCTGCGCCCGAGTTCCTTCCCGAGCTGCCACCAGTCGAACGCCGCGAGCCACGTCTTCCCCAGGCCCGTCGCGAGGACCACGAGCCCGCGCGTGGCTCCCCGCTGGCGCACATCGCGCAGCGCGAGGAGCGCCTCGCGCTGGACGCGGTGGGGATCGGGCGCCGCCGCGAGGGGCTCCTCCTCGATCTCCCCTCCGGAAAACGCCCGCGCACCCGGCGACCGCCCCGCCCTCTCCGCATACGCGGCCAGCCACGCCCCGTCGAGCGGCCGCGCGATCTCCCAGATCTCCTCGAACGCGCCCGACACCCGCGCGTACGCCTCGCGCTCCCGATCCCGGTCCACGCGCAGGTTCCACTCGACCGCGTCGCCGAGCGCAGCGCGCGACAGGTTGCTGCTCCCGACGAAAGCCGTCGCGAAGGACGGGCCCTCGAACCTCCACGATTTCGGATGGAACGAGCGCCCGCGGAGCGGCGGATCCTCGACGACCACGACCCGCGTCTCGAGCAGGCCCGCGTGCCCCTCCGAGCTCTGCCGGTCGAACAGCATCTCGAGCGCGCTCGCCTGGGTGATCTCGAGGTAGTCCCCTGTCACGATCCGCACGCGCGCCCCGCGCCGGATCGCCGCCGCGAGCGCCGGCTCGATGCGGAGCACCCCGCTCTCCATCACGAACGCCGCGACGATCGCGATGTCGGTCGCCCGCTCGAACAGCGGGAGGATGTGGTGCGCGAACGGATCGCCGCCCCCCGTCGCCAGCGGCGGGGGGCTGGACGCGAGGTAGTTCCCCTTGCCCGGGATCACGTGCCGGACGCCGCCCCGCGGATCGTCCATGTCGCCGGCGTACCGCGGGATCACGTGAACATGCAGGTGCATCACCGTTTGCCCCGCGGCAAGGCCGGCGTTGAAGCCGACGTTGTATCCGGCCGGGTGGAGTTCGGCGTCGAGCGCCGCCTTCACCTCGTCGACGAGCGCGAGGACCGCGCGTCGCTCCTCCTCCGACGCGGCGAACCAGTCCGCCACCACGCGCCGCGTGACGACGAGCGTGTGCCCCGGCGACACGGGGTACCGATCCCGGAACGCGAACGCGTGGGCGTTCGACGCGACGTGGTCGGACTCGGGGACCGAGAGGAAGACGGACACGACCGGACGAGCGTACGTGGACTCCGCCCCCCGCTTCCAGGGGCGCCTCACGTCCAGCTCGCCGTGAGGAACTCAGCTTGCGTGCTCGGGGTCTTCCGGCCCACAATGAAGGAGCCGCCGTGAGCAGGCGTGTAGCTCGTACGGGGCCGGCGCCCCAGGGGCGAGTCGAGGGGCACCTTCCGCGCGGGGTGATGTCGCCCGCCGGGGGTCGCCAAGCGGCGTCCAAGCGCACGGACGCACGTGGTTTACCCTGATTTGAGCGCTCCGGGCGGGCGCTCCGGGCGGACGTCGCCCTCGAGACCGTGGGGGCGACGTGCACCGCTCCAGCCTCGTCGACGACCCTGGGGAGTCCCTGACGAGGGACCTTCCCGGAACCCGCGCGTCAGGCGTGCGATGAGCGACAGCGGATCCATGTCGATGGCCGTGGTCCCGTCGGAGTAGGGACGCTTCAACACGACGCGGACCAGACCCTCGGGACCGCGCTGCACGTGCTTGTCCGCGTGCGGCGGCCGGAGGACGTACTGCACGAGCGCCTCCTTGCCCTCGGGGTCGCCCGCTCCCGCGCGCGTCGCGGCGTGCAGCGTGAACCCCTCCTTCGCCACGCACAGCGGCTTGTCGAAGGATCAAGCCGCGCTTCGCGCTGGTTCGCCTCACGCTCGCCGGGGCCCTTCGTCGAGCGAGGGATCGGCTTCCCGCGGGTGCGCTTCTTCCCCGGACGTCGCTTCGCCGACTTCGACGACCTCCGTCGTCAGGGCACCGTGTGGCGCGACACGTTTGCCAACGGACGCGAGCACGAGGAAACGGGCAAGGTCCCGGACCTCGTCTTCGAGCACGAGGAGCGGCACCTCCTCCAGCCCATGCGGACCGTCGACTTCGACACCGACGATCTAGAGACCACCGGCGTCGGCCGCACGCACCGGATCCACTTCGACCGCAACACTACTCGGTGCCCTGGCGGCTCCATGGTCAGTCCGTGCTCGTGCGCGCCGACGACGACCACGTGCGCGTGAAGCTGGGGCCGAAGGAGGTAGCCCGTCATCGCCGGTCGTGGAGCGCGGGCGAGGATGTCCACGACAAGCAGCACGAGGACGGCATGCACGACGAACGTGGCCGTCGGGTCGCGAGTGCGCTCCCCCAGGCGCTCTCGCCGCTCGGCGCCACCGGCGCGAAGTACTTCTCCACGCTCATCGCGTCGCGCCGTTCGATTCGCCTCGAGCCGGTCCGGCTCGTCCTCCTCTGCGAGCTCTTCGGCGCCTCCGCGACCGCGAGCCCTCGACGCCCTCGAGCCTGCTGAGCGTTCCCTTCACGATCCCGGGCGAGGCGAGCCCCTACACGGTGAACCTTGCGGCGGCCATCCTGGTGGGGAAGCTATCGGCCTCCGGCTCTGGGTTCTCGTTCGATGGCGAGTACGCCGGCCGCTTCGGCATCGGCGAGTTCCTGGGTGGCCTGCGCTCCGTCGGCATCTCCAGCGAATGGCTTTGCCGGGGTACCGAGACCTACAAGCACGTGAAGACCGTCCTCTGCGGCGCGCTCGACCTCGCGCTCGATCCGAAACAGGATCTGACGGGCGTCCCGTGCAACGCGATCTCGACCGCCATCTCGATCGAGGCGACCCCAGCGCAGATGGGTCGCGTGTGGAAGCCGCCGCCCGGGCCAGCCCGCTGTCCCGACGACGTCGACGCCGGCTTCGATAGCTGCGAGTAGTCTCGGCGCGGAGGCACTTCACGCGGACCTCCCGAGGGGATACCGTCCGATCATGGTGGCGGGACCGGGCGCGGAGATGAGCGTGCTCCGGATCGGGGCGCGGTTCCACACGCACTACGAGGTGCTCTCCTGCATCAAGGCGGGCGGCATGGGCGCCGTGTACGAGGTGCTCGATCACCGCACGCGCCGGAGGCGCGCGCTCAAGCTCATGCTGCCGAGCATCGTCAGCGATCCCGAGCTGCGCGCGCGCTTCAGCCGCGAGGCGACGGTCACCTCCGACATCCACAGCGAGCACATCGTCGAGACCTTCGACGCGGGGGTGGACCCCGCGACGGGCGCGCCCTTCCTCGTGATGGAGCTCCTCATGGGGGACGATCTCGGCGCCGTCCTCGAGAAGCGCGGGTCTCTGCCGCCCTCCGAGGTCGTGACGCTCCTCCACCAGGCCGCCCTCGCCCTCGCCCGCACCCACGCCGCGGGCGTCGTCCACCGCGATCTCAAGCCCGAGAACCTCTTCGTCACCTTCCGCGACGATGGCTCGCCGCGCCTGAAGGTGCTCGACTTCGGCATCGCGAAGGTGGTCGCGCAGAGCTCCGCCGCGAAGGGGACGAGGTCGCTCGGGACGCCGCTCTATATGGCGCCGGAGCAGATCAAGGGCGACGCCGGCATCGGGCCGCGCGCCGACCTCTACGCCCTCGGACACATCGCGTACACGCTCCTCGCGGGGAGGCCTACTGGCAGCGGGAGGCGAGCACCGCGGAGGGCCTCTATCCGTTCTTCGGCAAGGTCCTCGACGGCGCGGTCGACCCGGCGAGCCGTCGCGCCGAGGCCCGATCGGTCTCGCTGCCGCCCGCCTTCGACGCGTGGTTCTCGCGCTCGACGGCGAAGGTCCCACAGGAGCGGTTCGAGTCCCCGTCGGCCCTGCTCGCGGGCCTCTCCGAGGCGCTGGGCGAGCCCGTGCCCACCGTGCGGGTCTGCGGGCCCGACGGCGTGCTGCAGGCCACGCGCGCCGGCGATGGCCTCCAAGCCAACGCTGGACTCGAGCGAGCCGTCGCCTGCAGGCATCCTGGGCGGCGTCACGGACGTGCCGATCTCGAGCACGCTCCCCGTGCTCCCGGCACGCCGGCGGCCGCCGCTCGTGGCGATCGTGGGGGGCCTCGCCGTCGTCGGCGCGATGACGGCTGGCCTGGCGATCCAGCTCGTGGGTCTGCGAGGGTCGCACGACGCGGCGAAGACGGCAGCCCACGGGGCGCCCTCGACGACGACCTCGGTGACGATCCCGGCGCCTTCGCACCCGGGGACGGTCGCGGATCCGCCGATCACGGCCACCGCGCCCGGCCCATCGTCGAGCCAGACCGCGGCCCCGCCGCACGTGGCGTCATCTCCGAAGGCGCTCACGTCGGCGACCGCACGCACGCCGGGATCGCACGCGGCCGTCGCGCCTTCCGCCGCGCCGTCGCAGTCGGCGACGTCGTCACCCTCCGCAGCGCAGAAGGTCAACTGCAACCCGCCGTATTTCTTCGACGACAAGGGTGACAAGATCTTCAAGCGGGAGTGCGTCAAGTGAGGCGATGGCCCGCGCAGGATGGCCGACGGGCGCTCGGGACAGCGCTGGGCGTCGCGATCTTGCTGGCCGTGGCGCCCGCCTCCGCGGATCCGACGGACGCGTGCTTCTCGGCCCACGAGAACGGACAGGTGGTCCGGAGAGCGGGGAAGCTCGTCCAGGCCCGACAGCAGTTCATCCAGTGCTCGCAGACCACCTGCCCTGCGATGAACCAGGCGGACTGCGTGGAGCGCGTGAACGACATCGATCGCGTCCTTCCGACGCTGATCGTCGAGGTGAAGGATGAGGCGGGCGCCGACGTGGCGAGGTTCACCCTCCAGCTCGACGGCGTCACCGTACCGGCGGACGCCGCGGCGCGGCCGATCCCGCTCGATCCCGGCGCTCACACCGCCGTCCTCGAGGGCGCGGGGTTCCCGCGCGTCACCCGGGAGATCGTGCTCAGGGAGGGAGATCGCAACCGGCGCGAGCGCGTCGTGCTCACCCGGCCAGGGTCACCGGTGCCACCTCGGGATCGACCCGTCCCCCCGAAGGACGCCGCTCCAGCCGATCCGGCGCCGGGTCGCAACCAACGCATCCTCGCGGTCGGCGTGGGTGCCCTCGGCGTCGTCGGCCTCGGCGCAGCCGGCGTGTTCGCGCTGAAGACGCGCTCCTCGCTCGACGAGTCGGCTCCGTTCTGCGACGCGAGCAAACGGCTGCGACCCGCGCGGCCTCGATCTCCGTGGTGACGCCTCGCGCTCGCAGACGCTCGCGCTGCTCTTCACGGGCCTCGGCACCGCCGCGCTCACCGGCGGGATCGTGCTCCACGTCACGGCGCCGTCGGCTCCGGCCAGGGCAGAGCGTTCGCCGGGCGCGGGAGTCACGTTTGCCGTGGGGCCGCGGGGCCTCCTCGCGGCTGCGCGCTGGTGACGGTCTCGTGCACGCCGCTCCGCGCGGCGGTCGAGAAGTAGCTCACTCCAGCCGGCGGATAGGCGGCGGCCCCACGCGGCGGGTGCGGAGCGGGGCGCGCGGTCCGAGGGCGCCGATCGCGATCGCGTCGCCCACGAGGTACACGGCCTCGTCGGTGCACGCGTCGTACGTGGACACGATCGCGCTCTCTTCCTGGAACAGGACGTCGATCGCGTCCGCGACGTGGCGGTCGCGCTTGCGGAGGACGGCGAGGTTCCGCTCGACCTCGTCGAGGTCGTCGTGGGTGACGCGCGACCCAGCGATCACGTGGTGGATGTGCGCCTCGTCCGCACCGCAGCGCGTGGCGGCGTCCGCGCGTGGCCAGGGGGACGAGAGCACGACGAGGGACGCGGCGCCGATCGCGGCCGCGACGAGGATCGCCGGGGACCACGCGCGCGCCGGCGGGAGCCCGCGCTCGATCGGGCGGCCGACGAGGACCACCGCGACCGCCGCGATCCAGGCGCCGTGGATCGCGGCGTGGATCTGGGCGCCCTCCGTGATCCAGGGCGGGAGGAGCGGCAGCGACACGAGCGCGCCCACGAGCACGTGGCGGAGCATCGTCGCGTGGGGATCGGTGGACGCACGCCACGATCGCGCCAGCACGACGATCACCGCCCCGACGAAGGCGATCGCCGCGGCGGCCATCACGACCGCCTCGATCACGCTGATCCACCCGAGCTCCGCCGCCCAGTGACGGATCGGCCCGAGCGGGCCCCACGTCGCGATCGCGCGCTCGACGACCGCGCGTTCCTCGAGCACCGCGTCGTCCGGGTTGTTCCACACGAACCCGAAGAACCCCTGCGGCGTGACCACGTACGAGGCGGCGCTCCTCGCGAGGGCCGCAGGCAGGAGCCACGGCCGCTCCGCGAGCTCGCCGCGCACCAGCGTCCATAGCGCGCTCCACCGCTCCGGCTGCGACAGCGAGCGCATGTAGGGGTGCCGCTCGAAGAGGTGGAGGTGCCCCTCCCCGTGCAGGAGGCCGTACGCGACCCCCGGGAGATCCGAGTTGCCAGCGCCGAGCGGCGAGAGCCTCCGGAGCAGGAGCTCCTGCACGCCCACCCCCAGCGCGACGACGGCCGTGCTCGCCGCGACGAGCTTCGCCATGCGCACGCGCGAGGTCTCGCGCCGCGCGGCCCAGAGCGCGAGGGCAGGGACCACGAAGAGCGGCCCCGGCCGCGCGAGGAGCGCGAGCGCGAGCACGGACATCCCGCCGAGGAACGTGGTCCACCACGCCGCGCCCGATCGCTCGAGCGACGCCGCACGCCACAGGAGCGCGAGCGCGACGAAGCCGAGCGGCCCGCCGACCTGCTCGCTCTGCACGAACCCGACGTACCGGCGCGCGAACAGGATCGACAGCACGAGGACGACCGTGGCGGCCGTCCGACCGTGCGAGCGCCACACCTCGGCCGAGAGCAGCGCGGCGGACGCGGCCCATGCCAGCGCGAGGAGGAACATCACCGCGCGGAGCGACAGGCCCACGCGGAGGAGCGCCGCGAGGATCACGAGCGGGATCGGCCGGCGCGCCCACGCGCCGTTCATGTCCGCCCCGTGCGCGACGCGGAGCGCGTCGGCGTACTGCCCGCCCGCGTCCGCGAACGGGTACAGGCCCGCGAAGACGGCGTTTCGCCCGGCGAACCCGGCGCGCCACACGACGAGGAGCGCCGCGACGAGCACACCGAAGCCGAGGAGCGCGAGGATCGGCGACCGCCACCCGGGCGGCGCCCGGGCCGCGAGCCTGGCCCCCCCCCAGAGCACGAACGGGAGGACGATCACGTCGTGCCAGGGGACGATCGCGAGCTGGAGGAGGAGGGCATATCCCGCTGCGCTGAGCGCGATCGCGAGCACGATACGGAGGCCCTTCACACGGCGAAGCTAGTACCACGTGCGGGACGTTCGTGCGGGGCTCGCGAGCACCTCCGCGCGGGGTCGGCCCCAGGAAGTTGAACGCCGTTCACGGATCGTGGCGGCATCGATCGGTACGTGATCGAGGCGTAGGCATCGCGACGACGCGGTCCGGGTGGTACGCTGTCCGGTGATGCGCGGCGGCGGGGAGCGTTGGGGTGGCGGGTGGGGGCTGCCCTTGGCCCTCGTGGGGTGCACGACCTTCGCGGGCGGAAAGGAGTCGCCCGCGTCGCCCTCTTCGCCGACACGCGAGGACGCCGACGACGGCGGGCCGAAGGGCGCGACGGATCGTGCGCCCGACGGCGGCGGCGCGGCGAGCTCCGCCGACGCGGCGGGGACGTGCCCCACGGGCGCCTACTGTCCCACGACGAGCGCGTGCCTCGCGCAGTGCGGCGCGTGCGACGGCGTGTGGCTCGTACAAGCGGCATTTGAACAGGGACGTGGTGCTTCCTCACCATCGATACGTCGCGTACCAGGTCGCGGTGGAGCTCGTGCTCGCCGTGAAGGAGGCCAGGATCAGCGATGCGAAGCTGCGGGACGAGGCGCTGCGGGCAGGGAAAGGGTCGGTGCTCAACATCGTCGAGGCGGTGGGTCGGGTGTCGCGCGCGGACAAGGCGCGGGTGTTCGGGATCGCGCGGGGGGAGGCCACGGAGGTCGTCGCCGCGGTGGAGCTGTCCGCGCTGCTCGGGGACGCCGACAGGGTGGCGTCCGTGCGGTGCGTCGAGCTCGGGGGTCGCCTGATCGCGCTCTTGACGGGGCTGATGCGGTGAGGGCGAGCGGGCGCGCCACGCTCACGGAGCGCGCGGAGCGTCCTCGTGAAGGTGACGCTCACGTGCCCGCCGTCCGGACGAAAGGGCGATGGCTCGGCGTCGCGCCGATCGACGTCCTTCGGCGAGCGCACGGGCGAATCGACGATGGCGGCGGCGCCGTCAGCCCGTGACGGCCTTCGTCATCGCCGCGGCGGCCGTCGCGGTCGGCAAGAACAGCCTGTCCGGCCGGGAAGGAAAGCACAGAAACCCGAGCGCCTCGTAGAAGGCACGCGCGCGCGTGTCCTTCGCGTCGACGACGATGGCGTACGCGGCGATCGAGCCAGTCACGGCGAGCACGCGTGTCACCGCGTCAGCCACGAGGAGCTCACCGATCCGCTCTCCGCGCAGGCGCTCGTGACGGGCGAGGCGTCCGATGAGCGGCGCCGGAATGGCGTCGTAGCGCGGCAGCCTCTTCCGCAGGAGCTCGGGCATGTCTGCGACCGCGACCGCGAACATGCTGAGGCTGTAGAAGCCGGCGACGCCATCCACGTCGACCGCCACGAAGACCTGGGCGATTCGACGTCGCTGGTCCTGCCCCGCGCGGGTGCGGAACCGGTTGTCGAGCGCGGCCGCACCGCAGCGGAACGCGCCCCGATCGTGCGGACCAAGCGGCTCGAAACGAAGAGGAGTGCGGCCCGGCTTCAGCGAGCGAGCTCCTGGCGCCTGCGGAGCGCGGCCACGAGGCGCGCGGCCGGCGGGGGCGGGTTGCTCAGGGCATCGAGGAAGGCCTCGCGATCCCCCGCCTGCAGCGTCATGAGCTGGTGATCCGCGAGGATGCGGCACGCTCCCGCGTACGCAAGGTCACCCGCCGCGAGGCCAGACACCGCCGAGGCCCGCTCGATGACCTTCTTCACCGAGGGAGCGACCCTGAGCTCGAGCCGCTCCGTCTTCGCCTCTCGCTTCGCTGTCTTCGCCACGGCCAACCTCCTCCGAGGATTTGTACGGCATGTCGTACACGTCAAACGGCAGCCTCTCGGCGAGGGGGGGACGACCGAGGGGGAAGACGCCCGCCGGCGTGGTGAAGACGCTGGCCGGATCGGGCCCGAGCGGGTCCACCGACGGCACGGGCACCGCCGCGCTCGCGGCCGCCAGCAAGCTGCGCTCGCGGATCGTCCCGTCGAGGAGGTCCGAGTCGTCCGCGCTCGACGGCCAGGTTGCGGCGCCGCTCGCCGTTCCCTTGGCCCCGTCGGCGCGGAGGTGAGATCCATCACCCGATGGCCCGCCGGCGAGGGAGGTACCGCTTCGTCTGGCGGGCGGTCGCGGTGCCCTGCTTCGCCGGCGCCGCGTTCCTGCTCTGGCGCGCCGGGAGCGAAGTGCTCGGTCCGACGAGCCGCTCGAGGTTCCTGCGTGGGTCCGATGCGTCCGCCGCGATCCGCACCGTGCGAGCGTCAGGCGTCCTCGAGGCCGTCAGGGTCTCGAAGCGTGACGCGTTCGAGCCCGCCTGCCAAGTGTGGCACGAGCGCTACCAGAAGTGCGGCAAGAGTAGCTGCTGGGCGGTCGTCGGCTCGATGACCTCCTCGCACGGAGTGCTCGAGCGCGGAGCAACCTCACGATCTACCCGCGCGAGCCGTCGACGTCGTTCGGGATCCTCTCCTCGCGCGAGCGCGCATGGACGGAGCTCGCCGATCGCCACGGGATCGCTGGCATGAGGCGGACCGACTTCGACAATTTCTACCCGCACCGCGTCCGCGAGCGGTGTTTTCGCGACGGTGAGCGCGTGAGCGTGATCGGGTGCGTCTCGCCCCGGCCCGGCGACACGGGAGAGCTCGTCGCGTGCCCGGGTGACAGGTCCTGGGCACTCCTCGTGGGTGACGGCACAGCGCAGGCCGCGACCGACGAGGCCTCCAACGACGCCCTTTACGGGTTCGCGGGAGCGATCGCCGCGCTCCTCCTCGGGCTCGCGCCCCTCAGCGTCGACCGGCAGCCGCTGACGGAGGCGCTGTCGAGGCGGGCCGGCAAGAGGAAGACGCGCCGGGCGCTCGTGGTGGCGGCCGGCGTCGCCGCGGCCCTCCCGCTCGCCGGGCTCATCGTGAACATCTGCCTGCGCGCCAGCCACGATCACACCAGCACGTACGCGTACGGGCGGGGCGGGTACGTCGTCGCCGTGCTGGTCGCTGCGCTCCTCGCGCTCTTCGCGTGGATCTGCTGGCGCCGCACGACCACCCTCCGGGCGGCGATCGGCCCGATCGCGTCGACGCCGCGCAGCCTGCTCGCCGACACGCGCGCGAGCACGGTCGAGCTGTCGGTCCGCGCCACGGAGGAGGTCGCGGCGGAGCGGATCGCCGACGGGGTCGGGGTCGTGTACCTGGAGACCGTGGTCAAGGAGACCTACCAGGACGGCAAGAACGCGCGCACGGTCGAGCACGTGCGCGAGCGCGTCCCGAAGAAGCTCTCCGTGACCGACGAGAGCGGCGAGGGCCGCCCCGAGATGCGGCTCGCGGTCTCCGACATCGACGTCCTCACGACGAGGGACGACGCGAGGATCCTCGCGCGATACCCGAAGCTCGAGCGGCACGATCGCCACAAACACTACACGGTCGAGGAGCGCTTCATCATGCCGGGCGAGCAGCTGTACATCCTCGGAGAGGTCGTCACCCTCGACATGCAGGCGAGCGACCGCGGCTATCGCTCGGTGCGCGGCGCGCCGACCCTCGGCGGGCAGGACGGGCCGCTCCTCGTCTACGCGGGCAGCGAGGCGGGGCTGCTCGAGCAGATCGTCGCCGAGGGACGCCGGCTGTCCGTCCTCAGGACGGTCGCCCTCGGCGCGCTCGGGCTCCTCGCCGGCGTCACGGCGTACCTCGCGTCGATGTGAGCACGGCTCGGATCAGGGAACGTCGATCGTCGCAGGCTCCAGGGTGACGCACTCTCCCCCGGGGACAGGGATCGAGTCGGGATGAACGCGCGCCAAGTGCGCTGGAGCGGGTGCGTCAACCAGCAGAGAGGGACAAGAGGATGCGGTTCACCGCGCTCTTCCACCACATGACCGTGGACCGACTGCGAGCGAGCTTCTCCGCGCTGGCGAAGAACGATGGCCGTGATCTACTGAGCGCCCGGCGCCCGGATCTGCGCTGCTCCCGCGGCCTCACGCTCATCGAGATCTCCGCCGTCGTGGTCATCGTGGGCATCCTCGCCATCCTCGGGGTCGTCGGCTACCGGAGGGTGGTCGACAACGGCCGCTTCGCCGAGGCCACCGGTCTCGTGGGCAACATCCGAGCGGCCCAGACCACGTACTACGCGGAGATCGGTTACTACGCTGACATCTCGTTGGGCGTGAACAAGAACTTCACGTATCCCACCAAGAACCCCGGCGGTAGGAAGGTGGGCTGGGGGGCCCCGTGCGACCTGACCGTGTGCAAGCCCAACATGTCGTTCAGCTCCATCAACGTCAGCGCAACCGGCCCGGTCGAGTTCGGATACACGACCGTGGCGAACCGGCCCGGGTGCGATCCGGCGTGCAAGGGCGTCATCATCACGAACGGCGGTACGCCCGTCGTTTGGGGTCCCAACGCCCAGAACGAAGACTGGTTCATCGTCCACGCCCTCGCCAGCTTCAACCCGGGCTCGACGGACCCCTCGGCCCACGTCGTCGGGAGCGTGTGGTCGAAGGATCTCATCGTGGGCCAGGAATGAACCTCCCCGGTGGGGTGGAGGCGTTGCCTCCTTCCATCGGCCCCTTCCGCCTCGATCGCCCGCTGGGCCGCGGCGGCTTCGCCCCGGTCTTCCTGGCGACGGAGGTCTTCGACGGGCGCGAGCTCCGCACCGTGGCCGTCAAGCTCTTCGGCGGCGCCGCGTCGGGGCGGCGCACCGCGCGCATGGTCCCCACGTCGTCGGCCGAGACGGCGCGGGTGGTGGAAGAGGCGCGCGCGCTCTGTCGCGTGGAGCACCCCAACATCGTGCGCTTCCACCAGCTCGCCTCCGATCCCGCGACGGGGACCTTGGGGCTGGCGATGGAGTACGTACAGGGTGTCTCCCTCTCACAGCGCCTCGCCGAACACGGTACGCTGGAGGTTCGCGACGCGCTCGACCTGGGGATCGCGCTGGCCTCCGCCCTCGCCGCCGTGCACCGAGCGGGGCTCGTGCACCGCGACGTGAAGCCGGCCAACGTGGTCGAGTCGAACGGGGCGTACAAGCTCATCGACTTCGGGATCGCGCTGGGCCTCGCCACGGCCGGGCCGCCGCGCGCCGAGGTCCGCATCGTCGATGATCTCCCGCTCGCGATCGCCGCGGGCGACGGACACTCTCTGCTGGCCGACTACACCGCTGACGGAGCGCTGGACGAAACGGGGCACGCGCTCTCGGGCACCGTCGGCTACATGGATCCCGTGTGCGTCCGCGAGGGCTCGCCGGCGACGCACGAGAGCGATCTCTACGCGCTCGGCGCGACCCTCTACGAGGCCCTCACCCGCGCGTTGCCCGCGCGCGCCGCCGCGACGTTGCGTGGTCTCGGCGGTCTGCGCGGCGACGTCATCGACGGACGCGTGGCCGCGCCGTCCGTGCGATCGCTCGTGCCCGACGTGCCGGACGATCTCGCGGCGCTCGTGGACCGGCTCCTCGACCCGTCGCGCTCGGGCAGGCCGCGCTCGGCCGACCTGGTGGTCGCGGAGCTCGAGCGGCTGCGGCGGGCCGCGCGCGGATCCGCCCGCGCGCGCCCCCCGGAGGACGAGGGACCCTTCCGCGGGCTCGGGCGCTTCGAGGCGGGGCATCGCGACGTGTTCTACGGTCGCAGCGTCGAGCTCGCGGGCGCACTCGAGGTGCTCCGCACGCGCGGGCTCTGCGTCCTCGTGGGCGCCTCGGGCAGCGGCAAGAGCAGCCTTGCGCGCGCAGCGGTCCTGCCCGCGATCGAGGAGGGAGCGCTCGGGAGCTGGCCGGCGCGATGGGATTCCGTGACCCTCTCGCCGGGAGCGGACGCCCGCGAGAGCCTCGCGGGCGCGCTGTCGGCGCACGGCGTGGGCGCCGACGTGGCCCCGGATCAGATCGTCCTCGCCCTGTCGAGGCGCGCCGAGGACACGGGCCGAGGCGTCGCCGTCCTCGTGGATCAGCTCGAGGAGCTGGTCACGACGAGCGCCCCGGGATCACGCGACCACCTGGCCCGCTTCGTCGAGGCGGCGGCCGCGCGGCCGCTGCCTGGGGTCCGCGTCGTCGCGACGGTGCGCCGCGATCTCCTCGATCCCCTGCTGGCCGTCGAGGGTCTCGGCGCGGGGCTCGCGCGGGGTGCGCTGCTGGTGGCCCCGATCGCGCCGTCGGCGTGGGGCGCGGTCATCGACGAGGCCCTGGCGGCCTACGGCCATGGCTTCGAGAGCGATGACGTGCGCGCAGCGCTCGTCACCGCGGTCGCGCGATCGGCGGACGCGATGCCGCTCGTGCAGTTCGCCCTGGCTTCCATGTGGCAGGCGCGAGACGTACAGCGCCGGGTGTTGACGAAGCGCGCCCTGGACGAGATGGGCGGTGTCGAGGGCGCGCTCGAGCGGCACGCGGAGGCGGCCTTCGCCCGCACGTGCGAGGGAGATCGCGCGCGCGAGGACGCGGTGCGGCGCGCCCTCGTCGACCTGACGACCGCGCGCGGTACCCGCCGGCCCCGGAGCCGGGTGGCCGTCGTCGGCGCGGCGGGTCACCCGGACGCAGCCGCCCTCGTCGATGCGCTGGAGCGCGAGCGTGTCCTGTTCTCGGAGGGTGACGACGCGCTCGTGGTCGCGCACGAGACGCTGCTCGTCGCGTGGGCCCGCCTCGCCGGCTGGATGCGGGACGTGCGCGCGCAGCGCGAGATCGCGGAGGAGATCGAGGGCGCGGCGGCGCTCTGGGCGGAGGGCGGGCGCGAGGAGGAGCGCCTGTGGAAGAGCCGGCAGCTCGAGCGGGCCGCGTTCGCCGAGCGTGGTGCCGATCTGTCCACCGGCGCGCGGGAGTTCCTCCGCAGATCGCGGAGCGTGCAGCGGCGCGCGCGCGTCCTCGTGAGCGCGGCCGTGTTGACCGTGCTGGGCGGGGCCGCGGCGGGCACCGCGCTCTGGGTGAGCGACACCGCGGCGAGGCGTCGCGAGTCGATCTCCGCGCTCACGGCGGTTGGCAACACACGCGCCGGCGCGGTGGCACACGCGAACGCCATCGAGGAGCTGGCGCAGGCGGAGCGCCAGAAGCGCGTGGCAGCGGAGGCTCGGTGCGAAGAGGTGGCCGCGGCGAAGGCAAAGGCGGAGGCGGCGCTCGGGCAGACCACGTCGGACCTCGCGACGGCGCGACGCGATCTCGCCACGGTGAAGGCCGAGCGCGACGCGTGTCGGGCGAAGCCGCCCCGCTGACGGGACGACCGAGCCTCAGAACGCCGTCGCGTCGTCGGCCGACCAGCCGTCGGAGTCGACCGGGACCACGTCGACGACCGCCGAGGCAGCGTCGATGATGCGGATCGCCGATCGCGTGGCCTCGAACGCAACGAAGGGCGGATCCGCCACGGGCCGTTCGAGGTACACGCGCCAGCGTGGCCCGGAGTCCTCGTCGTGGCGCCGCAGGAGCGCGTGCGGCAAGAGGAGCCACGGGACACCTGCGGGATCGACCGCCATCGCGACGGGATCCTCCGCGACGTCGACCTCCTCCGTCGCGGAGACGTGATCGCGTGGCCCGAGCCGGACCACGCCGAGTGGCCCGGCGGCGTAGCTGTCCCGCGCGGGGACCGCGACCACGCGCGTGAGCGCGCCCACGTGCCCGGGCGCTGGCGAGAACACCTTCGTGCGGCCGTCGCCGGCGAGGTACAAGGCGCGCCACCTGTCCGCGCGCCTCGCCCGACCTACGATCACGACGCCGCCGTGCGCGCGGACGACCGCGACCGCGGTACCGTTCATGGCGTCGACCGGCATGGGGTCGCTCCAGCTCGACGGATCGGTGGTGCTCCAGATCTCCGGTCCGTCGCTCCCGTCCCGCTCCTCGGTCACGAGGACGAGCGCGTGGCGATCAGCGTACCAGGCGGCGGGAGCGCCCGCCCCCGCGGGCATCGCGTGCATCGTCGCCTTTCCCTGGGAGAACGCGAGGACCCCGTCAGGCCCCACGATACCGAACCCGCCGCGTGGCAGCGGAAGCACGGCCGTTGCGCCGACGAGGGTGGCCTCGTGCTCGGGCGGCACCTGGACCGGCGTGGGCCGCCCGTCGATCACGTAGAACAGGCGCCGCCCCGAGCGCGCGAGGATCCGGCCATCTCGCTGGACGAGCGCGAGCGAGATCCGGGCGTCGGGCCTCAGGAACGCGCGCGTCGCGTCCACGCGGAGAGGGGCGATGGGTCTTGTGGGTCGGCGTCGCGCCGTGGCCGAGGGCAGCGTCCCTCTCGTCGCAATCCCCACGAGGCGATCCATGAGCGGCGCGAGGGCGTCCGCGAGCTCTGCGACCGACTCGTACCGCGGCTCGGATGGCACGAACAGCGGGAGCCGGCGCTCGTAGATCGCGTGCGCACGGGAACCCCGACCCGCCTCAAGCGCGGCGCCTCCGATCCGGGCCGACGCGCCCCGCGCGAGGACCGCGTCGAGGCGCCCGAGGAGATCCCCGTCCGCCCGGAGCGCCGCGTGGAGGGCGGGGGCGTTCGCGAGCGAGGCCCGGCGCCCGCGCGTCCAGCCGGTGCGGTCACCGAGGGCCTCCGTGGCCTCCCACCACGAGCCGCCCGCGAGGACGAACCACACGACTGCGGCGAGCGCGTGCACATCCGTCCACGGACCGATCGTCGGGTTCGCCTCCCCGTGCACGCTGGCAAGCTGCTCCGGGGCGGCGTACTCCGCGCTCGCCGCCGCGAGCGTGACGACGTGGACACCGGACAGGCGCGCGATGCCGCAGTCGGAGAGCTTGGGCACCTCGTTCGCGACGTCACCCGCGACGAGGACGTTCTCGGGCTTGATGTCGCGGTGGACGATCCCCTCCGCGTGGAGGACCGAGACACCGTCGCAGACGCCGCGGATCAGCCGTCGCGCCCGATCCGGGTGGAGCCCGCCCGACACGAGCACGCGGTCCTCCAGCGACGCGCCCTCACCCGCGGGATCGACGAGCTCGATCGCCATCCACGGGAGGCGGACCACCGCGCCGCGCAACGCGACGTCGAGCTCCCCGCTCCCGTAGAAGCCGATGACGTGGGGCGTCGACGGGGAGCGCTCCATCACCTTCGAGAGCGCGAGCACCTCCTTCTTCACGAAGTCGCGAGCCTCGAGCCCGATGCTCGCCAGCGTGGCGGCCGTCGTCGGCAGCACCACCTTCACGGCGACGAGCTCGGGTGTGCGTGGCGAGAGCTCGCGGCTCCGGGCTCCGGGCGCGACACGTCCGAGGAACACCGCCGACATGCCGCCCGCGCCGAGTCGCCCCTCGAGGACGATGCCCGTCGATTCCCGGGTCAGCGCGTCGACGAGCGGGCGCCCCCCTTCCTCGAGCCCAGCGAGCTGCTCGTCACGCGCCGACGCGGTCATCGGAGCGGAGCATACCCGATGGCGCCCTTGGCCCGGTCCGATCCTCGCGCGCGATGGCCCCCACGAACTCGGTAGTCCACGGAGAGCTCGGGCCGCACGAGGCCATCGGCGCCGACGAGCCACGGCGGCGCGCTCCGGCGCGGCACGCGCAGGCGTTCCGGAGGCTGGTGTGTGCCCACGATCCGGTCCCAGAATGGCGTCGTCACGCCGTGGTTCGCGCGCGGCGTGCGGTGGTGGTGATGCAGGTGGTTGCGCCGGAGGCGTGTAGCTCGTACAAGCGGCATTTGAACGGGGCCGGCGCCCCCGAGCGAGTCGAGGGGCACCTTCCGCGCGGGCTGACCTCGCCCGCCGGGGGTCGCCAGGCGGCGTCCGAGCGCACGGACGCTCGTGGGCTTTCCCTGATTTGAGCGCTCCGGGCGGACGTTCGCCCTCGAAAACCGTGGGGGCGACGTGCACCGCTCCAGCCTCGTCGACGCCCCTGGGGAGTCCCTGACGAGGGACGACGAGGGACCTTCCCGGAACCCGCGCGTCAGGGTGCTGACTCGCCGTTCTCCACGAACCCGGCCCGCCCGCGCATGACGCGGCTCTGCCAGTACGGGGGACCCCGTGCTGGGGTGCGGGGCGGGAGGTCGGTCGGTTCCCCGATGCCGCGGAGGTACCGCTTGATGGACCTCGGGTCGGTGACGAGCGCGCGGAGCCGCATGGGCGCCGCGCACTTCGGGCAGGAGACCTCGGTGTGGAAGTTGCGGCGGCGCAGCTCCGCGAAGCTGCCGTAGAACCCCATCCAGAGGTGGTGGGCGTGGTGGGCTCGTGCGTCTCGCGTGTGGTCATCTCTACGGACGGCGTGCTCGCCGGCAACGCGTGATGCGTCACATCGAGCGCAGCTTTCTGGACTCCCGCCAAGCGTGCTCGGTAGCTGCGCTGCCGGGCGTCGTGCTTGCGCCGGCCCTTGAGCTTGTCCTGGTACGTCGCGCCGGCCGCCCGCATGACTCCCTCCGGGCCGCCTTCGTGCATGCCGGTGAGCAGTACCGCGTCCCGTTGCGGCAGGGCTGGCACCACCAGTCCGCCTTGTGACAGATCGGACATTCGCGCTCGAACGGCTCCACCATCGCGCGCCCCGTCCCCGAGAACTGGACGCGGCTCGACGTGGCATGAGATGAAGGTCGAGACTTGGACGCCGTTGACGCGGCGTCCTGACGGCTCGGTGCTCCACACCGGGCCGTCGCCCTTTCTGGGGACCCTACGCGGATACGATCACCGCGACCCCCGCGGCCAAGATCCCGTCCGCGCACCGGCAGATCAGCTGCAAGCCGCGCGATCGAAACGCTGCGCTCTTGGAGGATCGCTTCCAGCCCGACCGTCGCGCCGAATCCTCAGCCTCCCCTTCTTCTGCCGCGGAACTCCCCACTCGTCCAGTCGCTTCACGAGCGACCTCGGGGAAATCTCCGGCGCCTTCGCCGCCGCCGTCTGGTTCCCACCGCACTGGCCGAGGACACCCAGGATCTTCTTCAGCTGGCCCCGCTCGAGGTCACGGCTCCAGGCCAGCTGGAACCATCCCTCGTACGTAGCGGCGGCTTCGTGAGGCGTGCGTCGGGAAGGTCGCTCGGAGTACCGCATCGGCGCTGGGCTCGGTAGGCTGGCGGCATGAACGACGCCCATCCGTTCGTGCCCTATCGCCCCGCGCGCATCGCCCCCGACGACATGATCGGCCGAGGCCGCGCCTTCTTCGAGGCGATGGACGGACGCCGCAGCGTGCGTCACTTCAGCGACGAGCCGGTACCGCGGGCGGCGATCGAGTGGGCGATCCGCGCCGCATCGACAGCTCCCTCGGGCGCGCACATGCAGCCCTGGACGTTCGTGGCGATCGACGATCCCATGCGCAAGCGCGAGATCCGCTTGGCCGCCGAGGAGGAGGAGCGCAAGAGCTACGAGCATCGCATGTCGCCGCAGTGGTTGCGCGCGCTCGCGCCGCTGGGCACCGACTGGCACAAGCCCTACCTCGAGACCGCGCCGTACCTGGTGGTGGTGTTCGAGCAGAGCACCGGCGTCGACGACGACGGCGAGCGCCGCAAGCACTACTACGTGCGCGAGAGCGTCGGCATCGCGTGCGGGTTCTTCATCGCCGCGCTGCACACGATGGGGCTGTGCACGCTGACCCACACGCCGAGCCCGATGGGGTTCCTGTCGCGGATCCTGCGGCGGCCGGCGAACGAGAAGCCGTACATCCTGTTCCCGGTGGGCTACGCCGCGGACGATGCCGTGGTCCCGGCGCTGGTGCGGAAGCCTCTCGACGCGGTGTGCGTGTGGAACCCGTGACTCGGGCCGGCTCGCCGCGGGTGTGTAGGCTCCGGGCGGGGTGCCCCCCGATGGAACCAGCGAGAGGGCCCGCGCGTTGAACCTGGTGTCGGCCGAGACAA
This sequence comes from Myxococcales bacterium, assembly GCA_005777185.1. Taxonomy (GTDB): domain Bacteria; phylum Myxococcota_A; class Polyangia; order Polyangiales; family Polyangiaceae; genus SXNL01. The sequence goes on from SXNL01000025.1 coordinate 24,918, forward strand.
GACCCTGATGGGCCAGCGAATCCTCGTGGTCGCGATCTCCCTGCTGTCGCTGGGCCTGGGTTCGTGCACCCTCGCGCTGCTGAACGAGATCGGCGGCTCCGACGAGGCTGCTCCACCGGAGGCCTGTCCGACCCGGCCCGCCACGTCGGCAGGCGAGCCCGTGGAGGCGGGCGCCTGCTCGGACGCCTGCGCCCCCGACTGCGGCCGGTGAAGGACGAAGGCCCGTTGCCCGCGCTCCGGGGGTCGGCGCTCCCCGGCGCGCTCCGTGTCAGACGGTCGCCCGGATGACGTGGATCGCCATGCCGAGGATGGCCAGGACGCCCACCCCGAACGTCATCGTGCGGAACGGCTGGCGGCCCCACAGGTAGAACGCGGTTGGTCGGTCGGCTCGGGGTGCTGGATCGACTGCTCGTCACGCCGAGCGTGCACCGCGTTCACCACGGCAAGGACGCTGCGTACCTCGATCGCAACTACGGAGAGGTGCTGCTGCCGTGGGATCGCTTGTTCGGCACCCATACCGTCGAGACAACCGCGCCGACCTACGGCGTGCTGGCGCCGGTGGATGCCGGCGATCTCGCCGACGTTCAGCTCTCGCCGTGGGTCGCGCTGCTCCGTGATCTTCGGCGCGGTGCAGGTCTGCGGGCGCGCCTGCGTTTCCTCTTCGACTCGCCCGCCCGCCTCCTCCTCGAGCCGCCGCGGGATTCGAGCGAGAAGCCTTCGGTCTGAGGCGGGTGCGAGGTCACGCTCGACGCGGCGCCGCGCCTACCAGGGGGCGCCTTGCTGACCCGCTCCGCGGGCGTACCATGGCGCTCTCGAGGAATGTCTGGGCGCAGATCGTCGCTGCGACATGAGGAGGCTGATTCATGGGATGGTTCGGACAGAAGCGCATCACGTGCCCCGGCGGTCGCAGGACGACGATTCTCGCGACGTCGTTCGCGCAGATCCCGAAGTGCTGGGCCGTCCGCTTCGAGGGCGGAGCGGGAGGCGAGGTCGAGATCACGAAGTCGGCCTGGATCTTCCCCGGCACGCCAGCCGCGTGCCGCTTTCCGCGGAAATGACGTTCGAGCGCGGCTACTGGAACACGTTCGACAAGGTCCAGTTCTGTCCGGTCGCCGACGTCGTCGCCGTCGTCGGCTGAAGGCGCGTCTCCGAGCGCTACTTCGCCTGGTACCCGATCCACGCGGGCGCGGGCGCCTCGAGCAGACGCGCGGGTGCGTCGATGAAGCGCGCCCGCAGGTACTCACCCAGGGTCTTCGCCTGGGGATCGACCCTGCCCGACGCGCTCACGCCTTCACCGAGGAGCCCGTGGAGGACGAAGTTCAGCGCATGCAGGTTGGGGAGCTCGTGGCGATCGACGGCGAAGTCTGCCGTGTCCGGCAGGAGCTCGCGCAGGCGCCCCACGGTCAGGAAGCTGCGCAGGAACGCGTAAGCCTCCGGCGTCCTCGCCCACACGCCGAGGTTGGCGTTGCCACCCTTGTCCCCGGAGCGCGCGCCGAACAGCGCCCCGAGCGGCGCGCGAACGGTCGGGCCGGGTGCGGGAGCCGCGCCGACCTCGGCCGGCAACGCGTCCGGCGGCGCGGGACTTCCGGCGACGGCCTCGACGGCGATCTCGAGCCCCTCGAAGAGCACCCGGTGGTGGACGTGACGGTTCGCGACCGTCGTCGGCCAGTACACGGAGAAGGGCGCGGCATCTCCCGGCGGCGCCGTGCCCGTGACGCCTGGGACGCTCGCGAGCATGAGCGCGACGACGCGCGACGAAAAGCGGCGCCCGACGCGCTCTTGATCGGGCGACGTGACGACGACCCGGAGCTCCGCCAGCGCGTCCAGGTTGCTGCCCGGATCCTCCACGGGGCGGCGCACGAGCCGCGCGTCGGCCGTCGC